>DASWMP010000259.1:0-8355 GCA_036399695.1 Thermoanaerobaculia bacterium | reverse complement strand
CCGTTCGCCACCGCACTCCGAGATCGTTTCGCGTCCTACACCCTCACAACCACGATCGTCACGTCATCGTGGGCCACGCCGTGCGAGAACTGGCGCACCTGCTCCACGAGGTCGCGCACCACGTGCGCGGCCCCCGGCTGGGCGTTCCGCACCACCTCGATCAGCCGCTGCTCGCCGAACTCCTCTTCCTCGGGACTGCGCGCTTCCGTGACGCCGTCGGTAAACAACACCAGCGTGTCGCCGCTCGCCAGCACCTCTTCCGACGTCAGGTACGGTGAGCCCTGCATCAACCGGGCGAAGACCGGCCCACCGGCGGCGAGGTGCACCACCTCCCCGCTCGCGCGGATCAGCAGCGGCGGGTTGTGGCCCGCGTTCGTGTAGCGCAGGCGCATGTTGTGCGTGTCGAGCAGCGCGTAGAAGAACGTCACGAACCGTCCGCCCTGCAGCGTGCTGGTGACGATGCCGGAGATGCGGGAGCAGACGTCGCTCGGCGCCGCGTCGCGAGTCGCGCTCGCCTTCACGGCGGCCTGCAGGCTGGCCATCAGCAGCGCGGCTGGCATCCCTTTGCCCGCGACGTCGCCGATGCACAGCGCCAGCGTCGACGGGCCGACGGTGAAGACGTCGAAGTAATCCCCGCCGACGATCCGCGCCGGCTTCCACGTCGCCTCGATGTCTACGCCGCCAATGCGGGGCATCGAGCGCGGCAGCAACGCACGCTGCACCTGGAGCGCCTGTTCGAAATCACGTGCTTCGTCGCTGACCGTGAGATTGTCGATCCCAAGGGCCAGCTCGCGGGTCACGGAGGCGAGGAACTCGCGGTCTTCCTCCTCGAACGTGCCGGAGAGACGCGAGCCGACGAGCATCAGCCCTTCGAGCCGGCCCCGCAGCAGCATCGGGACGGCCAGCTCACCATGAATGCGGCGGATGCGCGTCCAGTCGTCCTGCTGCAGCCGGAGATTGCCGATCGGTACCACCCCTTCGGCGCGGCCGACGGTATCGCGTTCGATGCTCAGCATCCGCACCAGTTCGTCGGGCACGCCGATCGTCGCCACCGCTTCGAGCACGTCCTCGCTGTCGGTGCGCGGCACGAGGATGACGACCGAGCGCACCTGCAGCGCATGCTGGATCCACTCGACGACGCGCCGCAGCAGCGGCTGCAGCTCCGTCGCCGTCATCACCTCGTCGTGAATCAGTTTCTCCGCCTCGGACAAATCGAACTTGCGGCGGAAGAAGCGGCGGTCGACGAAGCGCTGCACGCGGTTGCGCACCGGCACGAACAGCCCGGCCAGCAGCAGCGTGAAGATGACGGTCACGGTCTGGCTCTGAACTTTCAGCCACGCCGTCATGAACGTGCCGAGCCCCGCCACGAGCGCGAAGAACGCACCGACGATGATCCCGGTGACGAACGAATAGACGACCGTCTTCTTCAGGATCACGTCGATGTCCATCAGCCGGTACTTGAGGATGGCGAAGGCGAACGACAGCGGGATCAGGATGAACGCCACCCTGGCCGCGGACGACAGCACAGCCATGAGCAAAGGCTCCGGCGCCTCGTGCATGGCTGTGAGGCCGACGAGCAGGATCGTGATCGCGAGGCTCGAGCCGATGGCCGTGGCCGTGCCCCAGAGCGGCCAGCGCACCTGGCGCTTCTCCTCGCGGCTGCTGGTGACGTAGCCGCGATAGAGCGCGTAAAGCGTCAGCAGCGAATAAACGGCGGCCACACCGATGATGCCCGCAACCCAGATGCCTCCGACCAGCATCGCGATGAAGAACAGCACCGGGCGCGGCGCGGTCGCGCGCAGGATCGTCAGGAACGAGATCATCGTCACGATGAGCGGTGCGAGCGTGGCCCAGGGGTGATCGAGGACCGCGTTCCGCGTTCCCTCGCGGGCACGTACCCGGAACCAGCGCACCGCGAGGACAATCGCCACGAGGACCGCGGCGATGGCCACCGGAATCCTCCACATCTTCGCCGTGGCCATCGTGGTAAAGATGAGCGGCGGCAGCACGATCGGCATCAGCGCCAGGCAGTAAAGCCAGCGGATGATCATCGGATGCCGCTGCACGACCGGCAGGCTCTTCGGAAAAACCAGCGCCAGGTGAAAGATCAGCGTCGTGACGAACAGGCTCACGCAGGCGATGCCGATGTAGAGGCCGATCGTCTCCATCCGGCTCATGGCCGGCTCGATCCCGGCGTGCGTCATGACGTCGAAATCGAGGAGCACCGAAAGGGCGAACGACAGCGAGCCGATCGTCGAGAGCCAGAAGAACACCCACGCCGCGCGCTGGCGCGGCCGCGCCCATAGCACGAGGATGCTGATCGCCAGATAGGTGATGGCCACCGCGATCGTGAAGAGCATCCCCACCACGACCGCGGTCAGCGAGAGCGGCGACACCGTCTGCAGCCGAACCTCGCGCACCTTGCCCCGGTGCTTGATCTGGTAGGTGACGACGTCGCCGGTACGGACCCGCTCCGCAAGCTGTTGAATCCGCTCCATCTGCTGGATCGGAATCCCATTCACGCTGAGGACGAGATCGGGTCTCGTGATTCCCGCCTGCCATGCCGGCGTGCCAGGGAGGACGCTCGTCACGGAGCCGTTCGGCGGAATGATGGCCCGCATCGCCTCCGCCTCCTTCGGCAGATTGCCGTTGTAGTACATCATCCCGGTCCACCCGGCCCGATGCTGCGCGATCACACGCGTAGCAATGGCCCAGCTCGTGAGAGCGAAGAGGGCGAGCGAAAAGAGGGTGACGGCCAGCCGGCGTTTCATCAGGAGGAGGCCATTCTAGTGGCGGCGCGAGAAGGCAAAGGCGAATGTTGAATGGTCAATCGTGAATGTTCAATGTTGAATTACGAGATCCGCCGAGCGAAGTTCACACCCGGAAAACGACCCGCCCCCGGGCCCGGTTCATTCACCATTCACCATTCACCATTCACCATTCAACATTGAACATTCAACATTCGCCGTTAGCCCAAGGGACCCAATAGCTGCGGTGGCGACCTTCGACAGAAGGTGAATGTGGGACAGACAAGAGTGTCTGTCCCACATTCACCCCAGCGCCGCCTCCATCCGCCTCTCCAGGTCGCCGACCGCTGCCTCCAGCCGCGGCATCAGCGCTGCTGCTTTCTCGAAATCGGCGATGCGCGCCGCCGACTCCATCTCCTGCGCCAGCCCCGCCGCCGTTTCCTCGGCGAAGTTGCTGATCGAGCCCTTCAGCTTGTGCGCGCTCTGGTAGAGCGACTCGCCGTCGCGAGTCGTCATCGCCTGGCGCATCGTGGCCAGCAGCGGCGGCGTCTGCTTCGCGAACGCGTCGCTCACCTTCGCCAGCAGCGACATGTTCCCGCCGACCGCTTCGACGATCGACTCCACGCCCGTCACCTGCCGGATGATGGAGGCGAGCTGCCGCGCGTCGAGCGGCTTCGTCAGCACCGCGTTCATCCCCGCTTCGAGACAGGCGTCGCGATCCTCGCGGCGCGTGTTCGCCGTCAGGCCGACGATCGGCGTCCTGCCGCCGTTCCCGCGATAGGTGCGCGTCGCTTCGAGGCCGTCGATCCCCGGCATCTGCACGTCCATCAGCACCAGGTCGAAGCGGTTCGCCGTCATGACCGAGAGCGCTTCGTCGCCGTCGGCCACGATCATCGCCCGATGCCCCATGCGGCGCAGCGCCTCGGCAGCGAACTCCTGGCTCACCGGATTGTCCTCGACGACCAGCACGCTGATCGCGCCTTCCGCCGGCTGCTGCCGCCGCAACGTGTACTCCACGCGCCGCGGGAGCAGCCCGAGGACGACGGCGACGCTTTCGAGCAACTCGCGCTCCCCCACCGGCCGCATTACCCGCACCAGTTCGTCGGCGACGTGATCGATCGGCGAGTTCACGATCACCTTCGGCTCCACGAGCACTCGCGGGTCCGCCGTGACCGCGCAGTCGTAGTCCCCTTCGGGCACGTCGTCCGCCGTGGCACACGAGCTGACGACGAGGCCGCGATGGCGCAACATCTCGGCGAGGAAGTGGCGCGACGTTTCGTTCGGCTCCACGACGAGCACCGAGCGTCCGGCGAGATTCACCTCCCACGAAGGCCGCGGCGGGATCGTGCCGGCCGGATCGCCCGGCATGGCCACGTCGAAGATGAACGTCGAGCCCTTCGACGGCACGCTCGTCAGCTCGATGCGGCCCCCCATCGCGCCGACGAGGCGGGAGACGATCGCCAGGCCGAGACCTGTGCCGCCGTAGCGGCGGCCGTGGGAGTTGTCCCCCTGCGTGAACGGCTGAAAGATCCGCTCGCGCCACGCCTCCTCGATCCCGATGCCGCTGTCGCGCACCTCGAAGCGCAGGTGCTCGCGATCCGCACGCATGACCTGCACCGCGATCTCGCCGCCGGCCGGCGTGAACTTGATGGCGTTGCCGACGAGATTCACGATGACCTGCCGCAGCCGCACCGGATCGCCCCACACCGTGCTGCGCACCTCCGGTTCCACGTAGTACGCCAGGGTCAGAGCTTTCGCTGCCGCCGGCACCGCTACCGACTTCATCGTCTCGGTCAGCAGCTCGCGGATCGAGAAGTAGAGCGGCTCGAGCTCCACCTTGCGCGCTTCGATCTTGGCCAGGTCGAGGATCTCGTCGACCGTCGCGAGCAGCGATTCGGCGGAGCGGCGGGCCAGCTCGAGCCGGCGCACGTTCGTCGACCGTGTCTCCTCGTCAATCGCCAGTTGGAGCATGCCGAGGACGCCGTGGAGGGGCGTGCGCATCTCGTGCGACATGTTCGCGAGGAACTCGCTCTTCGCGGCGCTCGCTTCTTCCGCGCGGCGGCTCGCTTCGCGCGCGGTGCGGATCGCCACCGTCAGGCGCTCCCGCTGCGCTTCCGTCGAACGGGCGGCCAGCGAGATGTAGATCCCGGCGCAGAGGATCGTCAACGTCTTGACCACCGCTTCGGCGGTGGCGACCGGACGTCCGTCGACTACCTGCACCCACAGCAGGAGGCCCGCGTAACAGGCCGTGGCAAACCCGGCGAACCAGAGACAGCGGCGGAACGTCGTCCGCACCTGATCGGCCACACGCATCAACAGGATGAAGAACAGCCAGCTCGATTCGGCGCCCGTCGCGTAGATGGCCACGGTCCAGATCACCAGGTCGCCGGCGAAGAGCGCTTTCGTCAGGTTGACGCGGTCGTAGAAGACCGTGACCAGCCCCCAGGCCGCGGCGGCGTAGAACGCCAGCAGCGCCGTGACGAACAGCCACGGCACGAATGACCGCTCGTCGAGCAGAAAGCGCTGGTGCAGCAGGACGGCGAACGAAAGCAGGATCGACCCGGCGACGCGGATCAGCGGGATTTCAACGGTCTCGAGGCGCCGAACCCGGTCACTCATTCATCCGCCGCGCCGTGTTGTCGCCGCGGTGCGTGCGCTGGAGGATGCGCCGGATGCGCGGCAGCAGGACCTCCCTGCGGATCGGCTTGCGAAGGAAGCCCGCCGCGCCGAGCTCGAGGCTCTGCGCTTCGACGTCGGCACCGGGGATGCCGGTCACGAACAGCGCCGGCGTTTCGATGCCCTTCTGGATCATGATCTCGAACAGCTTCAGGCCGTTCAGCGTCGGCACGTTGATGTCGAGGAGGAGCAGTTCGAACTTGCGCTTCCCGAGCTCCAGCAGTGCTTCGGCGCCGTCGTTGACGACGATCGCCTCGTAGCCTGCTTCCCCGAGGTAGCTCTCGACGAGAGCCGCGGAGACGAGATCGTCCTCCACGACGAGAATCAGCACCGGCTTGTCGAGCGGATTGCGCAGCATCTCGCGCGGCGCCGGGGTGCATGCGAGCGCGGTCTGGATTTCTTCGTGCAGCCGCTGGGTCTCGGGACCGGGCTCGCGTCCATGCTCGCGGCGGAGGATGTCGGCGCATTCCTGGTAGCGCCGCAGCGCGGAGTCGGGCCGCCCCTGCTCGAGCTGGAGGCGCATGAGCGTGCGATGGACGACTTCCTGCGACGGATCGAGCGACAGCAGCCGGCTCGCCGTCTCCACCGCTTCTTCCCACCAGCCGGCCTGGATCTGCGCCGCCAGGAGACGCCCGAAGATGGCCACGGCCCCGCGCCAGTAGTTGAGCCGCTTCTCCGCGAGCCACTGGTCGAACGAGGGGATCCCGCTCTGGAACTGCTCGAGCAGGTTCCCGCGATAGATGTCCGTCGCGCGGCGGATGGTGTTGATCGAAGGACCGGCGACGAGATCGGCGAAGCGGGCGGCGTCGACGTCCACGACCTCACGGTTGAAGCGGATCGCGTCGCCATCCTCGTACAGGATTTCGGAGCCCATGAAACGCAGCGCGTAGCGAAGATCGTTGACGAGCGCACGCGCACTCGCCTGCGCTGTCTCATCCCCGAAGATCAGCTCCGCGATCTCCTGGAACGACGTCCTCCCGGTAATCTTCAGCGCCAGATAAACGATGAGCGCCTGCGTCCGCCGGTTGCCGACAGAAAGCGCATCGCCACGATGATCGGTAGCCGCAAAGTCGCCGAACAGCCGGATTGTGAGGAGGACCATGAGAGGGACCGGAAGGAAAAATAGCACGAATGCGCCCGCAGGGCGCATTCGTGGGCCCTGGGCCCTGGGCCCTGGGCCCGGGGCCCGGTTGGGGGTCAGACCCTCGGTTCGGGGGAACGGTCCGCATCGACAGTCAGCAACGCGGAGTTTGGACTGCGGCAGCGATGCTTCATCAGCTGCCGCTTTCTTATAGCGGAAGCGGCAGCTTCCGCCTCCCGCTCAGGGGCACCGTCCATTCGGGGTCAGAGCTTCGTTTACGCCGGCGGGTCGGCGGCGAGTCGGGGTCAGACCTTTGTTCCACTCTGGGGGCCGCTCCGCTTGGGGTCAGACCTTTCGTTCCGCCTTGGGGTCAGACCTTTCGTTGTCGATTGGCAGAAGACCTTTCGTTCCACTCCGGGGTCAGACCTTCTGTTTTTTGTTGAGGACGGAACGAAGGTCTGACCCCTCCGAGCCCAAACGCTCGCCGTGAACGTTTTCCGCGCGCCCCCTACGGCGCTACGGCGGGACCCCGGGCTGGGGTCACACCTTCGGTCTCGCGCGCGGCGCAAAGAACAACACGGCCCCAGAACCCCGGGTCTGACACCCACCGGGCCCCGAGCCCCGGGCCCCGATCCCTACAGCCCAAACGCTCCGTTCGGCACGGTCTCGCTCACCGTCACGTCATTCAGCAGAATGAACTGATTCCGCCCTTTGATCTCCCGCCGTGTCGAGAGCAGCAGCCCTCCGATGCGGCGGTAGTCGTGGAATAGGACCGTCGATGGCTGGTCCTCCGGCTTCGAGCCCTGCAGCTTCATGTGCCACTCGTCGACGAGACCCGTGTCGCGGTTCACCCACATCCAATAGACGTCCGCCGGCGTCAGGCCAACGCCCTGGTCGAACGAGAGACGCACCACATCGTACGATTGGCCGCAGGCGCCGGTCGTGCTCTCGGCCAGCTCGCGATGAACGCCAGGGTCCATCGACTTGAGCGGCATGAGCAGCCAATACGTATCGTTGATGAAGCGGCGATGGCCGAACGTCAGCAGCTCGGCCGGATCCGAAACTTCCGTTCCGTTCTTCCAGGCCCGCCCTTTCTTCGTGTTGACATTCATCACGACTACCACGTCGTCCTCTTTCACCTTCCCCGACACCCGGTAATCGCCCGTCCAACGGTCGTAACGCTGCGGGAACGATGCGACAATCTTCCCTTCACGCTCCACGTCGAACGTGAAGGCGAGGTAGCGGGCTTTCTCCCACGCCGGTCCGGCAAGCATGTCGATTGCACGCCGGGCTGCATCATCGGCGGTTTTCGCCGGCTGCTGTCCAAACGCTGCACCAACGAAGGAAAGAAGAAGGACGCACATGGCGATCCGTAATTTCATAGTCAGGTACCTCGGGAGCCGATGGTAGCGCGAATCGTCATCACCGGCATCGGCGCACTCAGTCCCAATGGAGTCGGCCGCGAGGCGTACTTTGCCTCGCTCGCCGCCGGGCGGAGCGGCGTCCGCCGCATCACCCGTTTCGACGCCGACTCGCTCCCCTGCCGCATCGCCGGTGAAGTCGACTTCGATCCGTCGCTCTGGGTCGACCCGCAGAACATGAAGCATGTCTCGCGCGTCGTTCCGATGGTCATCGCCGCGGCCGACGAAGCGCTGCGCGACGCCTGCCTCGACCCGCGCGCCGTGGATCTCGAGACCCGCCGCACGATCGGCGTGATGCTCGGCTCCGGCGGCGGCGCCGTCGAGTTCAGCGAACGGATGTATGAGCTCTGGTACCGCGGCGCCACGAAGCAGGCGTCCGTCTACTCCGTACCCTCCGGAACCATCGGCACGATCGCCTCCGAGATCTCGA
>DASWMP010000258.1:0-31986 GCA_036399695.1 Thermoanaerobaculia bacterium | reverse complement strand
CGATCTACTCCCTTGGTTCTGCCGTCGATGAACCGGCGCCTGCGGGCGCGGACAGACAGGAGTGTCTGTCCCACATTCAGATTCCGCCGAATATCGGGCACCCGCGGGCACGCTGGCATTCAATGTGGGACAGACACTCTTGTCTGTCGGCGCCCGCAGGCGCCGGTTTCTAATCAGGCCACCAGAGTGTGTGCGCTCCGTTTTGAGACACCCTCCGAAAGCCACCGCTCTTCTATCCGTGTACCAGAGCGGTGGCTTTCGCCACCGCACTCCGAGATCACATCTCTTTGCGGTACTTGGGATCGAGCGCGTCGATCAGACCATCGCCGAGGAAGTTCAGGCCCATGACCGCGAGCATGATGGCGGCGCCGGGGAAGATGGCCAGATGGTTGGCCAGGCCGAGATAGCGGCGGCCGGCGGTGAGCATGGCCCCCCAGGAGGGCGTAGGCGGCTGCACGCCGAGGCCGAGGAACGAGAGTGAGGCTTCGGCGAGGATGGCGCCGGCCAGGCCGAGGGTGGCCATGACGATGACGGGGTTGATGACGTTCGGCAGGACGTGGCGGAGGATGACGCGGGGGGAGCGGGCGCCGAGGGCTTTGGCGGCGGTCACGAACTCCATCTCGCGCACTTTGAGCACCTGGCCGCGGACGAGGCGGGCGTAGCTCACCCAGCCGATGATCGCCAGCGCGATCACCACGTTGTTCAGACTCGGGCCCAGCACCGCCACCATGGCGATGGCCAGGAGGATGCCGGGGAAGGCCAGGAGGATGTCGCAGACGCGCATGATGGCCAGGTCGACCCAGCCGCCGAAGTAGCCGCTGATGGCGCCGAGCGTCACGCCGACCAGGGACGTGATGAGGACGACGCTGAAGCCGACGCGCAGCGAGACGCGGGCGCCCCAGATGATGCGCGACAGCACGTCACGCCCGAGGTCGTCGAGGCCGAGCGGATGCTCCTTCGAGGGCGTCTCCAGCCGCCGCGACGTTTCCTGCGAGATCGGATCGTGCGGCGCGAGCAGCGGCGCCGCCAGCGCACAGAGAATCAGCACCACCGTCAGGATCAACCCGGCGGTGAAGGCGAAGTTGCGGAGGAGGCGTTTGAAGTTCTTCACTCCAGCTTGATCCTCGGATCGACGACCGCGTACAGCAGGTCGCTGATGAAGTTGACTAGCATGTATGTCACGGCGATCACGAGGATGGACGCCTGGACCTGCGGGTAGTCGCGGGTGTTGATCGACTGCACGAGGAGGCGGCCGAGTCCCGGCCAGGAGAAGATCTGTTCGGTGATGATGGCGCCGGTGAGGAGTGAGCCGAACTGCAGCGCCAGGATCGTGATGACCGGGATCATCGCGTTCTTCATGGCGTGCTTGAAGATGGCGCCCATCTTCGACACACCCTTCGCTATGGCCGTCTTGAAGTAGAGCTGATTCAGCTCCTCGGCCAGGCTGACGCGGACCATGCGCGTGAGGATCGCCGCCAGGGCCAGCCCCATCGTCAGGGCCGGCAGGACGATCGACTTGAAGCCGGCCTCGCGCCCGGAGACCGGGAACCATTCTCGATTCAGGGCGAAGGCGATGATCAGCAGCGGTGCGAGGGCGAAGCTGGGCATCGAGACGCCCACGAGCGCGAAGAAGCGGGCCAGGTTGTCGATCCAGGAGTTTCGATAGATGGCGGAGACGACGCCGAGTGGCAAGGCCACGGCGATGGCCACGAGCATCGCCGCGAAGGCGAGCTGCATGGTGGCGGGGTAGCGGGCGACGATCTCCTTGGTGACGCTCTCGTTCGTTCGGAACGAGCGGCCGAGATCGCCCTGAAGGAGGTTCGTCAGATAGCTGACGTACTGCTTCCAGAGCGGCTGATCGAGGCCGAGGGCCTCGCGGACGTTCTGCACGTCCTCCGGCCGCGCCCCTTCACCGGCAATCTGCACCGCCGGATCGCCGGGGATGAAATGGATCAGCGAGAAGATCAGCGTCAGGATTCCGAGGGTGATCGGAACCATCTGCAGGATTCTGCGGAAGATGTACTGCGTCATTGTCTTCAGTTACCCCTGAGCGGAGCGAAGGGTCAATGGCGCCGCAGCGACGAGCGTGCCAAGAACGATTGGCCGTCGCTGTGGCGCCATTGATCCTTCGTCGCTGCGCTCCTCAGGATTCGGCTAACTCCCAAACTTCCAGCCCCTGAACTTGGCGACCGGGGCTCGGGTGCCGCCGAAGGCGTTGAACCACATGCCGATGTTGTGGCGTTCGGCGGAGAGGGATTCGATGTTCGCGAAGGCTTCGACCATGGACTGGGTCCAGCGGAGGTTGGGCAGGCGGGCGACGACTTCGCCGTCCCGGACGAGGAAGGTGCCGTCGCGGGTGGTGCCGGTCATGAGGGCGGTCTTCGGTTCGAGCAACCCGTTTACGTAGTTGAAGCGGGTGACCCAGATGCCGAGCTTCGTCGAGCGGAGCATCTCCTCGCGGGTGGAGGTGCCGCCGGCCATGGCCAGGTGATAGGCGGCCCCGTGCTCGGGGGAGCCGAGATGCCACGTGGAGGCGGTGGGCTGCATGCCGAGGCGGTCGGCCCAGGCTTTGTCGAGGGCGGGAGTGACGGGGGAGCCTTGGTCGATGAGCGTGTAGCGGCGGCGGGGCATCCCTTCGAGGTCGAACGGGAAGGGGAGGAAGTCCTCGTCGAGGGAGTCGTCCGTGAGCGTGAAGTTCTCGCCCAGGACCCGCTTGCCGAGGTTGCCGACGAAGAAGGAGGAGCCGTCCTCGAACGACTGCCCCGTCAGCGCGATCATGTTCAGCCACTCGAAGACTTCGGACAGCGCCGGGGGCTCGAGGATGACGTCGTAGGTGCCGGGCTCGAGCTGCTGCTGCGTCTCGAGGCAGAGCGTGGCCTTGAGCGTCGCTTCGTCGCCGAGGGCGGCCAGGTCGAGCTGCTCGTTGCGGCGCTCCCGGCGGGTGGCGTAGCCGGAGCTCGTCGGCGTGATGGCGATGACGGTGGCGTCGGCCGAGGTGACGCGGCACCAGCGGCGGACGCCGTGCGAGTTGCCGGCGGCGACGGAGACGCCGCCGGTCGAGTAGACGCCGGCGAACTCGACGCCCCGCTCCCGTCCGCGGTCGAACATCTCCCGCAGGCTTTGCGCTTTCGTGGCGGGGGAGAGCTGTGCCGTCGCCTCGTCGTAGGTATCGAGCTGCGGGACCGGCTCGTCGCCGCGATAGAGGCCGGCGAACTTCGGCAGCTCGCCGGCGTGGCGGGCCGATTCGCGCGCCAGCTCGGCGGTGCGCGCCAGCTCGTCGTCGTCGAAGACCGTCGTCGTGGCCACGCCCATCGAGGCGCCGGCGACGACGCGCAGCGTCAGCCAGGCGCTCTCCTCCGACATGTTCTGGTGGAGCTGCGAGTTGGCGAAGCGGCTGATGTTCTGGTCGGCGGACATGAAGACGGCGTCCGCCTCGGTGACGCCGTCGAGGCGGAGTGCGCGCGCGAGGGCGGCGTCGAGGATGTCGTAGGAATCGCGTTCGTTTCGCATCAGCGCATCTCGACGTTGCGGAAGCGTGCGGCGGGAGCGCCGTGGGCGACGCGCATGGTCTGCATCGGATCTCCCTTGCCGCAGTTCGGCAGACCCCACATCTGCCAGGAATCGCGGTCGGCGATGGCGTCGCACGAGCGCCAGAACTCGGGTGTCGTGCCGGTGTAGAGCGGATTGCGCAGGAGGCGTCCGAGCTTGCCGTTCTCGATCTCGTAGGCCACTTCGCAGCCGAACTGGAAGTTGAGACGGAGGTCGTCGATGGACCACGACTTGTTCGTTTCGACGTAGATGCCGCGCTTCGTGTCGGCGATGAGTTGGTCGAGCGGGACGTCGCCCGGCTCGAGATTGATGTTGGTCATGCGGATGATCGGGATGCGCGCGGCCGATTCGGCGCGGACGGTGCCGTTGGACGCGCGGCCGATCGTCGGCGCGGTGTCGCGGCCCGTGAGGTAGCCGGTGAAGATGCCGTCCTTGACGAGGTGGAAGCGCTGCGCCGGGACGCCGTCGTCGTCGAAGCCGAACGAGCCGATGGAGCCGGGGATCGTGGCGTCGGCGACGAGGTTGACGATGTCGGAACCGTAGCGGAAGTGGCCGAGCATGTCCGGCTGCAGGAACGAGCCGCCGGCGAGCGAGATCTCCAGGCCCATGGCCCGATCGAGCTCCGTCGGGTGGCCGCACGATTCGTGGACCTGCAGGGCCAGTTGCGCGCTGCCGATGATGAGGTCGAAGCGGCCGGCCGGCGCTTTCGGCGCGCGGAGCAGGGCCAGCGCTTCGTCGCGGACCGTCAGCGCCTTCGTGGCCAGGTCGAGCCGCTCGATGAACTCCCAGCCGGCGGCCTGAAAGTCGCCGCCGAAGGGATTGGGGTAGGCGCGGCGCTGGAACTCGTCCCCTTCGATGGCCACGGCCTCGATGCCGCCGCCCATCTGCGTCGTCGTCTGCTCGATGTAGCTGCCGGCGGTCGAGGCGAAGAGCTTCTCCTGCCGGTAGCAGGAGATCTCGCCGGCCACCTGGTGGATGCGGTCGTCGCTGCGCATCGGCTCGACGGCGTTGAAGAGATGGTGGAGTTTCTTCTCGATCGGGACGGACCAGGGATCGATCTCGTAGTCCGAGGCCCACTTGGTGACGTACGGCTCGACGTCGCTGAGGACGATGGTCTGCGTGGAGGCGATGTGGCTCGCCGCCGCGACCTCGAGGGCACGCGCGGCGGTGCGCTTCAGCGACGCTTCGCTGACGTCGCTGGAGGCGGCGAAGCCCCAGCCGTTGCCGACCAGCACGCGGACGCCGATGGCCTTGTCGACGGTGGAGGAGAGGCTGTCGACTTCCCCGTTGCGCACTTTGACGTGCTGCTGGTGTGTCTCGGTGTAGCGGATGTCGGCGTAACGGGCGCGGCCCGCAAGAGAGGAGAGGACGTCTTCGAAGAGCACGCGCATGCGAGGGGGCGGATTATATGCGGCACTGGACCGCGCGGCTTTCGTTCAATGCAGATGCATGCGCAAGACGATCATGTCCCGTACGGGCAGGCCGTTCTCGTAGAGCGGCGGCTCGTAGTACCAGAAGTAGTCGTGGCGCACGGCGTCGATGCGGAAGCCGGCCTTCTGGTAGAACAGGAGGTTGCCGGCGCTGGTGCTGCTGGTGCCGACGATGAGGCTCTGTTTTCCTCGACGGCGCCCTTCATCGGCAAGGTATGCGACGAACCTGCGGCCGAGCCCCTGACCGTGACGGTCGGGCGCGACGGCGAGCTCCACGAGCTCGGAAGGGTCGTCGCGCCAGCGCATCGTGGCGGCGGCGACGAGCTGGCCGTCTTCGTCCATCCGGTAGGCGGTGTCGCTGAGGTTGCGCAGGCTCCACCGGAGCGCCCGTTCGGAGGGCTCGGCCTGGAGGAGCAGGGGGATGAGGAGGTGGTGCTCGTTGCGGGGGACTTCGCGGATCGTGAGCTCAGGCATGGGCTGCTTTGAGGGAGCGGCGGAAGTACGGCCAGGCATCGCGGAGATAGAGGGCGAACGGGATCCACCAGATCAGGTCGTTCGTGAGGCAGAGGACGGCGGAGCGGAGCGGCCAGGCACCGGAGGCGATGAGCGGCACGAGCCCGATGGGCCCGAGGACCTTGCCGAGCAGACCGACGGCGGCGATGAGCCAGCCGTGCTCGGGATCGAGCGCGACGGACCAGTAGAGGATGCCGTAAACCCCGACGACCATCCCGAGACAGGCAAAGATCTCAGGGTAGTTCCCGAGCGGCATGTCCGCGAACCGGAAGAGCCATTGCGGACTGAGGATGGTGAAGGCACCCCAGGCGAGGTTGTAGATCCCTGCAGCAAGAAAGATCGCGCGATGGAACCGCCGGCGGGGCATGGGGCGGCATTTTAAGTGGAGGACGGACAATCCTGTCCGTCACGCGGCAAATAGCGCACTCAGCGTGTGACGGACAGGATTGTCCGTCCTCCACTGCTCTCCAGGTTCGCTCCCACCTTTGGTCGAAAAGCAAAACGCCCCGGCCGTAGCCGGGGCGTCGCTCGTGATTACGATCGGGTAAAAACTTACGACGTCGTCTCTCCGGGGCGGTAGAGCTGGTAGCCACGCTTGACCCGGCTGCGGTCGATCATCGAGCCCATCTTCTCCTCGAGGCGGTTCTCGAAGCCGCGGACGCCGTTCTGGTCGGTGCCGGTCAGGATGGCCACGAACTCACCGTTGCGGTTGTGGCAGATGATGTCTTCCTGGCGGCAGAGCTTCGCGAGCGAGCTGTTCAGCTCACGATCCTCGCTGGAGGACTTCATCCAGTAGAGGGCGAACGGGGTGCCGAACTTTGTGACCGTGTCGATGTTGCGCTGGAGGCGGTCCTTGAAGTCCGGCTCGAACGTGACGTCGTCGCCGCTGGCGGTCATGACCGGGCGGTTGCGGTTGGGGAGGGTGGCGTCGTCGTTGTTCATCAGGCCGGCGATCTCCTCCTGGGTGATGGAGGCCAGGCCGCTGTCGCGGATGTTGAGCCGGCGTCCGCTGCGGCGGACCAGGGCATCGACACGGGCCCGCAGCTCGGCGGGATTGAAGGGCTCGGTGATGAAGTCGTCGGCGCCGGCACGGAGGTAGAGGACCTTGTCGGACTGGCGGTTGGACGAAGGGGAGAGGAAGGCGATCGAGGAGGAGGAGCTCTGCGCGAGGTCGAAGATCGCGCCGACGGCTCCGGCGCTGCGCTGCGGCGTGACGAGCACGAGGCCCGGACGGTCGCGGCGGACGCGCTCGACGCCCGCTTTGAGGTCGGACTCGGCGTGCACCTGGTAGGACGACCCGAGCGCTTCCTGCACGCGGCGGATCGTTTCCGGCTGCGCGCCGAGGATGACGACCGAGCGGCTGGTCTGCTGCGTCTCTTCCCACGGCTTGGTGACGTCCGCGACTTTCTCGCCGTCCTCATTGCGGTAGTTCATGAGGCCGCGCCCGTCGAGGATGCGGTAGTGGGCGGAGAGATTGTCGTTGTTCGCGTAGCGGAGGTTCGACAGGCGCATGAGACGCCCGTTGGTCGTGGCGTCGCGGGAGAGAGCGATGACACCGAACGCATTCTGCTCGAGCGTCCGCATGATCGGGTTCAGCTCCGCGTTGTCCTCGTCGTCGGCGACGAGGATCGTCGTCGTCGGGAGATCCTCGAGCGCGTTGATGAGCGACTGCGTCAGCGTGAGGGCGAAGTGGCTCGAGTACGACGTATTGATCAGGGTGTAGACCGGATCGATGACGAGCCGTTTGGCGCCGATGCGCTTCACGTAGTCGCCGAGCTCCTCGACGATGGCCATGACGTCGGCCGGGCTCTCGACGAGCTCGAAGTAGCGGCCGGACGGATTGAGGATCGAGAGCTGGTTGCGGCGGATCGCTTCCTCGATCGGGAAGCCGATCGCTTTCGCCTGGGCGATCACGTTCTCCGGCTTCTGGTCGGTGATGAGGATCCCGGGCTCCTGGTGCTCGAGCCCGCGCGTGAGGAACTGCATCCCGACGATGCTCTTGCCGAGACCACTGCCGCCTTTGACGACGTACACGTGGTTCGGCATCAGGCCGCCGACGCCGAAGTCGATCAGATCGATACCGCTGATCATCCGGTCGCCGCGGCTGCGCGGAACCGTGTTGCGGTCAGTGTCGCTCACCGGCTTGTCGAGAGGGAGCGGCGTGTCGGTTCGATTGGTGGTAGTGCCGCGTATCGCCCCGGAGGGGGCGGCGTTCGTCGATCGCACGTCCGTCGATCCGTTCATGGTGGGTTCCTCTTCTTTATTTTTCACGTGTAAGTCTCTGGCAACGGCCGAGGTCGGAGGCTAGCAACCCTCGGGCCATTGGCCTCAGTTGTTCACCGGAAGTGTCTGCGCATGCTGCACGGTCCCCCGCTTGTCGTTGGCCATTTCGACGTTCGGAGCCTGCGGAGTGGCGAAGGGGTTTTTGGCAATCGTCTGCAGCAGCGCGAAGTTCTCGTTCCATGGACGGACGGCTGAGCCGGCCTCCCCCGGGGTGCGGACGCGGATGTACTGCATGTACGGCTTCAGCGAGACGCTGACGATCTGGCTGCGGTCGGTCGTCTTGAAGGTGCGGTAGAGCGAGATCATCTGCGACGTCGTCAGGTTCGTATCGGTGTGCTTCGACAGCGCGCGCGCCGTACCGACGATGCGGAGGATGTCCTCCGCCCCCTGGGTCTGCACTTTTTTCCGGATGGCGTCGACGACCTGCTGCTGGCGCAGCTCGCGCGCGTAGTTGTCGCCCTGCGGTCCCTTGATGTAGCGGTAGCGGGCGTAGCGGAGGGCGCGGTCGCCGTTCATGATCTGCGGGCCGGCCTCGAACGTATCCTTGAAGAGCTCGTCGTACATCTTCACCGGCACGTTGACCTCGATGCCGCCGAGGCTGTCGACGATCTCCTTGAAGGCGGCAAAGTCGACGCGGGCGAACGCGTGCACCGGCTGGCCGAACGTCTCGGCGATCGTGTCGGTGAGGAGGCCCGGACCGGCGCCCGGATAGCCGCTCTCGTTGCCGATGGCGTGGGCGAGATTGATGCGGTGCTTGCCGAACCGTCCGACGCGGAGGTAGAGGTCGCGCGGAATCGAGATCATCGCCACCTGCCGCGTCGACGGCTTGAGGCTGATGAGCATGATCGCGTCGGCCAGGTCCTTGCCGCCGCCGGGATGCGTGTCGCCGCCGACGCCGATCAGCAGGATGTTGATCCGGTCGGCCTTCATGCCCTGGTCGACGAGGTTGGGCACCCGCTGAAAGTCGGGCGAATAGGAGGTGTAGAGCGCGATACCGGCCAGGACGATCAGGACGGCGAAGACGCCGAAGAGCAGGACTTCGACGTAACGCGTTGCCTTTTCGGGCTTCGGTTCGGCGCCGGGACGGCGGCCGAATTTGTCGGGATCGAGACGTGAGAAGCGGACGGGTTCATGAGGAGCTGTCATGTTCGTGGCCTTCCAGAAGCTACCGTGGTTGAGTGCCGCTGGGCTGCATCATCGATGCCACGCGGCATGGCATTCGCAGAGGCGCCGGAACACGCAGTACGTGGAGTTGGCAGTAGGCAGTGGGCGGTAGGCAGTGGGCCGGAACTGTTGTCGACGCTCGCTGGCGCGACTGCGCAAACCGCTGGAGTGCCTCCTGCGCCACGCGAACTGCCAACCAAACTGTCAACGGCCAACGACCCAACTACCTATGAAACAGAGTGCCATTCTGCTTCTCTCTCTCCTTCTCTTCGCCGTCCCCCTCGCGGCCGACTGGATGCCTGTAGCACCGGGCGTCGACTATCAGGACTACTCAAAGGATGGCCGGGCGATCTACGTCACGCGTGTCGACCTCGACAATGAGAACGTCCAGGTCGTCGGTACGCGCGAATCGGACAAAGGGACGACCGTCTCTCAATACGCGCAGCGCAACAACGCCCTCGTGGCCATCAACGGCGACTACTTCGACGAGAACCGTTTTCCGATCGGCCTGACCGTCGGCCCCTGCGGCCGGTGGGACGGGACGAAAGACACCGGACGCGAAGCGGTGCTCTTCGTCGATGAAGGCGCCGCGGAGATCCGCCATCAGTCGGACGTCATCGACGATCCGGAAGAGCTCGACTTCGCCGTCTCCGGCTGGCCGATGCTCGTCCGCGATTGCAAGGCGCTGTCGGCGGCGCAACTGCCGGGCAGCGACAAGTTCACCCGCGCGCCGCATCCACGTACCGCGGTGGCCGTCACGAAGGACGGCAAGACGCTGTACCTCATCGTCTCCGACGGACGCATCAAAGGTGCCGCGGGGCTCACGCTGGCGCAGATCGCGACGTTCATCGCCGATGAGCTGGGAGCGTGCGCTGCCATGAATCTGGACGGCGGCGGCTCCTCGGCCATGTGGGTGGCGGGCTGCATCGTCAACACCCCCAGCGACAAGCGGGAGCGGCGCGTCGCCAATCACGTCGGCGTCGTGCTGACGTCGGACCTGGTCGCCTGCGACGCGAAGGAAGCGCCGAAGCCGACCTACGTCGCGCAGTGCCCGCGCGTGATGAAGGAGGAGCAGGTCACGCCCGCGGCTTCGACTCCGGCATCCACGCCGTCTGTAGCGCCGGCAGCAGCTCCGCCCTCCACGACACCAGCGGCTCCGGCGGCGGCTCCGGCAGTGAAGCCCGAGCCGACGTTACCGCCGAGCGCGCCACCTGCTCCGAGGCCGGCGGCGAAACACCCCTGACATTTATTGGAATTCCGCTTGCACTAGGCGGCAAGCGGTAGTCAGCACAGTTCATTGATTCTTTCCCTTCACCTCACCTGAGATTCGAGGATCGTCATGAGGCTATTGAAGACTGTAGCCACAGTCTCACTCCTGCTCATCTGCTCTACGTCCGCGTTCGCACAAGCCGACAGTTACACCGGGATCAAATCGCTCGAGTCCGCAATCGAGAGTGGCAACGCCACGCGCGATCAGCAGGTCGAGCTGGCGCGTCTCTACCTCGAAGCGGGCCGGTATTACGAAGCGCGCAAGCTCGCCGAGCGCGTGCTGGCCCTGAACGCCAACGACACGCAGGCCACGGAGATCCGGAACCGCGCCGCCGAAGAGCTGCGCAACGTCGCACAGCGCAACCTCGCCGACGCGGAGGCGAAAGTCTCTGCCGCCGGCGCGACGGACGCCGACCGGCTGGCGCTGGCCAACGCTTACTTCGAGGCCGCCCGCTACGTCGAAGCCGCCGAGGCCTATGGACGGCTCGCCGCGCCGATGCAGACGCGCGAGACGCGCCTGCGCCGGGCCCGGTCGCTGGCCTGGTCGCGTCAGATGGACGAGGCGGAGCGTGAATACGCGGCACTGCTTCGCGAGCAGTCCTCGCCGGAGCTCGACCTCGAGTACGGCCGCCTGCTGTCGTGGATGGGCGCCTCGCGCGTCGCGACGAACCACCTGCGCACCGCGTACGAAGGGCTGGCCTCCGAGGATGCCGCCGTGGCGCTGGCGAACGCTCGGGCGTGGGCCGGCGACCGCGAAGGGGCCATCCGCCTCCTCAATGAATACATGGTGGCGCATCCCGACGCGAACGAGGCCGGACGCCTCCTCGCCTCCATGCGCACCTCCCCGGCGCTTCGCCTGGAGCGCCTCGACAAGCTGATCGCCCTCGAACCGTACAACCTCGCGCTGCGCGTCAACCGCGCGCGGCTCCTCTACGAAATGGAGGACTACGGCGAGGCGATGCGTACGGTGCGGTTCGTGCGCGAGCACAGTGCCGAGCCGGTCGCCGACATTGGCGAGCTCGAGAAGCTGATCCTGCAGAACCGCGACGAAGAGCGGGCCCGCCTCGAGCAGAGCCTGCGCATCACCGATACGCGCAATGCCGCGAACGCCGACGACGTGCTCTCGCTGGCCAAAGGCTTCGCCGCGATCGAAGAGTACGACCGCTCCGTCGGCCTCTACGAAGATTACCTGCGCCTGCGCCCGGACGACATGGACGCGCGCATCAATTACGCGCGCGTGCTGAGCTGGGACAAGCGCTACGACACCGCGCAGAACGAATACGAACGCCTCATCCGCCAGTATCCCGAACGCGCCGACCTGCGTCTCGAATATGCACAGACGCTCTCCTGGGATAACGAGTACGTCCCGGCCCTGCGCACGTTCCGGACGCTGACCGATACGTCGTCGAATCCGCGCGCCTACTTATACGAGACCGTGCCGCCGCGCGCTCATTACAACATCGGCCAGATCTACCGCTGGTTCGGCTGGAACGAGCATGCGGAGCGGGAGCAGAACGCCGCGCTGCTGCTCGATTCTTCGTACGAGCCTTCGCTGACGGAGATCAGCCGTCTTCGCCTGATGCGTCCGGCGTCCAGCATCGAAGGACGCTATTCGTACGCCACGGATTCGAACGACTTCGATTTCCGCCGCTACGACCTGCTCGGCCAGAAGTGGGTGAGTCCCCGCACCGCCTTCAATGCCTCGCTCGGCCGTCACGAGTTCGAGCGCACGTCGACGAATCAGCAGATCGAAGCGACGGCGCTGACGGGCGGCGTCCGGCACCGCTTCAGCGACCGGTTCCTCGGCCGGGCGAACGTCGGCGCCAACCTCTATAGCGACGACCTCGGGACGCGTCCGTTCTGGGGCCTCGGCGCCGAATGGCTGCCGGACATCCAGAGCCGCGTGGCCCTCGATTACAACCGCTACGACCTCGTCTACGACGTCTTCACGCTCCAGGCTCTCGGCGATACGCCGGGCGCGGCGTTCTCGTTCGATCCGCTGCACATCGACGACCTCCGCGCGCATTACGACTACCGCACCGGCGGCTACTGGTCGTGGCTGGCCGATGCCTCGTACGGCCGCATCTCGGACGACAACAGCCGCGTCGGCGCGCACGGCCTCCTGAGCTTCCGCGTCTTCAAGACGCCGTTCGTCGCTCTCAAGGCCGACGGGCGCTATCTCTCCTATGACTTCCGTACGCGCGACTACTGGTCGCCGGAGAACTATCGCTCGCTCGCCGGCATCCTGCAGATCGGCCAGAACCTGCGCCGCTTCGAATGGAGCGCGGAAGTGAAGGCCGGCAAGTCGTGGGAGCGGGACCGCTCGTCGGACATCCGCTCGTACGGTCTCAGCGCCGCGGTGGGACTGACGCCGTCGGTCGACCTGGTGGCCGATTACGGCTACGGCAAGAGCGGCCGCTTCGACGACCTGGTCGGCGGCAGCGATGCCGACCTGACGAACTACTGGCGCCGCCACTGGTTCGTCGGCCTGCGCCTCAAGCAGCTCTTCACGGGCAGCGACGACCGCGGCGAACCAAACCCGTATTACTACGATAACCGGGTGCTCACCACGTCACCCGTCATTCCGCCGGTCGGGGAGACACGCTAATGGGCCTCAAAGACAAAATGAGTCCGCGGGTTCAGCTACTCATCTCGTTGCTGATCATCGCCGTCGTCGTCACATTGACGGTGTTGCTGTACGTCTATCCGGAGCGCCTCGGTCCGGTCTTCATCAGCCTCCTCATTTTCACGCTCGGGTCGTTCCTGCTCCTGCTGATCCTGCGGCATTTCGTGCTCATCTGGTTCTCGTACCTTCACCAGAGGGAGCTCGCGCATGAGGAAGTCCAGGAGATCTACCCGTTCGTCTCGATCATCGTCCCGGCTTTCAATGAAGGGGAAGTGATCGACGCGTCGCTGGCCTCGCTCCTGGAGCTGCGCTACCCGTACTACGAGATCATCGCTGTCGACGACGGTTCGACCGACGAGACGTACGAGAAGATGCGCAAGTTCGAGGGCAACCACTACGGCGTGCGGGTGCACGTGTTCAAGAAGGAGAACAGCGGCAAGGCCGATACGCTGAATTACGGGATCCGCCGCTCGCGCGCGCCGATCGTGGTCTGCATGGACTCCGATTCGCGCCTCACGGCCGACGCGCTCCGCTATGCGATCCGCCACTTCCAGGATCCGAACGTCGGCGCCGTCGCCGGCAACGTGAAGGTCATCAACCGCCATAACCTCTGGACGAAGCTGCAGGCGCTCGAGTACATCGAGGGCCTGAACATCGTCCGGAAGGCGCAGGCGTTCTTCCGCTCGGTCAACGTCATCCCCGGTCCGATCGGGATCTTCCGCCGCACGGCCATCGAAGGTACGGGCGGCTATGACAGCGACACCTTCGCCGAAGACTTCGACATGACGGTCAAGATCCTTTCGTCCGGCTGGAAGATCAACTACGAGCCGAAGGCGATCGCGTACACGGAAGCGCCGGAAGAGCTGCTGGACATCATCAAGCAGCGTTACCGCTGGTCGCGCGGGATTCTGCAGGCGCTGCGCAAGCAGAAGCACCTGCTGACGTCTTCGTCCGGCACGATCACGACGCCGCTGTCGCTCTGGTACATGATCTTCGAAGGTCTGGTGTGGCCGGCGATGAACATTTTCGCCAACCTCTTCTTCGTCTACATCGCCCTGATGTTCGGTATGACGAAGCTGCTGGTGATGTGGTGGCTGCTCCTCACACTGCTCGACTTGCTCATCGCCGTGCACGCGATCCTGATGGAGCGCGAGTCGCTCGGCCTGGCCATCTACTCCGTCTTCTACCGCTTCTTCTACATCCTCATCATCGACGTGACGAAAGTGTTCGCGACGCTGGAAGAGCTGATTGGCCTCGACATGTCGTGGGGCAAGCTGGCTCGTAAAGGCCGCATCTGATTTCCACCAGTAGAGAGCTCGCAAAGGAAAAAAGACCATGAGATTCGATTGGGTAAACATTCTGGCCACCGTGATTTTCGTTTCGATCGTCGTAACGCTGATTCTGGCCGTGGCTTCGTACTTCGCATACAAGGTGCGCGAGGCGCGCCGCCCGAAGACCGCCGCCGAACTGCGTCAGGAAGGACAGGCCAAGGCCTTCTTCAATCAGTACAACCCGAAACAGTGACGGTGAACCGTTGTCCGTTGTCCGTTTCCCGTTGTCCGTAGCTGCTCCGGCAGCGGCACGGTATCGGAGTGGACGGCTCACCGGCACTGACCACCCGCGGTGGCCACCGGCAGAGCAACGGAAAACGGACAACGGGAAACGGACAACGACTCAATAATGGACATCTGGCGCTCCGCAGCACCTGCAGCGATTCCCCCCGAGACGATCGAGGTCGTATCGAACGATCGTTCCCGCCGGCATCAGGCACCCCACGTCGCGTGGAAGCATCTGCTCCTTTACGGGGTACTGCTCGCGATCGTGGCGGTGATCGGCCTCTTCGCCATCATCTCCTTCGTCCATCAACAGACGCTGGTGACGGTGCCGGAGCCCCTGCCGAAGGTGACGGTGGTGACGCGCGATCCGAACTCGCCGCTCGCTGCTGCCTGGGTGCGCCTTCTGACGAAGGCGGAGATGCAGCCGACGCTCGTGCCGCTCGAGACGTTCGATCCGATCGAAGGCGTGGTGGTCTTCTGCGACATCCCGGAGATCCCTCCGCGCCTGGCCGAGCTGCTCGACATCTTCGTCCACCGTGGCGGCGCGATCGCGTTCGTCGGCAAGCCGCCCGTGACGCCGATCGGCAAGTTCCGCCTGCTGGCGGATGAAGGTCTGTCCGATCCCCGTCTGAAGCTGTCGGAATCGGTCTCGCCGGTGCTGGCCCGCCTGAATCCCGGGTCGGAGCTGACGGTCAAGCCGCGCACGGTGTCGTTCCTTCGCGAGTCGCCGCGCATGTTTGTCGACGCCCGTTGGAAGCAGAACTCGCGCGCCGCGATCATGCACATGGAAGTCGAAGGCGGCCGTTTCCTCTGGTTCGGCATCCACCCCGACATGCTGCTGCGCGACGAGCCGGCGCTCAACGCGATGCTCCGTTCCGGCTTTCGCTGGGTTGCCGGTCAGCCGGTCTCCGATGGCGCCATCGGTGCGACGCAGGATGCGAGAACGCTCGTTCCCGGCGCCCGCCGCGACGCACGCGAGAACCGCTTCGCCTTCAGCGTCGACCGGATGGAGAACCCGAAGCTGCTGACGATCCGCATGGCCAATCGCGGCGGCCTCCCGCTCGCGAATCCGACGGTGAAAGTCTGGCTGCCGCCGAACGTGACGAAGGTCGCGCTGGACGGCGACATGATCATGACGCGCAATGCCACCCTGACGCCGGTGCCGGGCGAGGGAGCCTGTCTCGTCAGCCTGCCGCGCCTGGTGCGCAACGCCGACCGCGTCATGAAGCTGCGCATCGTGGAGACGCGGACGGTCCGGCAGGCCGCTGCAGGGCAGCAGTCGCAGTATGCGAACCGCTGAAGAGCTCGACCTCTCCAGTAACGAGCGGATGATCCGCGATCAGATCGCCGGCCGAGGCGTCCGCGACGCGCGGGTGCTCGAGGCCTTCCGCGCGACGCCGCGCGAGCTGTTCGTCCCGCCGGGTTTTCGCGCCTCGGCATACGACGACACGCCACTGCCGCTCGATCGCGGCCAGACCATCTCGCAGCCGTACATCGTCGCCGCGATGTCGGAGCTGTTGCGGTTGCAGGGGCACGAGCGGGTGCTGGAGATCGGTACCGGCTCCGGCTATCAGACGGCGATTCTGGCGCGCCTCGCGCGGATGGTGTACAGCGCGGAAGTCGAGCCCGATCTCGCGAGAGGCGTCGCCGACCGTCTGGCCCGCCTCGGCCTGAGCAACGTAGTGCTCGGCGTCGGCGACGGCGTGGAGCTGTTCCGCCACGAGGGTCCGTTCGACGCCATCCTCTCCGCCGCCGCACCCGTGGCCATGCCCGAGGAGTTGGTCGAACAGCTCGCCGAAGGCGGCCGCTGCGTGATCCCGGTAGGCGCCGCTGACCTGCAGTACCTGTGGCTCGTGGAGCGGGTGGGAGGGAAGCTGGTGAAACGCCAGCTAGAAGCCGTGCGGTTCGTGCCGATGCGCTGATGCCGCAGGGTAACGATGGGACCTATGGGACAGATGGGACCTATAGGACCTATGAAACCGGAACCATCAACCCTGCAGCCATCGGTCCCATAGGTCCCATCTGTCCCATAGGCAGCCCTGGCGCCTTCAGGCGCGCCGTGACTTCAGCGGAAACTCCTCAGACGGTCGGGCTCATCCCACCCCGTAATAATGGCACCTCGAGGTGCACGTCTCTTCGATCGTCACCCGATGCAGCAGCGGGACGGCGGGGGCGAGCTGGTTCCAGATCCAGATGGCCAGGCGTTCCGAAGTGGGGTTGTCCAGGCCGTCGATCTCGTTGAGCACGTAGTGATCGAGGCGTCTGACGATCGGGTCCGTTGCCACGCGGAGGTCGGCGAAGTCCATGACCCAGCCGAGGTGGGGGTCGATGGGGCCGCGGACGGCGACTTCGCCGCGGAAGGAGTGGCCATGCATGCGGCGGCATTTGTGGCCGTCCGGCACGTTCGGCAGGTAGTGCGCGGCCTCGAACCGGAAGTCTTTTACGAGCTCGACGACATCATTCATATCCGATTTTCCGGGTACAGGATAAACTGCGCCACCCTCTGGTAAACCTTTTGCTCACGGAGTAGAAGTATGAGCACCTACACCACTGAATCCGAGCGCAGCCTCGGCCAGGTCGTCAAGGATCTGACCGCGGACCTTTCGACGCTGTTCCGCAGCGAGATCGCACTTCTGAAGCTGGAGATCAAGGAGGCCGGCGCCAAGCTGGGCGGCGGTGCCGCGCTTCTCGCCGGCGCGTTGTTCCTCGGCCTGTTCGGTCTGGCCTTCCTTTTCGTGACGATTACGCTCGGACTGGTTGCTCTCGGAGTGCCGGCCTGGTTGTCAGCGCTCGTCGTCACGGTCGTGCTGCTCGTCACCGCGGGCGTCCTGGCGATGCTGGGGAAGAAGAAGCTGCAGGGGGTGAACTTCGTCCCCACTGAATCGATCGAGCACATCAAAGGCGATGTCGAAGCGCTCAAGCAGGACTTCGCCCGCATGAGGAGCAGGTAATGGCCGAAGAAGAGAAGGAAACCATCCAGCGTGCGATCAGCCGCGCGCGCAACGGCGTGAGCACCAACATCGACGAGCTCGACTCGCGTCTCCGCACGCAGCTCGACCCGAAGACGGTCGCCCGCGAATATGCCCCGCAGATCATCGCCGGCGGCGCGGTGCTCGGCCTGGTGATGGGCTTCGGCCTGCCGAAGGTTTTCCGCAAGCTCGTCACGTTCGGCGTGCCGGTTGCCATCCTGGCGATGACGTACAAGAACTGGAAGAGCGGCGAAGATCCGTACGCGGAAATCGGCTGATTCAGGTCGCGATTCACGCCGGTTCGCGCACGCTTTTTGCGATTTCCAATCGCATGTCCAGACCAAAAATCACCGAGCCCATCACCGACAACAAAGCACGCGCGGAGAAGGAAAATCGCAATCCACCGCGCGCTGCTGACGAAGGCGAAGGCGGCCCGTCGCGCGCCCGCCACCTCAACCCGAGCCGCGGACATCACTCCAAGAAGAGTGGTGGATCGGCTCCGAAGCAGGGCGGCTCGCCGACGAGCTAGCCGCGAAGTCGGGGCGGCTGGTTGACCCAGCCGCCCGAACTTTCATCTCACGCGCACCCACCTTGCGCCCGGCAGCGCCCGAATCCAGCCGGCGAGCTCCAGCTCGAACAGCAGCTCCGCGAGTGCCGACGTCGAGCTGCCGACGTTCTCGGCCAGGTGGTCGATGTGGCGCCCTTCGTCGCGGCTGAGCGCTTCGAGCACGCCGCGCAACGGCTCGTCGGGCAGCGGCGGAGGGGCGGCTGCCGCCGGCACCTGCAGGCCGAGCGCGAATGGCAGCTCCTGCAGGATGTCGCCGACGTCGTGAATCAGCTTCGCCCCGTACTGCACGAGACGGTGCGGTCCTTCCGAACCGGGCGAAAAGATGCTGCCCGGCACCGCGAACACCTCACGGTTCTGCTCGAGCGCCATGCGCGCCGTCACGAGCGAGCCGCTCCTGCCCGTTGCCTCGACGATCACGGTCCCGAGCGTCAGCCCGGAGATGATCCGGTTGCGGATCGGAAAGTTCATCTTCAACGGCGGCACCCCGGGACGAAACTCCGTCAGGAGCAGTCCTTCGGTGCACATGCGCCGGTAGAGCGGCTTGTTGTCCCGCGGGTAGGCGATGTCGATCCCGGTGCCGAGGATGCCGATCGTGCTGCCGCCGGCCTCGAGCGTCGTCGTGTGCGCGGCGCAGTCGATGCCGCGGGCCATCCCGGAGACGACGGCCAGGCCGGTCTCGACGATCCGCCGGGTCAGCTCCTGGGCCGCATTCACGCCGTACGGTGAGGCCGTCCGTGAGCCGACGATCGCGATGGCAGGCTTTGCCAGCAGCTCTTTCCGTCCGCGGAAATGAAGGACGAGCGGTGGGTCGGGAATCTCTTTCAGCAGCCGCGGGTAGTCGTCGTCCGACAGCGTGATGACGGCTTCGCGGAGCCTCTCGACTGTTTCCCTGCGAGCGCGGCAAGTTAACGGATTCTTTACCATTTGAGCCTCTTCCGGGGTTACGCTCAGAAGGCCCTGTAACAGTCTGGAAGAAGCGTCGTGCGCGGCTTCGGCAGACTCGAAAGAATCCCGCAAAAGCCGCGTCCGATTAGGTGAGAGAAAGGGAAGTAGCGACCAGGCGATGAGCCGGTCGCGAGCCTCTGTACTGTCCATGTTTTGCGCAGGTGCCGAAAACGAACAAGCGCGCACGAACCGGGAAAGAGGTGCGGAACGCCCGCAGTATAATCGCGGCGGATTGCACCTCCAAATCGTGAGTCCCGCTCGCCGCGATACGTCCGGTCCTCCTGCGCACACCGAGTCCCACGATTCCCCGGAAGGAGATTACGAAGATGAAGCCGACGCTCGCCATGACGACGCTGTTGCTTCTCACCCTCATCCTGGCCGCCGCATGCGGCTCGCGCACGGACCTGGCGCGTGAAGAAACGCAAAGCCGTTTCGGCGTGCGCATGGCCCGGATGAACCTCTGGCGCGAAGCGTTGTTCCGCTTCAAGCGGGTCGTCGAGATGAATCCGAACGACCCCAAAGCGCACAGCAATCTCGCCGTCGCCTATGAGGCCAACGGCGAGTTCGAAAAGGCCGTCGAGGAGTACAAGATCGCGCTCCGCCTCGACCGCTCCAATCAGTACATTCAGAAGAACTACAGCCGTCTCGTCGAGTTCACGTCGCGCAACAAGAAGCGGCAGCCGGGCGCTCCGGCCGCCGGTGCCACGACGGCGGCGACCGGAGCCACGACAGCGACGCCAGCCGCCGCTGGCGCGCGCCAGCCGGCCGCGCCGCCGCCTGCTGATGCAGCCGCCGCCCCGCCGGCGACGTCGCCCGGCCAGGCTCCGGCCTCGCAGCCGACGTCGACCGCTCCGGCGGCGACGCCTGCGCCTCAACCCGCGAATCCGCCGTCCACCAATCCTCCCGGAGGTGTCGCATGAAACGATTCACCGCCGCGGTGACGCTTCTCCTCTTCCCGATGTTCGTCGCCGCCGACGTCATCGAGGTGAAGATGAAGCTTCCGCTGAAACCGAAGCTCCAGATCTCCGGTGACGAGCGCGTCGCCGTCGCCCCCTTCGTCATCGCCGCCGACGGCGAGCGCCGCAGCGACCGGGCCCTCAAGGTCGACGTGCAGTCGGAGTTCAACCGCTACATGCGCAAGCAGCTCGTGAAGACGACGAAGCTGAAGCTCGTCGACGTCCCGGGCTCGACCCGCCTTCCGGGCGCCGACATGAAGTCGCTCCTGGGCGCGCGCGACTTCTGGCGCGACCTCGCCTCCCGCACCGGTGCCGACTACGTCGTCACGGGCGTGATCGACTTCGACGTCAACGACAAGTCGGGCTATCGAACCGAGGAGTACACGTCGCCCGCTGACGGCCGGACGTTCTACCGGCAGGTACTCGTCGAGACGACCGGCTTCGTCTTCGACATCGACATCGCCGTCTTCAACGGCGACACCGGCGAGATGGTGCTGGAAGAGAACTTCCGCGACTTCAAGGAGTTCGACCAGCGCAACTACGACGAGATCCTCGGCCTCTTCGAGAACCTGCGCGCTCTCGAAAACCAGCTCGTCGGCATCTTCGTGTCGCAAGAGACGTCGGCCAGCCGTTACGTCTTCACCGAATGATCAGTTGGCGGCTGACCGTTGGCAGTGCGCAGGCCTCGTAGCCTCCACTGCCAGCCGCCAACTGCAAACTGCCACCTGTGTACGCCCGGAGGCAATGTGAAGCGAGTCATCGCACTGCTGTTCTTCGTCTTCCTGTTTGCGGCCCCGTCCGCTTTCCCGTTCGGTCAGAACAAGATCGTCTACGACAAGTTCAACTGGAGCGTCTACCACTCCACCCACTTCGACATCTACTTCTATGAAGAAGAGCGGCCATCGCTGCAGCGCGTCGTCGACAGCGCGGAGAGCGCGTACGCCGACCTGTCGCAGAAGTTCAACTACCAGATCTCGAAGAAGATCCCGCTGATTTACTACCACACGCATTCGGCGTTCGAGCAGACGAACGTCCTGCTCAACTTCATCCCCGAAGGCGTGGGCGCGTTCGCCGAACCGGCGCGGAACCGCATGGTCCTGCCGATCGACATGTCGGATGACAAGCTGCTTCAGCTCATCACGCACGAGCTGACGCACATCTTCGAGTACGAGGTCCTCTTCCAGGGGAAGCTCGGCAAGACGATCACGGCCAATCCTCCGACCTGGTTCATGGAAGGACTGGCGTCGTTCATGGCCCAGGATGAAGAGTCGCGCGACCGGATGGTGCTGCGCGATGCCGTCGTCAACGACTTCGTCCCGCAGATCACCCGCAACCCGCAGGGCTACTTCGCCTATCGCTTCGGCCACGCCGTCTTCCGCTACATCCAGGAAAAGTACGGCTGGGAAGGGCTCCGCGACTTCATCTACGAATACCGCAACACGCTCGGCAGCAGCGTCGACCGCGCCCTCAAGCGCGCCTTCGACGTGACGCCGGAGGACTTCGACCGCCAGTTCCGCACCTGGCTGCGTAAGCAGTACCTGCCGGCGCTCGTCGCGAAAGGAGAGCCGCACGAGTACGGTGAGGCCTTCCGCATCGGCGAGAACATCCAGAGCGACGAGGTCGCGCCGGTCACGTCGCCTTCGGGCGATCTGCTCGCGGCCTTCGCGACGTACAAGGAAGACGTCGACGTCGTCCTCTTCAACGTTCCCGAGCGCCGCATGCTCAAGAACCTGACGAGCGGCTACACGAAGCGCTACGAGTATCCGATCGTGCAGGCCTTCACCACCGCGCCGCTGATGGGACGCGACATCGCCTGGGCGCCGAACGGCGACGAGATCGCCGTCTTCGTGAAGAAGGAGCGCGGCCGCAATCTGCTGCTCATCAATCCGCTGAGCGGCGCGATCAACCGCTCCGTGGCGATGGAAATGAACGGCGTCCCGATCGAGCAGCAGCTCAACCCGGCCTACTCGCCGGACGGGAAGCTCATCGCCTTCTCCGCCTACAAGGGCGTGCAGAACGACATCTTCGTCTACAACCTCGAGACGCAGGCGGTCACGAATCTCACGAACGACTCGTTCTTCGACGGCGCGCCGGTCTTCTCTCCCGACGGCAAGTCGCTCATCTACTCCTCGGTTGCCGGCACCTACGCGAAGCTCTTCCGCCTCAACCTCCAGAATCCCACCGAGCGCTTTCAGCTCACGGCCGGCGACTGGAACGACATCGACGCGACCTTCTCGCCGGACGGCAAGCGCATCTTCTTCGCGTCCGACAAGCAGACGGGCCGCAACATCGAAGAGGCGGTGAAGATCCTCGAGGAGGCGGAGAAGGCCGCGCGTCCGGAGGCAGCGGCGCCGAAGACGGATCCGACGAACTTCGCCGCGTACAACATCTACTCGCTGAACCTCGAGACGGGCGACGTGCTGCAGTACACGGACGTCATCGGCGGCTCGTTCACGCCGTCGGTCTTCATGGGCGTGAACAATCGCGAGCGGATGGTCTTCTCGTCCTACTACAAGGGGCAGTGGCAGCTCTTCTCGGCTCCGACGGACAAGCCGCTGCACGAGGCTGAGAAGACGACGCTGCCGTCGGCGCCGATCGCCGCGGGCGCACGCGAGACGTTCAAGACCACGTCCGAGTTTTTCATCGACGAGGAGAAGATCGAGAACGCGGGCGGCTTCAAGCTGTTCGTCGACGACATCGAAGTGAATGCCGGCGTCAGCTCGGACCAGCGCTTCATCTCGCGCTCGGTCATCTTCATGAGCGACATGCTGGGCAACCGCCGCTTCATCGCGGCGCTCGATTCGGTGTCGAGCTTCTCGAACTTCGACTTCCTTTATCTCGACATGCGCCGCCGGACGAGCTGGGGCTTCCGCGTGTTCGACAACCGCTCGTTCTACGCGGTGCCGAACTTCGAGGAGAACCGCTTCGACCGCGAGCAGGCCTATCGCGAGACGGGCGCGCTCGGCATCCTCAGCTATCCGTTCTCCCGCTATCACCGCGTGGACGGCGGCGTCGGCTACATCAGCCGCGACGTCTTCTACCCGACGCTGGTGGACGTGGGCGAGGGGAGGCAGGAGTTCTTCTATCTCCCGCGCCGCGACAATTACCCGGTGGTCAGCTCGACGTTCACCGGCGACAGCACGACGTACAAGTTCTTCGGTCCGATCTCCGGCCGCCGGTATCAGCTCAGTGCGACGTACGCGCCGGACCTGGACGCCAGCGGGACGCTGAGCCAGGACGTGACACTCGACTTCCGCCAGTACTTCCAGATCAGCTCGCGCATGCTCTTCGCGGCGCGCGTCTTCGCCGGCTATTCGAGCGGCAACGCGCCGAACTTCTATTACTTCGGCGGCCTGAATACGCTGCGCGGCTACGACTTCCGCACGCTGATCGGGAATGAGGCGGCGTACGCGAACTTCGAGCTCCGCTTCCCGCTGATCGACGTCCTGGCCACTCCGATCATCGCTTTCCAGCAGGTGCGCGGCGTGCTGTTCTTCGACATCGGTGCCGCCAAGCTCGAAGGGCGCAACATCAACGGCGAGAAGTTCAAGTTCATCGAGGACGGCAAGCTGGTGGACGGCAAGGCCTCCGTCGGCTACGGCTTCAGCTTCAATTTCCTCGGCATGCAGCTCAACTGGGACTTTGCCCGGCGGTACGACCTGAAGACGTTCGAAGGCGGCTACCGGACCAGCTTCTGGATCGGGGATACGTTCTAGCGCGCGTTCGCGATTTCCGATTTCCGGGACCCCAGGCGCGAGCCTGGGGTCTTTTGTTTGGGGAGACCGATGGGACCTATAGGACCTATAGGACGAATGGCTGCCTCGTAGGTCCGATTGGTGCCATGCACGGCACACCGTCGCTCAAGCGGCGCGCGGGTGCTTCCGGCGGTCGGCGATGGTCTCGCGCAGGAACTTCAGCAGGGCGCGCTCTTCCATCGAGAGCCCCACGCGCACGACCGGGCTGCCTTTGCGGGTCTTGCGCAGCGTCTCGAGCGGGCGGCCTTCCATGTATTCGTCGAGCAGGCGGGGGCAGATGTAGGACGAGCGGCAGACGGCCGGGGTGTTGCCGAGTTGCTCGGAGGTGGCCACGATCGCTTTGCGGATCTTCCGTTTGCGCTCCGTCTTGCTCGCACCCTGTCCTTCCATGGCCAGGGCGATGGAGCAGAGGAGCGTTCCGGCCCAGGTGCGGAAGTCCTTGGCGGTGAACTCCTCGCCGATGATGGACTGGATGTACTCGTTGACATGGCGGTCCTTCACGTCGACGAGGCGGCCGTTGGAGACGAACTTGAACAGCTCGGTTCCCTTCATCGACTTCAGCTTGCCGACGACCGCCGCCACTTCGGGATCGGCGACGGCGCGCTTCTGCTTCTTCTGCCACTTGCCGACGTAGTCGAACAGCACCGCATCCCCGTTGACCTTCACATGCTGTCCGCGAATGGTCGACAGGCCGTAGGTCGATTCCGACTCGGCGCTCTTGTCGTTGCCGATGCGGAAGAAGCCCTGGTCGATGAGGCGGACCATGGAGGCGAGCACGCGCTGCCGGTCGAGCTCGTCGCGCTTGAGGTCGGCCCGGACGCGGCGCCGAAGCGTGGCCAGCGATTCGCCGAACTCGACGACATGCCGGAACTTCGCCTCTTCACGCTGCGCCCGGAACTTCGAGTGATACAGGTACTGCGTCCGCCCTTTCTTGTCGACACCGACGGCCTGCAAAGGCGCGGTATCGCCCCGGGCAATGCGTACGTTCTGCCACGCCGGCGGGATGCGCAGCTTGCCGATGCGCGCCAGTACCTTCTCGTCCACGACCTCCCGGCCGTCGGCGTACCGGTAACTGAACCCCGCCTCTTTCGAGCCTTCGCGGCGGATTCCCTGTGAATCGAGGTACCACCGCCGGCGCACACCTTTGAGCATTAGCCGCAATTTGTGCGAGATCGAGGCCAGTCACTTACCACCGCGCATCCCGCGCGCGCTATGATTGCGGCTTCCCATGAAAAGCCGCCGGTTCTGCCTCGTGCTCGTGAAGCCGTCGCATTACGATGACGATGGTTACGTCATCCAGTGGTTCCGCTCCGCGATCCCGTCGAACTCGCTCGCCGCGCTCTACGGGCTGGCCCGCGACTGCGCCGCACGCAACGTCCTCGGCGATGACGTGGAGCTGGAGATTCACACCTACGACGAGACGAACACGCGCATCCGTCCGGAGCGCCTCGCCCGCCTGATCGAGCGCGCCGGCAGCGGCATGGTCATGCTCGTCGGCGTGCAGTCGAATCAGTTCCCGCGCGCGCTCGACCTGGCCCGGCCGCTCCGCGAACGTGGCGTTCAGGTAGCACTCGGCGGATTCCACGTCTCCGGCACGATCAGCATGCTCCAGGGCAATGATGCCGGCCTGCACGCGGCGCGCGCCCTCGGCGTCACGCTCTTCGCCGGTGAGTCAGAGGGGCGGCTGGACGACCTTCTACGCGACGCGGCAGCCGGCACACTGAAGCCGCTCTACAACTACATGGCGGACCTACCGTCGATCGCGGGGGCGCCGATCCCGCTCATCACCGCGCTCAGCGCCTGGAAGACCGCCGGCGGCCTGACGAGCTTCGACGCCGGGCGCGGCTGCCCGTTCCAGTGCTCGTTCTGCACGATCATCAACGTACAGGGGCGCAAGTCGCGCCGGCGCTCGCCGGAGGACATCGAGCGAATCGTCCGCGAGAACGTCGCCCAGGGGCTGCACAGTTTCTTCATCACGGACGACAACTTCGCCCGCAACCAGGACTGGGAGCCGATCCTGGACCGGCTCATCCAGCTCCGCGAGCAGGAGGGCATCAAGGTCACGCTGGTCCTGCAGGTCGACACGCTCTGCCACCGGATCCCCCGGTTCATTGAAAAGTGTGCCCGCGCCGGCGTCCGCCGCGTCTTCATCGGCCTGGAGAACATCAATCCCGACAGTCTCGTCGGCGCGAAGAAGCGGCAGAACAAGATCGCCGAGTACCGCAAGATGCTGCTCGCCTGGAAGGCCGCCCGAGTGATCACGTACGCCGGCTACATCCTCGGCTTCCCGAACGACACGCTGGAATCGATCCGTCGCGATATCGAGATCATCAAGCGCGAGCTCCCGGTGGACATGCTGGAGTTCTTCTTTCTGACGCCGCTGCCGGGCTCGGAGGATCATCAGAAGCTGGTGCGCGAGGGGGTGCAGCTCGATCCCGATCTCAACCGCTACGACCTGAATCACGTCACCGCCCCGCATCCCCGCATGTCGGCGGAGGAGTGGGAGCGCGCCTACAGGATGGCGTGGTCGACGTATTACACGATGGATCACATGAAGACGGTGATCCGCCGCCTGATCGCCACCCGCGGCCACGCCAGCAACGCGCTGCTGCTGCTCACCTGGTTCAAGGGCTCGATCGCCATTGAAGGGATTCACCCGCTGGAAGGTGGTCTGTTCCGCTACAAGTTCCGCCGCGACCGCCGTCTCGGCCTGCCGCTGGAATCGCCGTGGACCTTCTATCCGAAGTACCTGGCCGAGTCGGTCACGAAGATCGCCCGCTTCTCGTCGATGTATTTCGCACTCCGCCGGATCTACAAGAGCATTAAGCACGACGCCGCACGGCTCGACTACATGGACATAGCCCTGACCCCGGTCACCGACGAAGATTCGGAGACGCTGGAGCTTTTCGCGGGACGCGAGGGACGACCAGACGCCTCCGGCGAGCGGCCACGGGCCGCAGCGCTGGTTGGCCAAGCCTCAGTCGACCCTGCCTGGTAACGTGTTGATGGCGACGCCGTGCGCTGAGCCTGAGGCAACAAGCGTTGTGGCTCGTGGCCACCCGCCGGAGGCCCCGGTCATCTCGTACAATGCCGCGCCGTGACGCGCCCGCAGCGGCTGACGCTCTGGATACTGTCGATACTCATTGCCGTGACGCGGTTCGTGCCGCTGGCGCGGGCGCCGTGGGATTGGGATGAAGTCCTCTTCTGTCTCGCCATGCGCGATTACGACGTCGGGACCCATCATCCGCATCCTCCCGGGTTTCCGCTTTTCATCGCGCTGGCGAACCTCGTGCGGTTCTTCACCAGCAGCGACTTCCGGGCTCTGCAGACCGTCAACGTCGTCGCCTCGTTCTTCGTCTTTCCGCTCATGTTCGCCATGGCGCGGGCGTTCCGGTTTTCCTACCGGACCTCGCTCGTCGCCGCGATCCTCTTCGCGTTCCTGCCGAACGTCTGGCTGTATGGCGGAACGGCGTTCAGCGACATGGCGGCGCTCGTCCTGTTCATGCTCGCGACCGTTCTGTTTGTCGACAGCGCGCCCGGTAAGGCGCTCGACCGGCGCCGTTACTGGCTCGCGGCTTTCGTGCTCGGGCTGGCGTCGCTGATCCGGCCACAGAACGCGCTCGTTCTCATCTATCCCTGGATCGCGGCCGCGGCGCGCTTCGTCCGGGCGAAGCAATACCGCGTCATCATCCTCGGCATCGTTATCACGGTGCTCGTCGCGGTCATCGGCTACGGCGCGGCAATGATGGCCACGGGGCCGGACCGCTTCATCGGCGCGCTCCTCGGCCACAAGGACTTCGTCGCCCGTACCGATACGCTGCAGAATCCCGCGCGCCCGCCGCTCGGCACGATCGTCCGGATGCAGCTCGATCCCTACGTGGCCGGGAAGGTTTCGATCCTCATCAATCTCTTCGTGCTCCTCGGCATGCTGCGGGGGCCGCGGAGATCGACCATCGAGATCCTGCTGACGTTCGCCCCCTTCTTCCTCTTCATGACCTTCATCCTGTCCCACCTCGGCTTCAGCCGGCTGTCGCTGAGCTACTCGCCGGGCGTGGTGATGCTGGCGGCCGAAGGGATGTTTGCCGCCGGCGTGCTGGCGTCGCGTGTCATCCGCTGGAAGCCGGAAGCAATCCAGACCGGCGTCGCCGCCGCGGCCCTCGCGCTGATCCTGGGCCGGCTGATCTGGTGGACGCTGCCGGCGTTCGACGAGCCGCGTCGCACGCTCGCGCCTCCGACCGCGACGGTGCTCTGGATCCGGCAGCACGTGCCGAAAAGGACGACCCTCTACGTCGATGAGGGGATGTGGCCCTGGGCGCGGTATTACCTGCCGGAGTACAAACAGATCCGCGTGCCGGGGCTGCGGGCGAAGGACGTGGTCGACTGGCGCGAGGGATGGTTCATCCGTCCGGGCAACAGCGGCTCCGTCGGCGCCGTCCCGTTCCGCCGCCCGCACAACCGGACGTGGAACGTCGTCGCGCAGCGCTACTTCGAGACCTACGCCATTCCGGTCGCGGAGCACGTTTACTTCGGCAAGGGTTGGTACGACGAAGAGTCGTTCGCCGAGGAAGCGTGGCGCTGGATGGAGCCGGAGGCGACGGCGCTCCTGCCGCCCGTCGGGCCGAACGGCGAACTGGTGATGGCGTTCACCGTGCCGACCCACGAGCTGAAGAAACCGATTCGTGTCACGTTCGAGCTCAACGGTGAGCCGCTCGGCGACGTAGTGTGCAGAGTGCCGACCAATGATGTCCGGTTCGTGGCGCTGAACGGGCGGACCGGCCGCCCCAACGTCCTGCGCATGACGGTTTCGGATCGCATGATCGCCGAAGGGGATCCGCGGCCACTCGCGCTGCAATTGCACGCGTACGGCTGGAAACCGCTCCAATGAAAAAGCTGCTCCTGGCGACGACCGTCGTCGTCGCGCTCACCCGCCTTGCTGCCATCTCGCACGGCATCTGGGACTGGGACGAAGCGCTGTTCTCTCTGGCCGTACGGGAGTACGACGTCTCCACGCATCAGCCGCACCCGCCGGGCTATCCGCTCTTCGTCGCCGCGGCGAAGGTGGTGCACTTCTTCGGCGTCTCCGAGTTCCGCTCTCTCCAGGTCATCGCTCTGCTGGGCAGCTTTGCCATTTTCCCGGCGGCGTTCGCCCTGGCGCGCGAGATCGGGTTTGAATTCAGGACGGCGTACTTTGGGGCGTTGATCTATTCGTTCTTCCCGAACGTCTGGATCTACGGCGGCGGCGCGTACAGCGACCTCCCGGCGACGGCACTCCTCTATTACGGCTGTGCGCTCGTGCTGCGCGGCCGGCGCGAGCCGCGCGCGTATCTCTGGGGAGCGGTCCTGCTCGCGCTCTGTGCGGCCATCCGTCCGCAGCACCTGCTCGTCGCCATCGTGCCGGTGGCCATGGGCACGATCGCCCGGCTGCGCGTTTCGTGGAAACCGGTCCTGGCCGCCGCGCTCGCGGCGCTGCTCATCATCGGCGTCATCTACACCGCCGCCTTCGTGGCGTCGGCGTCGTACGCGGACGTGCGGAAGGCGATGGTCGGGCAGCGCGAGTGGCTGGCGAAGGTCGATTCGTATCAGAACCCGGCCCGTCCGCCGCTCGCTCAACTCGGGCGCCTCTTCTTCTTCAAACCGGTACAGAACATCCGGCTGATGCTGGCCATCGACATCATCGCGGCCATCGGTTTCGTGGCGGCCTTCGTGCGACGGCGGTGGCAGGTGCTCCGGGTGTTCGCGTTTTTCGGACCGTTCGCCGTCGTGGCGTGGCTGAACTTCGACTTCAGCGTCGTCGGGCGCTACTCCATCGTCTACATCTTCGCGCACGCGCTGCTCGCCGCGGATGGCCTGGCCGCGATCGCGTTGACGCTGAAGCGGGCGCAGCTCGCCGTGCAGGGCGTGCTCTCGGCCGCGCTCGCGCTCGTCCTGATCGTCTGGACCTTTCCGGCGTTGCGTACGCTGCAGGCGGTGGCGCCGCCTCCGGCCGGTGCATTCGAGTGGGTGCGCCAGAACGTCCCGGAGAAGGCACCGCTCTTCGTCACTTCCAATCTGTGGCCGCACGGGACGTATCTTCTGCACGGCCGCGACATCCATTGGGTGGAGAACGCGGGCGAGGTGTCCGCCCTCACGCTCGGCGGCTACCTCGTCCAGCCGCAGCTCGTGCCGCATCCGGGCGCGCACTCTTTCGTGATGCCGCGCCGCCGGCTCTGGGAGATCGTCCGGCCGCGGCATTTCGAAGCGTCCGTGACACCGATCTCGACGATCCTTCGCTTCGGCGACGGCTGGCACCTGGAGGAAGGGGAGGGGACGTCGACGTGGCGCTGGATGGGGTACGAGTCGGTCACGTATCTCCCGGCGGTGCGCAAGGACGGGAAGCTCTCGATCCGCTACTACGTGCCGCTCGACGGCCTGGCCACGCCGCCGACCGTGCAGGTGATCCTCAACGGCCGCGTCATCGACAGCATCGTCTCGCCCGAGGCGGATGTGGAGCGGACGTATACGGTAAAGGCGAGGAGTGACGCGGAGAACGAGCTGCGTCTCAGGACGAGTGCCGTCGTCAACCAGGTGCGAGATCGCACCGGCAGCGACTCGCGCGATCTCGGGCTACGCGTCAATATGCTGTCATGGTCCGACACTCAGCCCTGATCGAGCGACCGATCGAGCGACTGCTCGGGCGACTGGTCGAGCGACTGACGGAACCGGTCGAGGCGCTCACGTCCCGCGAGCGGCGGCTCGTCTGGATCGCGGCACTGGCTGTCGCCGCGACGCGTCTGCTGGCCGTCGCTTTGACGCCGTGGGACTGGGACGAGGCGCTCTTCGGACTGGCGCTGCGCGACTACGACGTCACGCAGTTCCATCCGCATCCTCCCGGGTTTCCGCTCTTCATCCTCGCGGCGAAAGGGGTGCAGTTGCTGGGTCCCGGCGAGTTCCGCGCGCTGCAGAGCGTGAGCGTCGTGGCGTCGCTGTTCGTCTTTCCGGTGATGTTCCTGCTCGGGCGTGAGCTGCGGGCGGGATTCGGCATCGCCGTGGCTTCGGCGGTGCTGCTGGCCTTCTTCCCGAACGTCTGGCTGTACGGCGGGATGGCGCTGTCGGACGTGCCGTCGATGGTGCTGGTGATGCTCGCCTGCGCGCTGCTGCTGCGCGGCTGCCGGGACGTGCGCGCGTTCTACGCCGGCGCGATCGTGCTGGCCGTCGCCGCGGGGATGCGGCCGCAGAACCTGGTCATCGGGTTCGTCCCGGCGCTGCTCGCGCTGTTCTTTCAGTGGCGGAAGCACGGGGTGCGGTCTCTCGCGGCGCCGTTCCTCGGGGCGCTGATTCTCTTCGGTAGCTATGGCGCCGCCGCCTTTCTGAGCGGTGGCTGGACGCCGTACCGCGAGGTGGTTGCACGGCATCAGCAGTACATCACCAGCGTCGATTCCTTCCGCGCGCCGCTGCGGCCGTCGCTGCTTTACGTGGCGGACGATTTCTTCGTGCGGCCGTACCGCCAGCCGGCCATCAACATCGCGCTCGCCCTGATGGTGCTGGCCGGGCTGGCCACGCGGCGGCGGCATGTCGTGCTGGCGCTGCTCGCGTTCGGGCCATTCTGTCTGTTTGCGTGGCTCGTGCTCGACTTCCACAGTGCGGGGCGCTTCTCGATCGGCTACGCGCCGCTGATGGCCGTGCTGGCTGCGAGCGCGCCGTGGCGACGGTTCACGGTTCCGATGATCGTGTCGGCGATGCTGTTCTGGACCTGGCCCGCGCTCACGGCCGTGCGCACGACGGCTTCACCGCCAGCCGCTGCCATCGCCGCGATTCCGCCCGGGGCCGTGGTCTACGTAGACGAGCGCCTCGGCGCCCACCTGGCATTTCTCGCGCCCCAGCTCGAGCGCCACGTGACAGGCCTCGCGGTGCCCGCCGCCACCCGCCCGAACGTCTGGCTGCTCCGCGAAGGCGACACCATCCTGCCGAACGCCCAGGTCTTCCGCCGCGAGCGCGTCCCGCTCGCGCGCATCGCAAGAGAGCGGTACTTTGAGGTGTCGCTGATCCCCGCCCGGCACTAATCCATCTCGGAGTGCGGTGGCGAACGGAGGGTGTCTCAAAACAGTCGCCGCTCGCCACTCCACGAGCGGCCACCGCACGCTCGGAGGTAACGCCCGCACACCGGGAGAACCGGCTCGGGCGCTCGAGGTGTCCCAGCGGACGCTCGAGGATTCCGGTCGGACGCTCGAGGATTCCGGTCGGACGCTCGAGGATTCCGGTTGGGCGCACGAGGGTTCCAGTTGGGCGCACGAGGGTTCCGGTTGGACGCACGAGGGTTCCGGTTGGGCGCACGAGGGTTCCGGTTGGGCGCACGAGGGTTCCAGTTGGGCGCACGAGGGTTCCGGTTGGGCGCACGAGGGTTCCGGTTGGGCGCACGAGGGTTCC
>DASWMP010000257.1:0-8185 GCA_036399695.1 Thermoanaerobaculia bacterium | reverse complement strand
CTCGAGGGTTCCAGTTGGGCGCTCGAGGGTTCCGGTTGGGCGCTCGAGGGTTCCGGTTGGGCGCTCGAGGGTTCCGGTTGGGCGCTCGCGGGTTCCAGTTGGGCGCTCGAAGGTTCCGGTTGGGCGCTCGCGGGTTCCAGTTGGGCGCTCGAAGGTTCCGGTTGGGCGCTCGAGGGTTCCAGTTGGGCGCTCGAGGGTTCCGGTCGGGCGCTCGAGGAGTCCCGGCGGGCGCCGTCAATGAACCGGCGCCTGTCGACGCGGACAGACAGGAGTGTCTGTCCCACAGTGAGAGTTCCCCCGAAGATCGACACCCATGGGCGCGCTGCCATTCAATGTAGGACAGACACTCTTGTCTGTCCCGCGCCGGCAGGCGCCGATTTTGAGACACCCTCCGAACGCCACCGCTCTTTTACACGTGTAGCAGAGCGGTGGCGTTCGCCACCGCACTCCGAGATAGACCCCTCAGATCGCCTGCCACACCACATCCAGCAGCGCTTTGAGCATCCGGCCGGTGAGGCCCCAGATCTCGTACTGCTCGTGGTGGTAAAAATACGCCGGGAACCGTTTGTTGCGGAACGGGACGTAGCGCACCTCGGGGTTGGCGGGGTCGAGCAGCGCGGCGATCGGGACTTCGAACGCTTCGACGACCTCCGACGCCTGGATCGTGTAGCCGGTGCGCTGGTGGACGATGCCGACGAACGGGGCCACGAGGAAGCCGCTATGGGTGATGAGGTCGTCGAGGCGGCCGATCAGCTCGACCTGCTCCCGCGGGATGCCGACCTCCTCCTCCGTCTCACGCATGGCCGCCTGCTCGAGCGTCTCCCCTGCTTCCACCGAGCCGCCGGGGAAGGAGATCTGGCCGCCGTGGGAGGCGAGGTTCTCCGCCCGCTGCGTGAGCAGCAGACTCCACCCGGTCTCCGTCCGGACGAGCGGGATCAGCACCGCGGCGCGGCGATGCTGGGGAGCGTGAATCTCGACAGCCGGCCGCCGCACGAGCAGCTCGCGCAGCCGGTCGAGCGCGGCATCATCGAACAACCGTGACCTCCCCCCAGGCCTCAGGCTCCAGCATCGGAATGCCTTCGAGCGCGTCGTAAAGGCGGGCCGAGCTGGCCGGCCGCTCCATGCGCATCGAGACGTCGATCGTCCCGCCCGGCGCGACGTCGCCCGGCAGTTCCAGCCAGCGGTCCTGCACGACCTGCCCCTCGTCGAACAGCTTCACGAGCAGACGATATCCCGGCATGCCGTAACTGCGCGTGCGCAGCGTCGCATCGCCGTCGTTGCGCAGCGTGAGCATGAGCCGATCGCCGTCGACGTGCGTGTCCACGACCGCCAGCCTGGGAAAGAGCTGCAGCTCTCCGGCCGCGCGGCCGCCACCGTGGGACGCCTCACAGCCGCTGCACGACAGGGCGTGACGATAGCCATCCACTGCCTTCTCCAGCGTGGCGTTCGCCTCGAGCCATTGCCGCTGCGCGCGGGCGATGGCCGGTACGTCGAAGTCGCGGAGGAAAAAATCGACGAGCGCCTCGACCTCGCCGTCGCCAAGCGGCACCTTCACCACGCAGTCGTCCGGGAGCTCGGCGAACTGGGCGTAGTTGCTCACCGCGACCGGCTTCCCGGCGTCGAATGCGCGGATGAGCGTCCCGGACGTCTCGCCCGCCGAGGGGTAGCGCAGGTTCACCAGACGGTCGACCTTCGCGTAATAGGCACCGAACTGGTCGTCATCGACGTAGCCGGTGGCGGTGACGCCCTCGCCGAGGATGGTGCTGATGTCGATGTTCGGCGCGGGCTCGCCGACGATCAGCAACTGCAACCGCGGCTCGCGCTGTCTGGCGATGCGAAAGGCTTCGAGTACGACCTCGGCTCTTTTGGCTGATGTGAGGAAACCGAAGAAGCCGATGGTCACTGCTTCGTCGCCCGGATCTTCGCTGGGGCTCCGTTGATCCTTCGCTTCGCCCAGGATTTCGGCGGGGACGTACGGATGCGGCACGACGTGAACCGGCGTCGTCACGCCGAACGACCGCAGACGTGCGGCAGCGTAGTGGTTGTGCACGATCACGCCGCGCGACCGCTCGGCGATGTCGATCGACGCCGGCAGAAGGAAGTTCCCCATCTCGCTGTGCAGCCCCGCGGCTCGCCCGCGCGCCCAGGCCGCACCGGCAGCGCCGTGGCTGCGCTCCAGCGCCGCTACGTACCCTTCGGCGTCGCCGCGCGCGAGCGTCATCTCCACGATCAGATGATGGAGCACCAGGTCGTGCAGCACGATCACGCCCGGCTCGCGCAACGCCTCGCGGTAGATCCACTCGTGGTGCGGGTTGTTGCCGAGCTGGTAGACGACGTGGTCGAAATCAGCGCGCCGATAGCCGTCGAGCGAGTCGAAAGCCCGTGCGCCGAGGGCCGGCACGAGCATCGACGAGTAATGCGCGATGCCCGTGCGGCTCGGCGGAAGCGGCGTCAGCACCGCTACCCGCATCATCCCCCCTCGGCCGTCTTCCCGCGCACCTGCGCCGCGAGGAACGCTTCGATGAAGCCATCGAGATCGCCGTCCAGCACGCGCTGCGGATCGCCGACCTCGTGCTGCGTGCGCAGATCCTTCACGAGCTGGTACGGCTGCAGGACGTAGGAGCGGATCTGGCTGCCGAAGCCGATGGCCATCTTCTCCCCTTCGATCTTGTCCTGCTCCACTTTGCGCTTCTCCAGCTCGAGGTTGTAGAGGCGCGAGCGCAGCAGCTTCATGGCCGTGTCGCGGTTCTTGTGCTGGCTGCGCTCGTTCTGGCAGGTCACGACGATGCCGGAGGGCATGTGCGTGATGCGGATCGCCGAGTCCGTGACGTTGACGTGCTGGCCGCCCGCGCCGGAGGAGCGGTAGGTGTCGACGCGCAGGTCCTTGTCGTTGATCTCGATCTCGATCGTGTCGTCGATGTCGGGATAGACGTAGACGGCGGCGAAGGAGGTCTGCCGCCGCTTGGCCGCGTCGAAGGGCGAGATGCGCACGAGGCGATGCACGCCGTTCTCCGCCTTCAGGTAGCCGTAGGCGTACTCGCCGCGCACCATGATGGTGGCGCTCTTGATGCCTGCTTCGTCGGCGGGCTGCACTTCGATGATCTCCGTGCCCCACCCTTTGCGCTCGCAGTAGCGCAGGTACATGCGCAGGAGCATCTCGGCCCAGTCCTGGGCGTCGGTGCCGCCTTCGCCCGGATGAATCGTGAGGATGGCGTCGCGGACGTCGTTCTCCCCCGAGAGCTTCATCGTCAGCTCGATGCCGGTGAGCTGCTTGTCCAGATCGGCGACGAGGGTCTCGATGTCGGCCGTGACGTTCTCCCCTTCGCGGTCGAAATCGACGAGCACGTCGAGGTCGGAGGCCTGGGTCTCGATCGTCTCAGCGGCGGCGATGCGCTTCTCGACGCGCGACCGCTTCCGTCCTACTTCCTGCGCCGTCTCGGGGTCGTCCCAGAATCCGGGCGCCGACATCTCGCGCTCGATCTCGTCGAGCGCGCGCTTCGCGGAAGCGAGGTCAAAGATAGCTCCGGACCAGGCGAAGACGCTCGCGCAGGTCGGTGATTTGGGTGAGGGTCTCGTCTTTCATCGATTGCCTTTCGTTGAATGCAGAACGCAGAACGCACAATGAGGAACGTAGAAAGGAGGCGTTCTCAATTCTTCATTCTGCGTTCTGCGTTCTGCGTTCCCGCTTCTTCTTCACGATCGCGATCAGTACCACGCCCGCCGCCACCCACGCAAACCAATCACCGAACCGCACGTAAAGCGTCTTCGTGTGCCTTGGCTGAAACTCCGCGTACACGATCCCTTCCTGCCCCATCGGCAGGAAGGACTTGATCTGGCCGGTGGGGTCGATGAAGGCGGAGATGCCGGTCGTGCCGGCGCGGAGCATGTAGCGGTCGCCTTCGATGGCGCGGAGGCGGGCCTGGTTCAGGTGCTGCCGGGGGGCGCTGCTGCCCTCGAACCAGGCGTCGTTCGTGATCGTGACGATCACTTCGGCACCGTTTCGGATCTGCGTGCGGGTGAGCTGCGGATAGACGACCTCGTAACAGATGGCCGGCCCGTATCTGAGCTTGCCGGCCAGCGGCTGGTCGTTCGTGCCGAAGGAGAACTCCCCCACCGCGCGGACCATCTTCTCGGCGAAGAAGAGCAGCTTCCGCAGAGGGACGTACTCGCCGAACGGCACGAGGCGGATTTTGTCGTAGTGGCCGATCGTCTTGCCGTTGCTGGCGAGGAAAGCGGAGTTCCAGAGGCGGTTGCGGTCCCGCGGATCTTCGGCGACGGAGCCGAGGATGATGTCGACGTTGTGGCGCGTCGAAAGCTCCTCGATCGTTTCCTTGTAGAAAGGGGTGCTGCTGTACGAAAGCGGCACGGTCGACTCGGGCCAGATGACGATCTGCGCGCCGTTGGCGATGGCGGTGTTCGTCATGGCCATCATGCGCTGGTAGATCGCCACCGTATTCTCGGCGTTCCAGCGCATCTCCTGGGCAATGTTCGGCTGGATCATGGCCGCTTTGACCGGCGGGATACCCGAGGGACGCACCAGCAGCTTCGAGGCGACGAGTCCCGTGCCCCACCACGTCAGCGCGAGGATGCCCAGCAGACCGCCGATGACGACGCGCTGCGGGGCGGAAGGCTTCTGCGTCACCCACCAGGTGATGACGGTCGACGGAAAGACGATCATGGCCGCGACGAAGTAGGGGCCGGCCGCGCGATCGATTTGGATCAACGTCGGGTAATCGACGATCGCCGTGGCGATGAGGTTCCACGGAAAGCCCGTCAGCAGGTAGGTGCGCGCGTATTCGATGGCGGCCCAGGCCAGCGGCACCATGAGCCAGCGGCTGAACGCGGCGTCGAGTTGCAGGCGGCGGACGATCCAGGCGAACAGCGCGCCGTAGGCGCCGAGGATCAGCGCCATGGCCAGGAGGAGCAGGACGCCGACAGCGTACGGCAGGCCGCCGTAGTGCGACATCACGCGCACCACCCACGGCACCATCAGCAGCCAGGCGATCGTCTGCGACAGCCAGCCGAGAAGCACCGCCTGCCGGTTGCTCTTCGCGCGGAGGATGGCCACGAGGAGCGGCGCGAACGCGACGAACGCAAGCCACCCCTGGGCAACGTCAGGGAACGCGAAGGCGAAAAGCGCCCCCGAAAGAGCGGCGAGCAGGACGTTGATCATCGACTGAGTTGGCGGTTGGCAGTTGGCGGTTGGCAGTTGAAAACGCGGCGGGGCATCTACTGCCAACCGCCTACTGCCGACTGCCAACTACTTCTTGAACAGCGCGTCGAAGGCCTTCCTGGCGTCCGTTTCGGTCATCGGCTGCTTGCCTTTGTCGGCCGACAGATCCTTGACCACCTTCGGCTGGAAGAAGGTGCACTCGTTGCGGGCGTGCTTCCCGGAGACGCGCGCGGGGATGTTCTCGCGGCACTCCCAGAGGGTCGTGGCATCGAAGAAGCGGCAGTTGCCGCAGGTGTGGAGATCGGCGCCGCACTTGTGGCAGGCCTCCTCCACCGTCATGTCGCCGAGGGAGTGGCGGATCTGGCCGCACTTGTTGCACTTCACCGCGTCGGGGCCGAAGCCGCCGGCGGTGCGTCCCCGAGGCGATCCTTCCAGGCGCTGCCGCTGCGGCTCGTACGGCGTCTGCGGGGGACGCGAAGAGCTGCTGCTGCCGCCACTCTTCGAATAGCCGCCGCCGTCCTGATACCCACTATGTTTGTATTTTCTATCGCTCAAGTTGTCCTCACGAAGAACCACCACACAGCGCCGGCAATCAGCGCGAGCGTAATCAGGAAGATGATCACGCGGGCTGCGAGACGAGCCATCTTCATCAGGATGAAAATGATGATGACGACAACGAGGAATCCGAGAATCTCGGGTGCGCTCGGCATGCGAGGGTGGCGGGTAGTTTAACAGGTATGGCGGTAATTCAATTGCAGGAGCTGGGGACGTTCCGGGGGGTGGTTGTTGGTTGTTGGTTTTTGGTTGTTGGTGCTGCGCTGTGCCGGGAGCACCGCGTCGCGAAGCAACCAAAAACCAACAACCAAAAACCGCTTCTCTCTCTCCCTACTCGATATACGACTCCACATTCCTCGAGCTCGGCTTCGGGTTGGCGATCACGACCGTCGGGTCGTTCGTCCTGTTCTCCGTCACCGTGTAGAACGGGATGGCGGCGCCGCCGGTGAGGAGCTGGATGTAGCCGCCGGGCTCGAGATCCGTACCGATGAGCTGGGCGATGGTCGTCATCTGCATGTAGTCGGCGGGGAACTCGAGGTTTTTGAAGTCGCGGAGGCGGCGGTCGGCGCCGTAGACGAGGATGCGCATGCTCGCGGCTTCGAGCGTGCGGAAGCCGACGTTGACGCGGAAGCGGCTGTCCGTCGGCACCGTGACGGTCAGGCCGGGGGCGTGGAGGAAGTCGAAGGGCATGACGGCGTCGACGTACGAGCCGAACGTGCCGGCGGTGGTGTCGTTGAACAGACGGGCCACGACTTCCGGCACCACCGGCTCGCCGGTTTCGGTGTCGGGGATGACGTCGATGCTGCCGATGCCGGTCTGTCCCATCTCCGCCACGACGTCATCCCACTCGCGCGTGGCACCGATGGCGTCGAACGAGTAGGTCAGCGACGGATCGTCCGGCGAGGCCGGCCGTCCGGCGGGATGGAAGACCACCTTCCCCTTCTGCGGGACCACGTTCGAGATCAGGCGGAGCGACGTCTTGAAACGGCCGCCGAAGGCGCCGGGCGTCGAGCCGGCCACCGGGATCACGGCCTTGCGGGTGAGCTTGCGCAGCACCGGATCGCCGGGGATGATCACTTCGACCTTGTCGGTGCAGGCGTCGGCGCTGATGCCGATCTGTCCCGCGGACGCGATGCCTCCGCCGAGGATCGCCGTGACGTAGTACGTGATCTTGCGGTCGGTCGTGGCGCGATGCTCGATTTCCAGGAACGTCTGCCGGTTCACCACGAAGACGCGCGGGATGAGCCCCTCGCCTGTCTCCAGCACCTGGTACTGCTCGGCACCCGGGACGGTGTTCCAGCGGAGCATCCCGTTCTCGTAACGCGGGAGGAAGACACAGGCGGCATCGGCCGCGGGGGTGAGGAGCGCGAGGGAAAGAGCGGCCACGGTGGCCGCACGAGCGAGGGTTTTCACGATGTGCAGGATGCCTCAAAAGGCGAAGGGCGGGCAACGCGTACCCGCCCTTCGCAGGACATTGAAAGTGACGTTACGGGTTCAAAACGTCGTTGTTCGTGGACGGTTGGATGTTCACGATGACGGTCGGGTCGTTCGTGCCGTTGTCGGTGAGCGTGTAGAACGGCACGACCGCGCCGTTGCGGAACTGCAGCGACAGCTCGTCCCCCGGCTGCCAGCTCTGCAGCCCGAAGATCTGCGCCGGATTCCCCATGCGCATCTCGCCGGGGAACAGGTGCACGACCTTCGACTGCCGCACGAGGCCGTCGCGAAGAACCGCCATGGCCAGGTCGATGTACTCCAGCGCGACGAACCCGACGTTCAGGCGCATGCGCGTGTCCGTCGGATACTCGATCCGCATCATCTGGATGTGGTTCGGCGTAGTGCCGACCCTGGCGATGTCGCTGACCCGGTTCCACTGCACCATGTCGCCGAACGTGCCCTGCGGCGTGTCGTTATAGACGCGGGTCATTGCGTACGGCACGCGCGGCGCCGTGGACGGATCCGGAATGATCTCCAGGTAGCCGATGCCGCTCGCACCCATGGCGGCCACGACGTCATCCCAGTGCACGCGCCCGTTGGAGCCGAGGTCGTAGGCGATCGAGGGATCGTTCTCGCTCGGCGCCTGCCCCATCGGGCGGAACCAGACGCGTCCCTTCACCGGACTGTCCGACCGCAGGGTCAGCGCGGTCTTGAACATCGCGCCGTTGGCGCCCGGCGCGGAGCCGGCCACCGGAATGATCGCCCGGCCCAGGAACGGGTCGGCGTCAACAGCGAACAGCCCGGTCGGAACAGCTACACAGAGCAAAAGCACGAGGAGCAGGGGTTTACGCGGCATCAGTCCTCCAGATCCCAGTTTGAAAAATGGCATTACCGCATAGTTACGGATGCCGGTCAGGCGGCGTTGGGGGATTTTTCACGTACGGCACAGCCCCTGAGAGCCGGAAGGGGCGAGCGGTAGAAGCACTGGGACAGATGGCAATCTCGGAGTGGGGGGGGGGGGGG
>DASWMP010000256.1:0-7591 GCA_036399695.1 Thermoanaerobaculia bacterium | reverse complement strand
CGGGTGCCCGATATCCGGCGGAATGTGAATGTGGGACAGACACTCCTGTCTGTCCGCGCCCGCAGGCGCCGGTTCATCGACGGCAGAACCAAGGGAGTAGATCGAGACGCGCCGTTTTGAGACACCCTCCGAACGCCACCGCTCTTTTACACGTGTAGCAGAGCGGTGGCGTTCGCCACCGCACTCCGAGATCGTTCTTCTGCGCCTACGGCCCGCCCAGCGGCGGCGCGGCCACCTGGCCTCTTACGAACGTGGCGTTGTTGGTCTCGTTCTCGATGACCGACGCGTAGATGTACGTATTGGCAGACCCGGTCTCCACCACGATCGCGAAATCGTCCCCCTTGGTGATCATCGGGAAGAGCATCTGGATCGGCGCATGCCAGAGCGACCGGGGAGGGAGCACAGCCCGCGTCGTGGCCACGTTGCGGCCGGCGAGCTTCTGCAGGGCAATGAGGAACTCGGCCGGCTCCTCGCTCAGGTTCACCAGGCCGACGTTCGTGCGGAAGGCGTCGCTGAACGACAGGCCCTGCAGGTTGCGCAGCGGGTAATAGCCCGACGCATAGTCGACGGCGATCGGCTGCGGCCTGAACGTCTCGGTGCCGCGGACGCCGTACACCGTCGCCCGGATCGTCACGGAGCGCCGTCCCAGCGTCATCACGACGAGCGGCGAGAGCACCGAATCCATCCCGAAGGCTTCGCCGACCAGGTTCGTGAAGCGTTGCCGTTCGCCCGGGCCGAGGGTGAGGAAGATCGACGGCTCACCGGGAGCGGTCGGCAGCGTCAGGCCGACGTTCACTTCCGAGGGGAACTCGTTGACCAGCTCGACGTCCGTCCGCCACTGGACGTCGTTCACCCCCAGCACCGTCCCGACGACCGGCACGACCACCGTCGCCACCGGCGTGTCCTCGGCCGGCGCGGTGCTCTGCGCGCGCGCTGCTGTCGCGAACAGCAGTACGGCGATCCCGAGCCAGAGCCTCATCCAGACCTCAGACGGTTTCGCCCGTTCCACGGTTTCGGCGGGTACGCATCAGACAAAGTGCGGGCGCAGCATCCGCGTCCCGACGACGAGGAGCTTCCGCAGCGGCGAGAGTGAGAGTCGTTTCCGGATGGCGACCAGCGGGTCTTTCCGGAGTTGCTTCAGCACAGTGGCGTAGATCGAGCCCATGAGCAGCGTGGGGAAGCGGGCGTCGAGGGAGAGCTCGGCCAGCAGCGGCTCGGCATCGCGGAAGTACTGCTCCGCGCGGGAGATCTGGAAGTCGAGCAGTGCGCGGACGCGCTCGTTCTCCGCGCGCCCGAACAGTTCCTGCTCGGTGACGCCGAAGCGGCGCAGCTCTTCCTGAGGCAGATAGATGCGGTCGCGTCCGAGGTCGTCGCCGACGTCGCGGGTGACGTTCGTCAGTTGCAGCGCCGTCGAGAGATTGCGGCCGTAGCCGATCGCCGCGTCCGACTTGTAGCCGAAGATCGACAGGGAGATGTCCGAGATCGAGGAGGCCACGAGCTCGCAGTACTGCAGCAGCTCCGGGAACGTCTCGTAGCGCGTCTTCACCATGTCCTGACGGCAGCCGTCGATGAGCGCCACGAACGCGCTCTTCGGAATCGCAAAGTGCTGGAGCGCATCGGCCAGGGCGATGGTGATGGGCAGCGACGGCCGACCGGCGTAACAGGCGTCGAGCTCCGCCTGGCAGGCGTCGAGATCGAGGAGGCGCTGTTCGGTGGGCACGTTCTCCTCGTCGGCCAAGTCGTCGGCCCAGCGGCAGAAGGCGTACGCGGCGTGCACCGCGCGGCGCTTCACCTTCGGCAGGAAGCGGAAGCCGACCGAGAAGTTCGCGCCGTGGCGATGCGTGATGGCGCGGCAGTGCTCGTACGCCTCGTCGATGCTCATGACAGGGCTCATGGCGGCGCTCATGATTGCAGCGGTCCGAGCGGCGGCACTTTGATCTCGGTGTCGCGCGAGCGGCACCAGTGCGCTTCCGGTTTGTGCATGCAGCGTCCGCTGTGACGCCACACGCGGCGCACGAACGGCGAGAGCAGCGATTTCCACCAGGTCCGCGCGTGCCACTGACTGAGGTAGCGCTGGAAGTCCTTCGCCCGCGCTGCCTGACGGACGAACATCGACAGCCCGAAGTTGCCGCCCGCTTCATAGAGGAAACGGTTGACGAGGCTCGTCTCCTGTTTCGGCCCGAGCTCGGCCCGCCACAGCTCGTCGAAACTGCGCTCCTCGAGGATGCTGCGCGCCGCCAGCCAGCCGCTCGTCAGCGCGTAACGAATGCCGAGGCCGAAGAGGTAATCCTGAAACCCGGCGGCCTCGCCGACGTAGCGGGCGCCGTTCCGCGTGGCGCTCTGCTTGAGGTGGAAGTTCATGTACGAGTAGCCGACGCGCGCATCGGCCGGCACGTCGAACGGGTGCAGCCGACGCGCCTCGGCCAGCGAGTGGTCGAAGTAGTCGTCGATCTTCTTGAATCCCGAGACGATCGCGCAGCCGAACGTGGCCACGCCATCCAGGATGAACATGTACGAGTAGCCGCCCGGCGCCTTGTGGTGGTTGAAGAAGACCTCCACGCGCTCGGAGTCGTTCGTGCGCCAGGTGATCTCGCGGGCCAGACCGTCAGGGGAGGCCGGGCCGGTGGCGACGATGTCGGCCTGCTCCGGGGTGAGGCGGCTGTTGAAGATGACGTTCACGCCGAGGGCTTGCGCCTGCGCGAGCAGGCCGCGGTCGAGCGTGTCCTCCTCGGCGCCGCGGCGGATGAAGTAGCCGTACGGCTCGTTGCTGCGGATCGTGCGCGAGGCGCCGCGGTGATCGTAGAACGTGGCGTAGTCGACCGGCCGGAAGTAGAAGTTGCGCTCGACGCCGATCCGGTCGAGGAAGTCCGGAACCGGCTCGCGCTCCGAGGAGCCTTCGAGAATCTGCAGGTCGCCAATGAAGCGGACGCCTACATCGCGTTTGGCTTCATGCACTTCCACGGCCCGCCCGGCGTGGGCGAGGACGATGGCGGCGGCGAGACCTGATGGCCCCGCGCCTGCAATACGGATGCGTCGCGTGTCCGACATCGAAGACAAGGTATCTTATCGCGCCGTGCCCGAGCCGAATTCCGTGAAGAAGCCGCGCAAAGCCGGCGGCTACGCCGCGCTGGTCGCCGCCGGAATCCTCCTCAGCCGCTTCGCCGGCCTGATTCGGCTGAGCGTCTTCGCGCACTACCTCGGCGCTTCGGCCGCCGCCGACGCCTTCAGCGTCGCCCTCAAGGTCCCGAACTTCCTGCAGAACCTCCTCGGCGAAGGGGTGCTTTCCGCATCCTTCATCCCGGTCTACTCGCGGCTCCTGGCCAAAGGGGACGAGAAACTCGCTGGCCGCGTCGCCGGCGTCTTCGTCTCCTTTCTCATGCTCGTCGTCGCGGGGATCGTGCTCGTCGGTGTGCTGCTGACGCCCGCGATCCTTTCGATCACCGCCGCCGGCCTCGACCCCGGGACGATGGCCCTGGCCGTCCGGCTGACGCGCATCATCTTCCCGGGCGTGGGCCTGCTGGTGCTGTACGCCTGGACCCTCGGCATCCTCAACGCCCACAAGCAATTCTTCGTCTCCTACGTGGCGCCGGTTCTCTGGAACGGCGCCATGATCGGGACGCTCGTGATCTTCGGCTCGAGGCTGCGCGACGCCGACCTCGCCGTTGCCCTGGCGTGGGGCACGTTCCTCGGATGCGGTCTGCAGCTCGCGATTCAGATCCCCTTCGTCATGCGTCATGCGAAGGAGCTGTCGTTCGGTTTCGACCGCCGGCTCGAGCCGGTGTGGCGCATCTTCCGGAACATCGGGCCGGTCGTCGGCGGCCGCGGTGTCGTGCAGATCAGCGGCTATATCGATACCTTCATCGCCTCGTTCCTGCCGACCGGTTCGGTGACGAACCTCCTCTACGCGCAGACCATCTACATGGCGCCGATCTCGATCTTCGGCATGTCGGTCGCGGCGGCCGAGCTGCCGCAGATGGCGAGTGAGACCGGCACCGACGAGGAGATCCAGGCGGCGCTGCGCAAGCGGCTCGACCGAGGCATCCGGCAGATCGCCTTCTTCGTCGTCCCGACCATCGCCGCGTTCGTCTTCATCGGCCGGGTCATCGTGGCCGCGCTGTTCGAACGGGGGCAGTTCACCCCGGCGACGACGATTCTCGTCTGGTACATCCTCATCGGCTCGACGATCGGCTTGCTCGTGGCGACGCAGGCGCGGCTCTATTCGTCCGCCTTCTACGCGCTGCACGATCCGAAGACCCCGTTCCGCTACGCCATGCTGCGCGTGACCCTCGGCGCCACCCTCGGCTTCCTCTTCGCCTTCCCGCTACGCCCGATGTTCTCGAACCTGGTCGAGCTCCTCGGCCTGCCGATGCCCAACGTGCATGGCGGAGCGGCCGAGGCCCTCGGCACCATGGGCATCACCGCCGCGACCGGAATCGCCGCCTGGCTCGAGTACATCCTCCTCCGGCGAGGGCTGACCCGGCGCATCGGGGCAGGGGAGTCGAAGACCGGCTACTTTGCCAAGCTCTGGGCCGCCGCCCTGGCGGCCGCCGTCGCCGCGCTCACCTTTGATTATTACTTCGCCCACCAGTTCTCCCGCGCCCTGCCGATGAAGAACGTCGTCGAAGCGTTCCTGGTGTGCGGCCTCTTTGGCGTCATCTACTTCGCCGCCGGCTTCGCCCTCAAAGTGCCCGAGGTGCGGGCGACGCTGGGCCGGTTGACGAGGAAGAAGGCATAGGGGACGGCGCGACTACTTGTTCGTGACGGCCGGCCGAGGTTGAAGTGTCACCACGCGCTCGGCATTCTCTGCTTCGAGCTGCTTGAGGTAATCCCAAAGCGCCGTCATGTCGCCGCCACATTCATCGTGGAGCTCACGGCGTGCGGCACGGGTTTCCTCGACCACCGGATCGTCGCGCATTGCTACTCCTCCATCAACTGTTGCGGTGTGTAGACCAGAGGCGGTTCGGCGCGCAACGAGGTAGCTCACGACGCTGGTTTCGACATAAACCTTTGGTCGCACACCACAAGGCTAGCCTCCGCGGCGCGCCCTGTCATCCTTCTTGCTACCATCCTCCGCCGTGACGGAAGTTCAGCCGACCGGGTTGCCGGGGGCGCGGGTGGCGGATCTCGATGTGAATCCGGCCGAGGCGCTCCTGCAGGTTAAAAATCTACGCACTTCGTTTCCGACGCAGGACGGGATCGTCCATGCCGTGGACAACGTCTCTTTCAACGTACGCCGGGGGGAAGCCGTGGCGCTCGTCGGGGAGTCGGGTTGCGGCAAGAGCGTCACCGCGATGTCGATCATGCGGCTCGTGACCTCTCCCGGGAAGATCACGGGCGGCGAGATCCGCTTCAAGGATCGCAACCTGGCCGATCTCTCCGACCGAGAGATGCGCCACGTGCGGGGCAACGACATCGCCATGGTCTTCCAGGAGCCGATGACGTCGCTCAACCCTGTCTTCAAGATCGGGGCGCAGGTAGCGGAAGCGATCCGCATCCACCGCAACGTCTCCAAAAAAGAGGCGTGGAAGCAGGCGGGGGAGATGCTCGACCTCGTCTCGATCCCCGATCCGGTCAAGCGGCTCGACGATTACCCGCACCAGCTCTCCGGCGGCATGCGCCAGCGCGTCATGATCGCCATGGCTCTCTCGTGCGATCCGGAACTGCTGATCGCCGACGAGCCGACGACCGCCCTCGACGTGACGATCCAGGCGCAGATCATGGAGCTCCTGGCGTCGCTGCAGAAGAAGCTCGGCCTGGCCATCCTGCTGATCACGCACGACCTCGGCGTCGTGGCCGAGTTCTGCGAGCGGGTCATCGTCATGTACACGGGCCGCGTCGTCGAGGAAGCGCCGGTGCGCGACCTCTTCGCCAAACCGGCGCACCCGTACACGCGCGGACTGCTCAAGTCCCTGCCGAGCGTCGGCGCGTCGACCGTCGTGCCGCCGAATACCGAATACGACGTCCGCCCCGGCCGTCTGCCGACCATCAAGGGAATGGTGCCGTCGCTCAACAGCCTCCCGAGCGGCTGCAAGTTCAACCCCCGCTGCCCCGACGTGATGGACATCTGCCTCGGCAACGAGCCGGCGCTGATGCCGGTGAGCGCGGGGCAGAGCGCGCGGTGTTACCTGCATGGGGATGAGGCCGATCCGGAGCGCGTGGAGAAGCGATGAACGCAGAACGCAGAACGCAGAACGATGAATTGAGAGAGAGTCGCGGAAGCGGCGGAGCATTCGACGTTCTGCGTTCTGCGTTCCGCGTTCTGACTTCGAGCGCCCGGAGGGCGCGCTGATGCCCGATACCCCTTTCATCCCCGGCGACGACAAAGTCGCCCCGGCCATGACCGGCGGCCTGCAGACTCCGGCCGACCAGACGGCGCGGCAGCGCGATGACGACCGCAAGCCGCTGCACGATCCGAACGAGCAGTCCGGCTCCCAGCAGACTCCCGTCGTCCCGATGGGCGAAGGGGAGGCGCTGCTCGTCGTCCGCGATCTCAAGAAGTACTTCCCGGTGAAGCGCGGCATCCTCGCCCGCACCGTGGCGAACGTGAAGGCGGTCGATGGCATCAGCTTCGGCGTGTCGAAAGGGGAGACGCTCGGCCTCGTCGGCGAGTCGGGCTCCGGGAAAACGACGGTCGGCCGCTGCATCCTGCGGCTCATCGAGCCGACGTCCGGCCGCATCGAGTTCCAGAACACGAGCGTCCTCGACCTCGGGTCGACCGACATGCGCCGGATGCGCCGCGACATGCAGATCGTCTTTCAGGATCCGTATGCCTCGCTGAACCCGCGCATGACCATCGGCACCATCGTCGGCGAGCCGCTCGTCATCCACGGCTTCGACGACCGGGAAGACCGCGTGGTGCAGATCCTCCAGAAGGTCGGCCTCAACGCCGACTACCGGAAGCGCTACCCGCACGAGTTCTCCGGCGGCCAGCGCCAGCGCATCGGCGTGGCCCGGGCCCTGGCGACGAATCCGAAGTTCCTCGTCCTCGACGAGCCGGTCTCCGCGCTCGACGTTTCCGTCCAGGCGCAGGTCGTCAACCTGCTGCAGGACCTCCAGGAAGAGCTGGGGCTGACGTACCTCTTCATCGCCCACGACCTCTCGGTGGTGGAGCACATCTCCACCCGCGTGGCCGTGATGTACCTCGGCAAGGTGATGGAGCTGGCGCCGAGCACCAGCCTCTACGCCGATCCACTCCACCCGTACACGAAGGCCCTCCTCTCCGCTGTCCCGATCCCCGACCCGACGGTGAAGAAGACGCGCATCCTCCTGAAGGGCGACATCCCCACGCCCCTCAATCCCCCGAGCGGCTGCGTCTTCCACACCCGCTGCCCCATCGCCCAGTTTCCGATCTGCAAAGACGTGGTCCCCCCGCTCATCGAGCACAAGCCCGGACAGTTCGCCGCCTGCCACTTCGCCGGCGAGCCGCTCCCCGACCACACCGACCCGGAAGGTCTGGCCAAAGCAGCCGCCGCCGCGAAGTAATCTCGGAGTGCGGTGGCGAACGGAGGGCGTCTCAAAACGGAGCGCATACACTCTGATGGCCTAATTAGAAACCGGCGCCTGCGGGCGCAGACAGACAAGAGTGTCTGTC
>DASWMP010000255.1:0-9576 GCA_036399695.1 Thermoanaerobaculia bacterium | reverse complement strand
GACGCTTCATCATCTGCCGCTTTCCCATAGCCGCAGCGTCGAGCTGCGGCCTGCGTGGTGTACAAAGAGGGGCGGAAGCTCGACGCTTCCGCTGTAGGAAAGCGGCATCTGATGAAGCGTCGCTGCCGCACTCCAAACTCGAGCGGACTACGCGTGCAGAATCCCCCGCACGACGTCGCCGGGGCTGCGGCCTTCGCCGATCGCTCGGACGATGGCGCTGCCGACCACGATGGCGTCGCAGTGGTCGCGTAGCAGCTCGTAGTGTTCGTGGCGGGAGATGCCAAAACCCACCGCAATCGGCCGCGTGAGCTTGCCGCGGATCTCGTCCAGACGGCCGAGGAGGGCGGGGTCGAGATCCTGGCGCGTGCCGGTGACGCCGGTCGTCGAGACGTAGTACACGAAGCCGTCGCTGGCGCGGTTCACCGCGTTGATGCGCAGGTCCGTCGACGTCGGGGCCAGCAGAAAGACCGTCCCGAGGCCGTGCGTCTTCAGCTCCGTCTTCAGTTCCTTCGACGACTCCGGCGGCAGGTCGGTCAGCAGCACCGAGTCGATGCCGGCCTCCTTCGCCTCGGTGGCAAAGCGCGCCGCGCCGTAGGCCAGGATGGGGTTGTAGTACGAGAAAGCGATCAGCGGGATCTCGCTCGTCTGGCGGATCTCGCGGGCGATCCTGAAGACGTCCGGCGTACGCGTGCCTCGCTGCAGCGCGCGCTGTGCGGCGGCCTGGATGACCGGACCGTCGGCGATCGGATCGGAGAACGGGATGCCGAGCTCGATCGCGTCGGCGCCCGCTGCCTGCAGTTCCCGGACGATGGCGGCGGTATCGCCGTCGCCGCACGTCACGTAGGCGATGAGGCCGCAGCGCTTCTCGGTGCGGAGGCGTTTGAAGAGAGCGTCAACGCGATTCAAGCGCGGCCACCTGGGGGACGTCTTTGTCCCCCCGTCCCGAGAGATTGACGATGACGAGCGCGTCGGCGGCGATCGACTTCCCGTTGCGCATCAGCCAGCCGAGCGCGTGCGATGACTCGAGCGCCGGGATGATCCCTTCGCTTTCGCTCAGCTTGTGGAAGGCCTCGAGCGCGAGGTCGTCGTTGCAGTCGTTGTACTCCACGCGGCCGAGGCTCTGCAGATGCGCGTGCTCCGGTCCGATGGAGGGATAGTCCAGGCCCGCGGAGATCGAATGCGTTTCGGCGATCTGGCCGTACTCATCCTGCAGCACCATCGAGCGGGTGCCGTGCAGCACGCCGAGCGCGCCGCCGGAGAAGCGCGCCGCATGCTCGCCGAGATTCACGCCGCGGCCGCCGGCTTCCACGCCGATGAGGCGGATGGTGTCGTGTTTCAGCATCTCGTAGAACAGGCCGATCGCGTTGGAGCCGCCGCCGACGCAGGCCACCGCGACGTCCGGCAGCCGTCCTGTGCGTTTCCGCAACTGCGCGAGCGCTTCACGGCCGATGACGGACTGGAAGTCGCGGACGATGAGCGGATAGGGATGCGGGCCGAGGACCGAGCCGATGATGTAGTGCGTCGTGCGGACGTTCGTGACCCAGTCGCGGATCGCTTCATTGATCGCGTCCTTCAGCGTCCGCGAGCCGCTCGTGACCGGGACGACCTCCGCGCCGAGGAGGCGCATGCGGAAGACGTTCAGCTCCTGCCGCGCCATGTCCACTTCACCCATGTAGACGACGCACTGCAGGCCGAGGAGCGCGCAGGCGGTGGCGGTGGCGACGCCGTGCTGGCCCGCGCCCGTCTCGGCGATGATGCGCTGCTTCCCCATCCGTTTGGCGATGAGCGCCTGGCCGATGGCGTTGTTGATCTTGTGGGCGCCGGTGTGGTTGAGGTCTTCCCGCTTCAGGAAGAGCCGGAACGCCCCGCCGCACACCTCCGAGGCGAAACGTCTGGCCTCGGTGATGGGCGTTGGACGGCCGACGAACTCGCGAAGGATGTCGTTCAGCTCCACGCGGAACGACGGATCCTTGCGCACCGCTTTGTACGCGGTCTCGAACTCTTCGAGTGCCGCCATGAGAGTCTCGGGAACGAACTTCCCGCCGAAATTGCCGAAGAACCCGTGCTTGTCTGGAGAGCTTTTCATGAGGCGCGGCGGATGCGGTCGAACAGGGCGCGCATCCGTTCCGGGTCCTTGACGCCCGGTTCACTTTCGACGCCGCTGGCGACGTCGATCGCATCGGGGCGCACGAGGCTGATCGCGGCGCCGACATTCTCGGCGTCGATGCCGCCGGCGAGGAGGAACGGTTTGGTGCGGGGATACATCGCCAGCAGCGACCAGTCGAAATGACGCCCGGTGCCGCCGCCGCGGCGCTCGTCGAAGCTGTCGAAGAGGAGCCATTCGGCCGTGGGTACGGAGGTGGTGTCGGGCAGCGTCTCGCCGACGCGGAACGACTTGATCGACGGCACGCCGAGGAGCTCGATCTCCTCGTCCGTCTCGTTGCCGTGGAGCTGGACGTAGTCGAGCGTGGCCACGGCGGCGAGCTCGCGCATGTAATCGACGGAGGCATCGCGGAACACGCCGACCATACGCGGGGCGCCGTCGCCGCGCTGCTCGCGCACGCGGTCGGCAATGCTGCGCACGTGCTCGGCCTCGACGTAACGGGGGCTTTCCTGCACGAAGATGAAACCGAGGAAATCGGCGCCGAGGTCGGCGGCGAGCAGGGCATCCTCCTCGCGCGTGAGCCCGCAGATCTTGATCTTCGTCATCGTCGTCTCTCCCCTGCCAGCGCCCTGACGGCTGCGGCGCGGTCATTCTGCCGCAAGAGCGATTCACCGACCAGAAAGGCGCGGAAGCCGGCGGCAGCGAGCCGCTCGACGTCGGCCCGCTCCTTGATCCCGCTTTCGGCAACGCGCACGGTGCCGGGCGGCATCAGGCGCGAGAGCCGTTCCGCGGTGGCGAGATCGACGACGAACGACTTGAGGTCGCGGCTGTTGACGCCGACGAGCCGTGCGCCGCCGCCCAGGGCGACGTCGAGCTCGCGCTCGTCGTGCACTTCCACGAGGGCGTCGCAACCGTACGTGTCGAGCAGGGCAATGAACTCGCGGATCTGTTGCGCGTCGAGGATCGACGCGAGCAGCAGGATCGCGTCGGCGCCGGCAGCGATCCCGCGCAGGAGCTGCGACGGCTCGACGATGAAGTCCTTCATGATCACCGGCAGCCCCGCCGAGCGTGCCCGCCGCAGCCACTCGCGCGAGCCGTTGAAGAAGTCCCGCTCCACGACCACCGAGATCGCCGCCGCTCCGCCGCGCCTGTAGTCACCGGCGATCTGTTCGACGTCCGGGTTCTCCACGATGGAGCCCGCCGACGGCGATGCCGATTTCACCTCGGCGATGATGTTGATCCCGTCCTGCTGCAGCGCGTTGAAGAACGCGTGCGGCGTCCGCTCGCGCACGAGCGCTTCGACGGCCTGCAGGTCCGGCGGCGCTTCCTCAGCCAGCCGCTCGCGCGTGCGGGCGACGATCCGGTCGAGCACATTGCTCATCGCGTACCTCCGACTTCGTGCGAGGCGGCGACGAGCTGCTCGAGCTTCGTGCGCGCCGCGCCGTTGCGCATCGCCTGCCGGGCCAGCGTGACGCCGTCGCGGATCGACGGCGCCAGGCCCGAGACGTAGAGCGCGGCGCCGGCGTTCGCGGCCACGACGTCCTGCCGTGCGCCATCCTCGCCGCTCAGCACGGCCCGGGCGATGCGGGCGTTCTCCTGCACGTCGCCACCGGCGAGTGCTTCGATGGGATGACGTGTGACGCCGAGCGACTCGGGCTCGAGATCGTACGAGCGCAGCTCGCCGTCTTTCACCTCGCAGACGTGCGTGGCCGCGGAGACGGAGATCTCGTCCAGGCCGTCGCGGCTGTGGACGACCAGCGCGTGTGACGCGCCGAGGGCCAGGAGCACCTGCGCGACGACTTCGACGAGCGGCGCGGCGAAGACGCCGAGGACCTGCCGCCGCGCGAACGCGGGATTCGTCAGCGGGCCGAGGATATTGAAGATCGTGCGGACGCCGAGCTCGCGGCGCACCGAGGCCACCGCGCTCATGGCCGGATGCAGCTTCGGCGCGAAGAGGAACGAAATGCCGGCGCGGCGGAGCACTTCGGACATGCGCGCCGCGTCGAGATCGAGATTGACGCCGAGCTCCGCCAGGACGTCCGCGCTGCCGCAGGATGACGACACGGCGCGATTGCCGTGCTTGGCGACGCTCGCTCCCGCGGCGGCGGCGACGAGCGCCGAGACCGTGGAGATGTTGAACGTGCCCTGGCCGTCACCGCCGGTGCCGCAGGTGTCGACGAGCGCGTCGCGGTCGGCATCGAGCGGCGTGACCCGCTCGCGCATTGCCATCGCGGCGCCGGTGATCTCCTCGGCCGTCTCCCCTTTCATCCGCAGCGCGATGAGCAGCGCCGACTTCTGGACGTCCGTGGCCTGGCCGTCCATGACGAAGGAGAAGACGTCGTACATCTCCTCGCGCGTGAGGTCGCGCCCCTCGACCACCTTGCGGATCGAGCCCGCGATCATCGCGCGCCCCGCAGGAAGTTGACGATGAGCTGATCGCCGCCGGAGGTGCCGTAGGACTCCGGGTGGAACTGGATGCCGAAGATCGGCCGGGTGCGGTGGGAGAGCGCCATGATGGCGCCGTCGTCCGTCTCGGCGTCGATAGTGAAGCAGTCGGGGAGCGTCTCCCGGTCGACGACGAGCGAGTGATAGCGCGCCGTCTTCAGCGGCGCCGGGCAGCCGGCGAAGAGGCGCTCGCCGGTATGACGAACTTCGCTGATCTTGCCGTGGATCGGCAAAGCGCCGCGCTGGACCGTCCCGCCGAAGGCTTCGCCGATGGCCTGGTGGCCGAGACAGACGCCGAGCAGCGGGATCGATTGATTGAGCCGGATCAGCTCGATGCAGCGGCCGGCGCGGGCGGGCGTGCCGGGACCGGGCGAGATGACGAGCGCGTCCGGCTTCTCGGCGAGGAGCTGCGCCGGGTCGAACTCGTCGTTGCGGATGACGCGCAGCGGCTCGCCGGCAAGCCGTTCAATCTGCTGGACGAGGTTGTAGGTGAAGGAATCGTAGTTGTCGATGACGGTGATCATTACAGCGTTTCCGTTGTCCGTTTTGGGTTGTCCGAGAGCCAGAGCAGGGGGACAGCCTCACCATCGGCGAGGAGAAACGGGCAGCGAAAGACGGGCTAAATCACGCGCGGTGCCAAAGACACGAGCCGGCGGTGCAGCAGCGCGGCGGCTCGTTCTCCTGAAGGAAGGATCTCATGCGTGATGGAGGATAGCATACCAATCTCGGAGTGCGGTCCGGACGCCACCGCTCTTCTACACGTGTAGCAGAGCGGTGGCGTTCGCCACCGCACTCCGAGACAGAAGTCCGTTCCCTGCCCTAACGCTCGATGTTCACCACGATGCCGGGCTCTTCGTTCTGCATCGTCAGGCGCAGCTTGGAAGACTCGATGGGTACGGCTTCGAGCTGCTCGAGCTCCCCGAGTTTCTTGCCGCTGCCGGCCAGACGCTGCAGCTCTTCGCCTTTCGGCCAGAGGCGTGTGTCGACCGAACGGATGACCTTGTTGTAGCTGTCGACCGTCTTCCGGAGCTGATCGCCGACATTCGTGATGTACTCCATCACCGTCACGAAACGGCCGAAGAGCTCGACCGCGGCGTCATGCATCCGCTTCGCGTTCTCCTCCGTCTTCTCGGCCTTCCAGCTCGCCGCTACGGCGCGCAGCAGGGGCAGCAGGACGGTCGGCGACGCCAGGAAGATGTGCTTGTCGGCGGCGTAATCGAGCAGCGTGAGATCGGTGGCCAGCGCGGCCGCGAGGAAGTGCTCGCCGGGGATGAACAGGACCGCGAAGTCGAGCGTCTCGCCGATGCTCGACTGGTATTCGCGGCGGGCCAGGTCGTCGATGCGGCGGCGGACGTTCTTCGCGTGCTGCTCGAGCAGCAGCTTCTTCCGCGCCGGGTCGTTCTCGCTGGAGGCGGCGACGTAGTCGTTGATCGGCGCCTTGGCGTCGATGGCGATGACGCGGTTGTTCGGCAGGTTGATGATGAGGTCGGGGCGCAGGCGGCGGCCCTCGTCGTTCGTGAAGGTCTGCTGCGTCTCGAAGTCGCGGCAGTATTCGCTCAGGCCGGCCAGCTCGACGCAGCGGCGGAGCGACATCTCCCCCCACGAGCCCTGCACCGTGGGCGACTGTAATGCATTGGCGAGGCGCGAGGCCTCACGCTGCGCCGATTCCTGGACGATGACGAGGCTGCGGAGCTGCTCCTGCAGGCTGCCGTAGACGGTGTTGCGCGTCTCTTCGCTCTTGAGCAGCTCGCCGCGGTAGTTGTCGAGCATCTCGCGAACGGGCTTGAGCAGTCCGTCGATCTCCGCCTTCTTCGTCTCCAGCGAGCCGTCGATCTGCGTCTTGCTCGACTGGACGAGCGATTCGCTGACCTGCCGGAAGGCACGCTGCGCCAGCGCGGCGAACGTTTCCTCGGTCTGCTTGTGGTTCGTAAGGCGCAGTTCCGTTTCGGCGACGCGCGTCTCGGCAACGGCCTGCGCCTTCTGCGCCGCTTCGAGCCGTTCGCGCATCTCCGCCACGATCTCCTCGGTGCGCTGCCGCTCGGCACGCGCGAGATCGCGCTCCGCGAGGGCGCGCTGCGTGAGGCTTTCGCGCTCGGCGAGCGTCATCTGGGCCGCGTTCTCCCGCTCGGCCAGCAGCTTCGCCGCTTCGGCGCCCTTCTTTGCGCTCCCCACCACCCACCCGACGATCGCACCCAGGACGAGCGCGATCACGCAAATAACCAGCACCGTGATCGTCATGCCTTCATTGTAAAGCGCACGACCTCTAACACACGATCCACTTCGCTCTCATCGTTGTAGAAGTGGGGGGAGAAGCGGAGCATCCCTTCCCGAGGAGAGCAGACGATCGTGGCCTCTTCGAGCTTGCGGTGATACCACAGGGTGGAGCGCGACTCTACATCTGGTGGAGTGGCCCCGACGATTCCGGAAGCGACCGGGCGCGGGCTGCCGATGACGAAGCCCTCCCCCGCGAGCCCGTCGGCGAGTCGGTTGGCCAGCGTCAGGACCCGGTCGCGGATCGCGTCGATGCCGACCTCCAGCAACAGGTCGATGGCGGCGCGCAGGCCGTAGATGCCGTTGGTGTTCAGCGAGCCGGCCTCGAAGCGGCGGCCGTCGTCGTGCAGCTCGAGCCCGCAGTCGATGAAGCGCCCCTTGCGCTGGACGTTGAGCCACCCATGCTCGAGCACCTCGAGCTTGTCGCGATGCTCGGCGGCGACGTAGAAGATCGTCGCCCCCTCCGGGCCGCAGAGCCATTTGTGGCCGTCGGCGGAGAAGAAGGAGATCTTCGCGGCGCGCACGTCGAGCGGCAGCACGCCGACGGACTGGATGCCGTCGACGCAGAAGAGGGCGTTGCGGCGTTCGCACAGCTCCCCGATCGCGATGAGGTCCGCGGCAAAGCCGTTGTGGAAGGCGACGGACGAAAGGGTCACGAGCTTCGTCCTGCCGTCGATGAGCCGCTCCAGGTCGTCGGCGGCCGGCGTGGCCGCGACCCGCACCTCCACCCCGCGAGCTTCGAGCCGCTTCCAGGGAGCCCAGTTGGACGGGAACTCGTACGCGGTGGTGACGATGTTGTCCCCCTCTTCCCACCGCAGCCCCCCGGCCACGAACGACAAGCCCTCGGAGGTGTTTTTGAGGATCGAGACCTCGGCTGGCGTCGCGCCGATCAGCGTGGCCGCCGCTTCCCGCAGCCGCGCCACTTCGGCATCCCACTCGCGCCAGTGCAGCGCCCCGTAATCGCGCTGGTCGCTGGCATGCCGCGCCATGGCTTCATGGGCGCGCACCGACAACGGCCCGACCGCGGCGTTGTTGAAGTAGATGAGGTTCCGCGTGACGGGGAAGAGCTCGCGCATGACCTACAATCCTATAGGACCTAGAGGAGGTAGCGTGTCCACTCTTGCGCCGCTCTGCTTCGTGCTCATGCCGTTCGGGAAAAAGCCGGACGCAATGGGCGTCATGGTCGACTTCGACGCTGTCTACGGGCAGGTGATCCGGCCGGCCATCGTCGATGCCGGGCTCGATCCGATCCGCGCCGATGAGGAGATGACCGGGGGCATCATCCACAAGCCGATGTTCGAACGGCTGATCCTCTGCCCGTTCGCCGTGGCCGATCTGACGACCGCCAACGCGAACGTCTTCTACGAGCTGGGCATACGCCACGCGGTGCTGCCAGCGACGACGGCGTTGCTGTTCGCGGAAGGTGGACGGTTGCCGTTCGACGTGAATCTGCTCCGGGCGCTGCCGTACCGGCTCAACGCCGCCGGCGCGCCCGATAACGCGGCCGAGACGGCGAAGGCGCTGACGGCGAAGCTGGTCGCCGCACGCGACGCCGCATTGAAAGGTGTCACGCCGGACAGTCCGATCTTCCAGCTCGTCGAGAACTTCCCCGATCTGCAGCGGCTGAAGACGGACGTCTTCCGCGAGCGGCACGACTACGCGAACAAGACGAAAGAGGAGCTGGCGCGTGCGCGGAAGCAAGGCGAAGCCGCCATCGCCGCCGTCGAGGCTGGCCTCCCCCCGCTGGACAGCATCGAGTCCGGCGTGCTGATCGACCTCTTCCTCTCCTATCGCGGTGTGAAGGCGTGGCAGCGGATGGTTGATCTGGCCGCCCGGATGCCTCGCCCGCTGGCGCAGACGGTCATGGTGCAGGAGCAGCTCGCGCTCGCGCTCAACCGCGTCGGCCAAGGCGACGAGGCGGAGCGCATCCTCGAAGCGCTGTTGACGACGCGCGGCCCGAGCAGCGAGACGTACGGCATCCTCGGGCGCATCTACAAGGATCGCTGGCAGCAGGCGCTCAAGGACGGGAAAGCGTTTCTAGCGAAGGGCGTCCTCGACCAGGCCATCGACATGTACCTGAAAGGCTTCCAGGCCGACTCGCGCGACGCCTATCCCGGCATCAACGCCCTGACGCTCATGGAACTGCGCGAGCCACCCGATCCGCGGCAGGCAGAGATCCTGCCGGTCGTCGCCTACGCGGTGAAACGCCGGGCCGACAGCGGCAAACCGGACTACTGGGACTACGCCACGATGCTCGAGCTGGCCGTGCTGGCGAAGGACGAACAGCAGTCACTGACCTGGCTCGGCAAAGCGCTGCCGGCCATCCGCGAGAAGTTCGAGCCGGAGACGACGCTCAACAATCTGACGCTCATCCAGCAGGCGCGTGAGAAGCGCGGCGAAGCGACGCAACCGTGGTTCGCGACGGTACTGGAAGAGTTGAAGAACGCGTCCGCGTAAGCGCAGACCGCTTCCACAAGGCAATCCAGGAGTGCGGTGGTGGAGGGAGGGTGTCTCAAACGGAGCGCACACACTCTGATGGCCTGGAAACCGGCGCCTGCGGGCGCAGACAGACAAGAGTGTCTGTCCCACATTGAATGCCAGCGTGCCCGCGGGTGTCCGATATTCGGCGGAATCTGAATGTGGGACAGACACTCCTGTCTGTCCGCGCCCGCGTAAGCGCAGACCGCTTCCACAAGGCAATCCAGGAGTGCGGTGGCGGAGCGAGGGTGTCTCAAACGGAGCGCACACACTCTGAT
>DASWMP010000254.1:0-21025 GCA_036399695.1 Thermoanaerobaculia bacterium | reverse complement strand
AATCGATCTACTCGTACACCATGCCGGAGTACGCCGTGTCCTCCGCCGACGGTTTTCTGAAGCTCGTCACGCCGATCGGCGCCACTGAGAACAACATCTTCTTCCTCAATATCGAAGGCATCCTGAATCACCCGGCCGGTGTGAGCACGCCGTTCAACATCGTCTGCGGCGGTTACGCGCAAACCGTCACCGGGCTGCGCGAACCGTCCTGCGTCGTCGATGGTCTGGAGATGCCGGTCGAGCTCGGGGTGGAGAACAGGTCCGAGTTCGGTGGGGCCTCGATGGTAGTCGTTGCCATCGGCACGTCGACGACGGACTGGTACAGCGGAAACGTCAGCGCCCGATACTTCGGCAATCTGCAGAAGACGCAGTACTTCCAGTTCAAGCAGGAGACGACGGCGATCTCCCCCGCCGCGAATTACGCGGGCAACAAGAACAACGTCTTCATGGATGATGCGAACGGCCTGCTGCGCATCGTCCAGCCGGCCACGACGTCGGCCTCCCGTGTTCCGTTGTACGTGGCTGCGGGCGTTTCGAGCGCCAATACGGCGATGACGTCCGCCTTCCGCGCAATCCGCGGCGACAACCGCGGCTCGTTCTCCGCGACCGTCCTCGACCGCGACAACGTCCGGCTCGGGTTCGACGTCGACTACAACGGCGGTGGCTGGATTTCGCGCGAGACCTCGTCCGCCTGGATCGCGAAAGACGCGGCGCACCTCCGCTTCGACGGGTCGACCGGCAATACCGTCAATCAGGCGCTCTCGGGCAGCATCCGCAGTCTGCTGGACATCGACCTCGCCAACGGCAACGTGACGATCGGCATGGCTTCGCCCGCGCCGCTCTCCAACCTGCACGTGAACGGCAACGTCACGGCCCGCGGCGCCCTCTCCGCGACGTATCAAGATCTCGCCGAGTGGGTCCCGGCCACCGGCAACGTCGCTCCCGGCACGGTGGTCGTGCTCGATCCCTCTACGTCCAACCAGGTCATGCCCTCCAGCCGCGCCTACGACACGTCAGTGGCCGGCGTCGTCTCCCCGCAGCCCGGCATCCTCCTCGGCGTCGAAGCCGACAACAAGGCTGCCGTCGCCACGACGGGCCGCGTCAAAGTGCGCGTCGACGCAACCAGGGGAGCGATCGCCATCGGCGATCTCCTCGTCACGAGCGACAAGCCCGGCACCGCGATGAAATCGACGGCCGTCGAAGTGAGCGGCATCCAGATGCACCGCCCCGGGACAGTGATCGGCAAAGCCCTCGAACGGCTCGCTGAAGGCGAAGGCGAGATCCTCGTTCTGCTCAGCTTGCAGTAAGCGCAACGGAGCTTCCATGAATATGCGAGTCTTCTTCTTCGCCGCCGCAGGTGTGCTCACTTTCCTTGCCGCGGCACGTGCGGCCCAGCCTGAACTGCCGCCATTCAATGCCACACTCCTCGAGAATCGACTGACGGTGAACGGTGTCACGCCCCGTGGTGGAGTGGCGTTGCTGATCGTCTCCCGTGATGAGTCTTCGGAGCGCTGGCCAGTCGTCAACGAACAGCATGAACGGCTCCGCGATGAGGACGGTGACGGGGTCGCGACGTTCGATTTTCCGGCCGTGCCTCCCCAGTTCACGGTCGTCGGCGTCGTCGACGAGAGCGACGGCCGTGCGGTCGTGGTCACGCCGGGTCCGGACTTCGGCAGGCTTCCGGAAACGGCGTTCGCGGGTGACGGCGCGGGCCGGCCATTGCGCTTCTCCTCGCTGAGCCGCTTTGCGCATGCGATGCTCGTGCGTCCCGGAAAGGGCGTTTGGACCTCCGCGCTGATGGACGGCAGCCTCGATGACGTGGACGGCCTGGCCGACCAGCGCTCGACGTTGGAGTTCCGGCGCATGAAGCAGAAAGACGGCGGGCTTCAGGGGCCTGAGCATCTGCTGCCGCACGACACGCTGGTCGTCATCGATACGCTGAATCTGAAAGCGTTCGCTTCGACGGTGAGGGAGCAGCCGTGAGGACGATGCGACTGATCCCGCTGTTCGCCGCGTTGCTGGCGCTGCAGCCCCTCCTCGCGCAGAACGCACCGAATCCCGTGGACGCCGTCGGCTTCTCAGGTGAGAAGGCGATGGCCGCGGGCGACTACGACACCATCAATGAGTACAACGGCAACGTGGTGCTGACGATCCCCCTCGGCCCGCGCTACCACGTGCGTTCGGCGATGTCGTATGGCCTGGCGATCGTCTACAACAGCAAGGTGTGGGAGTTCCAGAAGCCGCAGAACGCTTCTCGTTACACCGCCGTGCCAACGAGGGAGTCGAACGCCGGTCTGGGGTGGCTGCTTTCGCTCGGTGCTCTGAAGGTGCCATGTCCGGCGACGAGCGGCGCGCAGTGCTCGTTTCCGCCGCTTGCGACGAACGCCATCGCCGAATATCGCAGCCCCGACGGCGCGAAGCACGACTTCTACACCGTGCTGCATCCGAACGAGACGGTGCCGGAGACGACGAACGGTGTCATCGGCTATACGCGGGACGGCACGTATCTGCGGCTGAAGTTCCTCAATGACGTGTACTCCGTCGAGTTTCCCGACGGTACGACGCATCGGTTCGACTACATACCAAATACGAACAGGACGAAGCTCTCCTCCATGGAGGATGCGACCGGGAACGCCGTGGCGATCAGTTACGCCGTGGCAAACGAATGGCGGCTCACCGATGACCACGGACGGCAGCAGGTGGTCCGCTTCGAGAACGTATCCGGACAGAGCCAGGACAATTATCAGACCCGCCCGAAGGAGGTCGAGCTCACCGCCTTCAACGGTAAAAAGCTGCTCTACAAGTTCATTTACCAGGACCTGAGCTACGTCAAGCCATGCCACGACATGATCGATCCCAATCAGGGAAGCATCACGGTGCCGTCGCTGACGTCGATCGAGGTGGTGGACGTGGCGGCGCCGGCGGTTCCGCTGCAGACGTTCACGTTCGGCTACTACACGAACGACACGAACTGCCACAGCGGAGCGCTGTCGCAGATGGTCGTGCCGACCGGCGGCTCCGTCGCCTACGAATATCAGAAGTACACGTTCCCGGGAGACGAGTGCAGCGGTACAGACGTCACCTCCGTCGGCATCCGCTCCCGAACCGTGAGCGACGGCGTGAACCCGCCGGGCACATGGGAGTATCGCTCCGCGATCACGGAGCGCCCCTCGACGGACGGCACTTTCGACTATTTGTGTGGGAGCAGTCACTTCGTCAATCAGTCGCAGCCGCCCGAGGAGATTCGTAACACCGTCTACTCCCCCACAGGCGAGAAGGTGGTGTCGTATTTCACCGCCTGGCCGCACGCCAACGCTGTCGGCGGCAGCCCCACGTTGACGACGTCAGCGGACGACGGCATGCCCTACAGCCGCCGCTTCACGAGCGGTGACAGGTTCCTCTCGAAGGAGTACTACGACTGCACCGGCGATCCCTTCGATGCTTCGAACTGTCAGCTCCGGCGTTCCGTTTACGTCAAATACGAGCGGGATGCCATCGACACGGCCGGCCGCAGACGGCCCGGGAACAAGCGCCTCATCGGCTCGAAAACGGTGCACAGCGAGCCGGCCGGGACATGGACCGATGTGACGATGAGCGACTTCGACGGCCTCGGTCACTATCGCCAGTCGACTCAGACCAGCAATGTGAAGGGCATCATCGAGTCTCGCACGTCGTTCACGAACTACAACGACGGCAGCGGCACGTATGCGCCCTCGAGCGGTACGTACAGTGGAACGTTTCAGCAGCGCAGTACAGGGCTGCCGTGGATCGTCGGTACATTCTCTTCACAGTGGACGTCGGCGAATGGCAGCACGACCAAGACGACGTTCGACTTCGACGGCAATTCCGGGCTGCTGCAGTGGGCGCGCCGTTTCGCCGCCACGGCCTCGACCGCGTCGGGGATCGCCGCGCAGACGAACGACGTCGTGACGGCGCTTTGCTACGACGCGAACGGCGACGTCGCGGCCGAGCGAACGCTGGGCGGCGACCGCGCGGCTGCACCGGGAACGAGTAATCTCTGCACCGGTCCGGTCGACTTCTCCAATGGCGAGATCGAGGTCGTGCACACGTACGCGGCGACATCCGGTGCGCGCGTCAGTTCGCAATACTCTGGCGCCGGCGGCGTCAAGCATCACGACGCGACGGTGGATCAGCCGACCGATCTGCCGGTCACGGCCAGGGACACGGCGGGCGTGGCGACGTCGTACGAGTACGACGCGCTCGGACGGATCACATGGATCCGGCCCACGGGGCGCGCACATACGCAGGTCGAGTACTACAGACCCGGCACCTACAGTGGCACCACGCGCGCAGTCGTGCGCGCCCGGCGCTGGCAATCCAATGGTCTCGGTTCCGCGCTGACTGAAGAGCGGTACGAGTACGACGGCCTCGGCCGGCTGTATCGCGCCTGGACGAAACTGCCGAACTCGCAGTGGTCCGTCCGCCAGACGCGTTACGACGTGGAAGGCCGGCTGGTCGATGCGTCGGAAGCAGACACCACGCCGACGCATTACACGCAGTTCCTCGAGTACGACTCCTTCGGCCGTCCGCTGCGCGTGCGTGCCGCCGACGGCTCGGAGACGACGTATACCTACCAGGGCGTGAGCTCGATGACGCGCACCGTTCGCATCGCACTGCCTTGGGGCGAGACCGACGTGACGACCACTGAGAAGTACGACATGGCCGGCAGGCTGTGGCAGGTCATCGAGCCGTCCGGCCCCACGTCGGCCACGTCGGCCGCCGGCGCCGCCGTGACCACAACCTACGGCTACGACACCGGCGGAAGACTCACGACCGTCAGCATCGCCGGCGTCGAAGGTACGCAGCCACGTTCGTTCACCTACGACGGCCGCGGCTTTCTCCTGTCCGAAACACATCCGGAGAATGGGACCATTACGTACACCCAGTTTTCCGCCAGCGGTCACGCGCGTTTCAAGGACGGTGCGGGATCGGCTTTCGATCAGCGCTTCACCTACGACTCCGCAGGGCGTTTGACCGAGATCGCAACCTGGAATCCCTACGGGTCGAACAGCGAGCAGAACACGCAGCCCGAGTACCGGCCGGTGAAAACGTTCCAGTACGCGACTGAGAATGCGGGCAGCAATCTGACGAAGGGTAAGTTGGAGTCCGCCGCCCGTTACACGTATGTCCCCGGCGTCGGTGCATTCCTGGCGAACGAGACGTACGAGTACCAGGACGCGGCTGGCCGGCGCACCCACAAGACGACCGACCTGGCGAAGGACAACTTCGGCACGTATTCCACGTTCCGCACGATCGGTCAGAGTTATGCGTGGAACGAGCTCGATGCGCCGGCGATGATCACGTATCCGATCTGCCTCGACTGCGGTGTTCCTCCGGCCGGTTCGATGACGAGCGTGCAGATGGATTACAGCGAAGGCGCTTTGACGAACATTCCGGGTTACGTCAGCTCGATTCTGTATCACGTCAATGGCGTACCGGCCACGATCACTCACAACAACGGCATCGTGGAGCAGCGGACCATCGATCCGAACAACATGCCGCGCCCGAGGTCGATCCAGTTCGGCAGCTTCTCGACCTGCACGCCGCCCTCCATTCTGACGCAGCCCGTCGATCAGAGCATTCACAGCGGATCGGCAGCCGCTCTCTCCGTCGCGGTGAGCGGCACGGCGCCGTTCCAGTACCAGTGGCAGATCAGGAGCGCCAACTACTCCTGGTCGGACATCGCCGGCGCCGTGCAGTCGACCTACAATCCGGCGCCCACGCAGACCTCGGTCTACCGCGTCGTAGTGACGAATTCGTGCCGCACGCTCGACAGCGCCGAAGCGACCGTGACGGTCACGGCGCCGGTGGCCCCGTCGATCACGACGCAGCCGCAGGACGTCACGCTGTCGTCGGGCGCCACGACGCAGTTCACCGTGGCTGCTTCCGGCAGCGGCACACTGCAGTATCAGTGGTACCGCGGATCGGCAGGCGATACATCGCAGCCGGTGGGGACGAATGCCGTCTCCTACACGGCGTCGTCCGTCACCGCGACGACGCGCTACTGGGCGCGCGTCACGAACAGCGGCGGCAGCGTCGATAGCAGGACGGCCGTCGCTACGATCCCGCTCACCTCCCCGACGGGCCTTACGGCGACCCGGACGTCGCCCTCCCGCATCACCGTTTCGTGGAGCGCCGCTGCCGGCGCGCATGCGTACCGGGTGGAACGGCGTGAAGTCTCCACCGGCGCCTTCGTGGCGGCCGGAACGGCCGTCATCGCGCCCGCAACGACGTATTTCGACGATGACGTCATCGCAGGACGCACCTACCTTTATCGCGTCCGCGCGGTCGACGCGAATGAAGGCAGCGCTTCGCCGTACAGCAATCAGGATCTCGCCACGATGATCGCCTTCACGCCCGTGACCGCGGGCATGACCGTCGACGACGCGCATTTCCAGCAGTTGTTCGATGGGCTGAATGCGATCCGCGCGTCGATCGGCTGGGCGGCTGTCTCCTGGAGCACCATCCTGCCGGCAGGTGTGCCGGCGCCGGCCGCGGGCGTCCGCATTGATTCGCGTCATCTGACGGCGCTGCGGGCCTACATCGACCTCGCTTGCGACGCGGCGGGTATCCCGGGCGCGTCGTATGCCGATCCGTCACCGGGAAGTACGACGCCGATCCGCGCCGTCCACGTCACCAGCCTGCAGGGGAGAATGCAATGAGCCGCCGTATCCTGTTCACCATCGCGCTGCTCCTTCTGCCCCTGGCCGTGATGGCCGCGGACGAGCCGGCCGTCGAAGCGGCCAAGGGACCGGCAAAGTACGTCGTCGTGTTGAAGCATCCGGACGAGGTTCCGCCCGGTTCCCCGTCCGAAGAGCCTGATTTCGAGAAGCACGGCGGCAGGGTCTCTGAAAAGTGGAGCAACCGCCGTGTCATCACGATTCCGGAAGCGGCGCTCGAAGCCCTGCGCAAGCATCCGCGGATCAAGTACATCCAGCGCGTATACACCGGCGAGCCGATCGAGTCCGACGCAACGGCCAAATCGGCGCCGGTGTTCACGCCGGCCGTCGAGGCGGTGGCGCCGACCTGGTACTCGGGTGAGTATCTGTACGACGGTGCCGGCAACGTCAAACGCATCGGACACAACGGTCCGACCGGCGATCCTGCCCATCCGGTCAGCACGTACAATGGCGATGGGAAGATGAACTCCTACGGCTACGACACGGCCGGGCGGCTGGTCCAGGCCACTGCGAACTACGGCTCGGACAACAGCGAGCAGTACGAGTACGACTCGTTCGGTAACCTGACGAAGCGGCGAACGAACGGTTTCGAGACCGTCGTGGGGATCGACCCGGCCACGAATCGCGTCAGCGACGCGGTGTACGACGACGCCGGTAACGTCGAGTCGCTCGGCATGCACGTCTACTCGTACGACGGCGTGAGCTCGATGGTGAAGAAGGTCTCGGGTATTCAGGAGGCCTACATCTACTCGGTCGACGACGAGCGCATCGGTGTCTTCGACGCTCCCACCAACACCTGGCGGTGGACGCTGCGCGACTTCAACGGGCAGGTGATGCGCGAGTACGAGAGCTTCGGCACGAACGGCACATGGCTGTGGGTGCAGGACTACGTCTACCGCGACGGCAAACTGACGGCAGGCGAGCGTGAACCGACCATGGGCGGCCGCCGCTACTACCACCTGGACCACCTCGGCACCACGCGCCTGATCACCGACCAGTCAGGCCAGGCCTTCGGTATCCACGACTACTTCCCGTTCGGCAACGAGGTGACGTCATTCCGCCAGGAGATGATCAACCGCGGCCTCGACCGCCCCGACCCCAAACGCTTCACCGGCCACGAACGCGACTTCGGCAACATCGGCAGGGAGAACACCAACTACCTCGACTACATGCACGCCCGGTACTACGAGCCGAACTGGGGGAGGTTCCTGTCGGTGGATCCACAATTTGCCGGCTCGGACACTTCGCAATCATGGAATCAATACTCGTATGTGCAGAACAATGCGCCTACTTTCGTTGATCCTGACGGGACCACAATGGTCTCAGCTTTTGGCAGCGATTGGACAGGAGGAGCGATCGTTATTAGAGCTCCGGCCCCCAGTCGTGAGGATTATGAAAAAGACAGGCATGAAGCGAATAGTATTTTGAGAACGATGGCCAAGAACACTGCGCGAGTGGCCGTCGCCCTCTTCGTCAAAGTAGACGGACCTGCATTGTCTAAATACGGAACTGGACGGCTTGCACAGCTCCGGTTCGGCTCGAACCCTAATCAGCCCTACATGATCCGACTTGATTTCAAAGCGATGACCCAGGGTGAAGACCCTAAGCTGCATCTAAATATTCAGCAGCAGGGAAAGGGCCAGAGGGGCTTTAATAAGCATGTTGACATCGACTGGGTGAGACGTTCATACCGTGGCGCTACGGGAGCGGTTGAGACGGGATTGCGGGCTGTTCCTCACATGTTGAGAGTGCCGCTCATAAATCCTTGTGCTCTCAATCCTTCGCTTTGTTACGGGCCCACCGACGGCACCTGAGACTGACAATGCTCATTTCAACAGTTGTGCACGCTGAATCCGCCGTAGAGTACTGGGAATATCATGTCGGAAGTTTTGTCACCCGAAAGACTCGCCGAGTGACGGATGTTGCCTTTTCAGAACACGACGCCGAGTTCGTTGGCAGGCTCGCTACTGCGATGGGGGGCACTGCGGAAACGGTGCTCGTGCTTTTCTATCCATGGCTACCGGCGGCATGGGACGAGCGGCGTCAAAGTGGTTGGACGACGCTCGGATCGCGGACGTTCATGCGCCGTGGGTTCTTCGGCCGTAAAGAGGAACGGCAGTGGATTTCTGGGTTTGCCCACACTCAGGAAAAACTAATAGAGCTGATTTACTGGATTTGGACGTTGCCCGGCCGTGACACCGCAGTCTTTATTCCAGATGGATGCGGCAAGTGGGCTGAAGCCATGAGCCTCCTGGAGGATGACCGGGAAGACGACGGTTCGAATGAGCGCCGAATGATCGAGTGGTTTCATACGGTGCTCTCCCGAGGTGAGCGTGCGGAGTACTTGCGGGTTCTCTCGAGGCAGTGTTCGGAAATGGAAATGCGCAGGTTGGTAGGAGAAGCAACCGCGGGAGTGCACGTGAGGGATCGATGATCGCCACAGCGTGGGTGCGGCTCACTTTACGCAGCCACTAGGTGATCTTGGAAGACAATCGATTCCAAGGACTTGAAGCGGAACTTGACGAGCTGACGCCCGACGAAACTCCTCGCGCGCTTCCCTCGGTCTTGCAGCGCTGTCTCGCGCCGAGACATTCATCCGCTCGGCAGCTATAGGCGCGTTGCGCGTTGCGTGTGGCGCCGGTTGTGAAGATCCAGGAGTATTGCTGGTTGCTGCTGGTGCGCGATTAGGGTTGCCCCCCCGGTTTCTGGACGTGCTGCGTCTGGATCTGGCGCATCGTTGGAAATCGTGATGAGATGGGGCTCGGTCGCGCTGTGAGAAACGAGGGGACGGGTGCTCGCGAGACTATGGAACGTGTTGGATGAGGGGAACGAGAGCTCCTCTCGCCGATCTTCCGAATCGATGAGGATCTGATCGGCGAGGCGTCGTCGGTCTCCGTGCGGAACGGCGTTCTGGTGTGCAGCTTCGTCAGCAAGAATGGCGACCGCTGTCCATTCGAGTTTGCTTTGGGACGTGGTTCCGATACCGGCAGCTTCAGTTTTTTCTTCGGACTGGGCGCCGAGTACTGCAACTCTGAGCCGTTCGCGGATGAACAAGACCGGCACGCGCTCAGGCAGGATCTTGCGGACTTTCTCGAATCGGTCGTCCGGTGCGAGCGGATCATCGGCAGAAAGGGAATCGCCGTCGAGCATTACCTCCCGAGCAAGCTGCTGCTCGATGACGCTCCGCTGCGATTCACTTTCCGGAGCTACTATATCTGGCCGTTTTCAGCGAGCCACCGTGAGGTGCAGGACTATAGGCCCTGGGTCGAGCAGGGAGACGCGCAGGGCTGACGGTTTTGGTGAGTGAAGGACGCGTCGGTTCATCGACGCTCAGCGGGAGGACCGAGTGGGACGAGCGGCGGCGATGCAGTTCTTTACGCCCGAGATGCGACGCGTACGCATCGATGACCCATTCGTACTCCCCGTCGCTCAACTCACCCTTGAACCACCCGCGGTGCGGCCGCTGCTGCCGCCGGCATTGCGGACCTATAGTGAGACGCGTCCGCTTCATGACGCCTGGGTTCACGAACTGGTCGTCGAGGAGGCGGCGGCGGTCGTGTCGCTGCGGGCGGTGATCGGGGACGGGCTCGGCTACGAGCACATCAGGATCGAGTATGGGGATGCGACGATCGTGTCGGATCGTGAGCTCGTGACGATCGTCGAGAACGATGAGTCGGAGATCGTGGAAGAGGAGCTGGATGTCGTGGACGGCCGCTACGAGCACCGGTTGCTGTTTGATCCGGTGGCGGTGATCGTGATCGGGTTCAGCGGGTTTTCCTGTACGCGGGAACCGGTGTCGGTGCGGCGGCGGGGGAGGCGGGGGCAGCGGTTGAAGCGGGTGTGAGGGATTGTCCGGGCGCGATTTCCGATTTCCGGTTTCCGCAGGGAACGATGGGACCTATGGGACCTATAGGACCTATAGGACCTATAGGACCAACCGTGTGCGCCACCGCGGTCCCGGATGAGGGCGTGGCGAGGCGCGACCGTGCAGAGCCGGAAATCGGAAATCGGAAATCGGAAATCGCCTCTCCCCCTCTACGACACCCGCTTCAGCGCCTCGGTCACATCCTTTGCGCCGGGCGTCAGCTTCAGGGACGTCTGGTAGGCCTGTTTGGCTTCGGCTTTCCGGCCCACCTTCTCGTAGATGCCGCCGAGCCAGTACCAGGCGCGGGCGGTGGAGGGCTCTTTTTCCTTCGGGGTGTAGGTGAGGTACTTCTTCAGCGACTCCTCGCCTTTCGCGTAGTTGCTCTCGGACAGGACGGCGAGCTGGCCGAAGCGGAAGTAGGCGGGCATGTGGTTGGGGTCGAGGTTGGCGAGGATGTACTCGAACTCGTGCTGGGCGTTCTTGTAGTTCTTCTGGATGATGTAGAAGACGCCGAGGTCGGTGTGGGCTTCGACGGAGGCGGGGTTCTCGCGGACGGCGTCGACGAAGATCTTCTGGGCGAGCTCGGGCTTCTTCTGGTGGAAGTAGATGCGGGCGTAGGCGTTGCGGCCGCGCCCGGCGTTGCGCTTCTTGATCTCCGCGGCCTCGTTCATCGCCTTCTCGTCCGAGCCGCCCATGAAGCCGGGGGCCAGCAGGTAGTACTCGAGGAGGCCGGAGCGGGCGTCGATGTGGTTCGGGTCGAGCTGGACGGCGCGCTCGAAGGCCGCCTTCGTCTTCTTCGCCAGGCCGGCCTGCTTGAGCACGTTGGCGTTCTGGGCGAGGCTGCCGTAGGCGTTGCCCAGCCAGTAGTGGTACTCGGCATTGTTCGGCTGCGCGGCGACGGCCTTCTCGAAGAAATCGGCGGCCTTGGCGGGGTCACCTTTCTTGAAGGCTTCGCGGCCGGACGCGAAGAGCTCGGCAGGGGTGGTGGCGTGCATCGCCACGGCAGAAAAGACAAGCAACAGGCAGAAAACGACCGCTCGTTTCGTCAGGGTCACGCAGGGGGCTCCGTCAGTCAGAAGTTGGTTCATTCCTTGTACGGGTGGCTCCTGAACTCGGTTTCGATAAAATAGCCGGCTCGTATGACCGAGATCCTGACCAGAGAGGTCGCCCCGGAACGGGCGACCATCCCGATCCTGAGCGCGGACGATGTCACGCACTCCGCGAATGCCGCCCTGGAACGGGCGCGCCACATCCTCGCGTCCATTGAAAACGTGGCGGCCGAAGAGGCCGACGCCGCGAACGTCCTCGACGCCTGGGACGACGCCGGCATCCTCCTCGAGGACGCCTTCGGGCCGATCTCGCTCCTCAACAGCGTCCATCCGGACAAGATGGTGCGCGACGCGGCCGACCTGGCGCTGGTCCAGGAATCGAGCTTCATCACGGAAGTCTTCCAGAACGAGCGCTTCTACGAGCGGGTGCGGCGTGTGGAGCCCCGCTCGACGGCCGAGAAGCAGTTCCGCAAGGACCTGCTCGAATCCTTCGAGGACAGCGGCGTCTCGCTGCCGCCGGAGAAGCGGCAGCGCTTCGCCGAGATCTCGGAGCGGCTGACGGAGCTGGGGCAGGAGTACGCGAAGAACATCCGCGAGAACGAGACGCGCCTCCGCTTCAGCCCGGCCGAGACCGAGGGGCTGCCGCAGAGCTATCTGGACCGGGTGCCGCATGACGAGGAGGGGAACATCGTCGTCGGGTTCGACTACCCGGACTACGTCCCGTTCCTCATGAACGCGAAGAACGAGGAGGCGCGGAAGCGCTACTGGATCGCGAATACGCTCCGGGGCACGTCACGGAACCTCGAGGTGATGGACGAAATCGTCGCGCTCCGTAAGGAGATTGCCGACCTGTACGACGTGCCGAGCTACGCGCATTACGTGACGAAGCGGCGGATGGTCGAGACACCCGAGACCGTCACCGGCTTCCTCAATGAAGTGCGCAGCGTCGTGACCGAGGCGGAGATCCGCGATCTGGCGGAGCTGGCGCAGATCAAGGCGGAGCTGACGGGCAACCCGGACGCGAAAATCGAGCGCTGGGACGTGTCGTTCTTCCGCGAGCGGCTGCGCGAGCGGCGGTATGCGATCGACCAGGAAGAGCTGCGCAAGTACTTCCCGACGGCGTCGACGGTCGAGTGGATGCTGGACATCAGCCAGCGGCTGTACGGCGTCCGCTTCGAGCGCGCCCTCGTGCCGGTGTGGCACGAGGATGTGATCTACCTCGACGTGAAGGACGCGGCGACCGGCCGGTTCATCGGCGGGATCTACCTCGACCTTTATCCCCGCGACGGCAAGTACAAGCATGCCGCGGCCTGGCCGGTCCGCGGCGTCAGCCAGCGCGCCGGGCGCAAGCCGATCAGCGTCCTGGTGACGAACTTCAACCGCCAGGGGCTGACGCACGACGAGCTCGAGACGCTGCTCCACGAGTTCGGCCACGTGCTGCACGGCGTGCTGTCGTCGACGTACTACCTCCATCACTCGGGGACGAGCGTGGAGCGGGACTTCGTCGAGGCGCCGTCGCAGATGTACGAGGAGTGGGCGAGCCGGATGGAGAGCCTGTCACTGCTGGCCGCGCATTGCGACGGGCCGCAGGTGGACGAGTCGCTGGTGCAGCGCCTCCGGGCGGCGAAGAAGTTCGGCGCCGGCATCGACTACGGCCGGCAGCTCCTGTACGCCGCGTTCGACATGGCGCTCTCGAGCGAGCAGCCGGGCCGCTGCGTGGAAGTGTGGGCGGCGATGGAAGGGGAGACGCCGATGGGCTACGTGCGGGGGACCGAGTTTCCGGGCACGTTCGAGCACATCGCCAGCGGCTACGCCGCCGGTTACTACGGCTACATGTGGGCCAAGGTGATCGCGCTGGATCTGGTGACGGCGTTCGGCGCCGACCTGATGAACCACGAGACCGGCCGCCGCTTCCGCGAGATGATCCTCGGGCGCGGCAGCGAAGAGCCGGCGCGCGATCTGGTGGAGCGGTTCCTGGGGCGGCCGGTGTCGAGTGATGCGTTTTTTGCGCACATTCGGGGGGAGTAGGCGATTTCCGATTTCCGGAGCACGGGACCGCCGGAGAGGCCATCTCGCAGTGCGCTGACGGAAGCGTTTGGAGTGCGGCAGCGGCGCTTCACCAGCTGCCGCTTTCACACAGCGGCAGCGGCGAGCTGCCGCCTCTCCCGGTGCATCACGTGGGCCGCAGCTCGCCGCTGCGGCTGGGGGAAAGCGGCAGCTGATGAAACGTCGCTGCCGCACTCCATACTTCGCGTCGCCCTTCGTCCGTGGCTACTTCAGCTCTACTTCCGCGGCTCCGGTGGCCAGCACCCGGATCGAGACCACGTTCGGCAGCGCGGTCACGCTGACCGGTTGGATGGTGTCGACGCGGCCGCGGAGCTGGACGCCGGGGGCTAACGTGCGGTTGAGGGCGTGGCCAACGTCTCCCCGCAGCGCGGTGAGGCGGGGGCCGATGGAGAAGCGGGCGCGGTCGCGGAGGCGGGCTCGGAGGGTGTCGTGGGCCAGGCGCTCGGCGATGCGGACGAAGGCGTTGCCGCGGGCGCGGTCGATGGCGAATTCGAGGTCGGGGACGATCACGCTGGAGGTGGCGGCGTCGTAGCGTGGGGTGCCTTCGAGGAAGACGGGGCCGCGATAGCGCTTGAGGGCGCCGGCGCGGTAATCGATGTCGGCCTCGATCAGCAGCCTGCCGCCCTTGGACGGCAGCACGCGCACGGCCTCGACCTTGACGTTCTCAAACGTCTTGCCGACCAGCTCGGCGGCGGCCAGGCGGGAGGCGTCGTCGTACGACAGCTCGACGTCGAGCGGGACGCGCATGCCGGTGCCGGCCAGGGCCTTGGTGCTGAGCGGCGGGAGCGGCTTGAGGGTCACGGCCGGCCGCTCGCCGACGACGACACGGGTGCGGGCGCGGAGCGTGAGGGTGCTGGTCACGTTCATCCCGGAGCCGCTGATGGGCGCGAGTGCGACCTCGGAGGGCTCCAGGACGAGCCAGGTGCGGTCGGCAATGGCGGAAGGGGTCTGCAGGGAGCTCCAGATCCTGGTGGCCTCGCCGCGGAGGTTCGTCATCGACGGGGTGTTGCGGTCGATGGTCTGCACGATCTGGTTGAGCTGGTCGCGGACGGCGGGGGCGATGAGGCGGTCGGTGACGTCGACGCCGAAGGGCTCACAGCGGCGCGGGAAGTCGAGAGGGAGCGCGCGGGTTGTCGAGCGCATCCGCCACGACGCGTCCCACTCGAGTTTGGAGTGGAGCGTGATCTCTGCTTCCCGCCGCGCTTCACCGAAGCCGCACGAGACGCAGGGGAAGCGGCCGCGACACGCTTCGAGCGCGTAGCGGGCGGTCGTGGTGGCGTGGAGGCCGGCGCCGATCATCTGCAGACGGATGGGATCGCGGGCCACTTCGTAACGGATGTCGAGACCGCGCTCCTGCCGCTTGTCGCTGAACGTCTTCGGCACGCGCGTTTCGAGCTCGGCGGAGAGTGGTGCGAGGCTGGCGCGGATCGGGACGACGATCGTCGACAGCTCGGCCGGCGGTGGCGCGACGGGCACGGCAGGTGCGAGCTGCGCCCCGGCGGGTGGAGTAGAGGGCGTCGAGCACGCCAGCAGCAGGACGAATGCAACGAACGCCGGGTGCGACTTCATGCGCGGCGTAAGCGTCTCAATCGATGGGATAATTTCGGGCGAGGGATCGGGGCCTGGGGCTCGGGGCTCGGGGCTCGGGGAGAGATAAGGACGATGTCGAGCACGATTACACGCGGGATCCGGATCGACGTCGCCACCGAATACGTGGAGGAGCGGAGCGAGCCGCGCGCGAGCTACTTCTTTTTCGCCTATCACGTGACGATCACGAATACAGGCAACGAGACGGCGCAACTGCTGAGCCGCGAATGGATCATCACGAACGGCGACGGGCAGGTCGAGCGGGTCGAAGGGGCGGGCGTGGTCGGTGAACAGCCGGTGCTCGCGCCCGGTGCCTCCTTCGAGTACACGAGCTTCTGCCCGTTGCAGACGCCGCACGGCACGATGCACGGCGGGTATACGATGCGTACGGTAGCCGGCGAGACGTTCCGCGCCGAGATCGAGCCCTTCACCCTGGCGGTGCCGGGCGTCGTGAACTGACATGACCCGCAAGATCCCGTTCCTGCCGCTGTTCTTCGCCGCACTCTGCGCGATCCTCGCGGTGCTGATCTTCATCCGCGTCCGCGAGTACGGGGCGAGCGAAGCGGTGGCGGCGGACCTCCCGGCGACGACGTCGCGGGCCAGCATCGAGGATCGCAACGGCGGTCTGGTGCAGGACGACCGCGGCACGATCGTCCCGGTGGCGAACGACGGGACCGCCGACGCCACGGAGCCCGCCAGCTCGGCGGCGCAGAGCGCGCGCGAGCAGCGGTACCGCGAGCTGCTGGCAGCGCCCCCTCCGCCCGCGGCCCCGCAGGCGCCGGCGGAGAAGCCGTCGCTGCTGCAGCGGCTGGTGTCGCCGATCACGAACGCGTTCGGCGGCGGCGCGGCGAACAAGCCGGTCGGCACGCCGGCGCCCCCCCCAGCCGCACGTCCGCCACAGCAGCGGGCGCCGCAGGCGCAGCCGCACGATCCCCAGGCATCGCACGGCGGGCGGGGCAACGAGCCGGGCAACGGGAGCGGCAGCGAGCAGCCGGAGGACGATCCGACGTCCGACCGCACGCCGCCGCAGATCGTGACGATCGAGTTCCAGCCGCCGCAGGTGCAGGACGGCAGCGAGACGATCCTCATCGTCAATGCCATGGACGACAAGTCGGGCGTGCGCAGCATCAGCGGCTCGATTTCGAGCCCGAGCGGCGGCCTGCAAGGCTTCGCCTGCCAGCGGGAGCCGGAGACGAACCGCTATCTCGCGCGCATCGCCGTGCCGAAGGATGCGGCGGAAGGCGTCTGGCACGTCAACTATCTGACGCTCAGCGACAACGCCAGCAACAGCATCAATCTCTCCTGGGCGCAGGGGCAGTTGCCGTCGACCGCCTCCTTCAAGGTGACGTCGTCGCGCTCCGATTCGTCGGGTCCGACGCTGAAGGCGGTCTGGCTCGATCGCATCGCCATGCGCGCAGGCGAGAAGAACACGCTGTTCATCCAGGCGGAGGACGACAAGGCAGGGGTGAACCTCATCAGCGGCGTCTTCCAGAGCCCGAGTAAGCATGCGCGCGTCGGCTTCGGCTGCCGCTCCGGCAGTTCCGGGACCTGGGAGTGCGAGGTGTCGATGCCGTCGTGTCTCGACTGCGGGATCTGGCAGCTCGAGACGGTCCAGCTCCAGGACAAGGCCAACAACATGGCCACGGTACGTTTGGAGAACCAGCTCGTGTCGGCCGTGAAGGTGGATGTGACGGGCGCGCAGTGCGACAACCAGCAGCCGGTCCTGACGGCGGTGGTGCTCGACAAGACGGCCGTCAGCAACGCCGAGCCGACGACCATCGCCGTGACGGTGCAGGCGAGCGACGATCTCTGCGGCGTCAGCAACATCAGCGGCCAGGCTCTCGGACCGCCGGGGCCGGGCGGTCAGGCGCGCATCTTCTTTTCCTTCTCGAACGCCGGCGACCCGAGCAACTGGATCGGTCGTTTGCAGGTGCCGCGTCTCGCGGCCAAGGGCATGTGGAGCATCGCCTGGATTCAGGTGATGGACCGCGGCAACAACCTGCGTACGTACTCCGCGAACGAGCCGGCGCTGGCGAACGCGAAGTTCAACGTGCAGTAGGGGCCGCGCGCCGGAGGGCGCGTTGCCCGTTTTCCGTTGTCCGTTTTCCGTGCTGCGCTGCACGGGAGAGCTCGCCGAGCGGAGCATGGGCAACGGACAACGAGCAACGGACAACGCGCCCTCCGGGGCGTTACGCCCATTCCTTCGACAACCGCCTTCCGGCGATCTCCGGCACGCGTGAGTAGTGCGACGTGTCGTTGAACACCATCAGCCTGGCGTGCGCCTCGTCCTTGAAATCGAGGATGTTGAGGGCGGCGGGCTGCATGTCCAGGCGATCGCGGTACTCGCGGGGGTCGAAGCCGAGCAGGGACGAGAGCAGCAACCGGATGGTGGCCTTGTGCGAGACGACGAGGAAGCCGCGGCCGGCGTGGCGTTCGACCAGCGTCAGCAGTGCGGGCAGCGCGCGAGCGGTGACGGCGAGGCCGGTCTCGCCGCCGGCTGGGGCGAAGGTGTAGGGATCGTGCTCCCAGCGGCGGTACTCCTCGGCGAACTCGACCTCCACGTCCGCGCGGGTCTTCTGCTCCCAGCGGCCGTGGTCGATCTCCCGGAACCCGTCGACGGGCGTCACCTCTTTACCGTGCGGAGCGGCGACGATCGAGGCGGTCTCGATCGTGCGGCGCATGGGGCTGGCGTAGAAGGCGTCGATCGTCTCGCCGGCCAGGCGCTCGCCCAGCAGCCGAGCCTGTTCACGGCCGCCGTCGGAGAGCAGGACGTCGCTGGCGCCGGCGAAACGGTCCTCGGCAGAGAGAGTAGTGGCGCCATGGCGGATGAGGTAGACGCGCGTGATCACGGCAGCAGAATAGAAGAAGAAAAGAGAAAGGCTCGCGGTCTCTGATCCCGCGAGCCAGTTTCTCGGTCCGTTAACAGCCACCAGAAGGCATTCGAACCGACTGCTCCGACAATCCACTGCACCGCGGAGCCACTTCGCGATCCGTTGACAGCTACAGGGAGCATCCGGATCACATCGCCTCGGCATCCATCGCCACCCCGAAGCGGCCTTTCATTCGTTGACAGCGTGCGTGGCGCATCCGAACTGAAAGGTACCTTCAATCTGCGTTCGGGGTGACGGAACGTCAAGGGCGGGGCGTGAAAATTTTTGTTGCCAACACCCGGTTTCGGGTGCGCCGGTCCTCGTGACGCCGGGTGCAACTTCGGGTACTATACGCACCCCAACCGTTCTCGTGGACCGAGAGCTAATCACTGAAAGGTACACACACCCCCATGAGCCAGTCGAGAGAAAACGCCGAGGCTACGTCCTTTGCCGAGGCGATGGAGAATTTAGACCTCAAAACTCCCCAGCAGGGAGAAATGCTTCGCGGGACGATCGTCTCGATTTCGGGTGACAACGCGTACATCTCGTACGGCGGTCCCTCCGAAGCTGTGATGGATACCGCGGAGCTCGAGGGTCTCGACGTCGGCGACACGATCGAAGCGACCGTCGTGAAGACCGGCGCAGAGATCCGCGTGTCCCGCAAGCTCATCAAAGGGAAGGCTTCCCTCGATCAGGTGCGGCAGATGTACGAGAACCGCCTCCCGGTCGAAGGTAAGGTCACGGGCCGCAACAAGGGCGGCTTCGAAGTGAACGTCAGCGGTCTCCGCGCTTTCTGCCCGCTGTCGCAGATCGCCCTCGGCAAGATCGAGAACCCCGACACGTTCCTCAACCAGACGTACGAGTTCCGCGTCACCGAGATGTCGGATGACGGCCGTCGCATCGTCGTCTCCCGCGCCGCCCTGATGAAGGAAGCGGCCGCCATGCGCGCCGAAGAGACCCGCGTCCGCATCGTGCCGGGCGCCGAGATCAGCGGCCGCGTCAAAACGCTCACCCCCTTCGGCGCCTTCGTCGACCTCGGTGGCATCGACGGTCTCCTCCACGTTTCGGAGATGAGCCGCCGCCGCGTCACCAAGCCCGAGGAAGTCGTCCAGGTCGGCCAGGAAGTCCGCGTCCGCGTCATCAAAGTCGAGAACGACGGCAAGCGCATCTCGCTCTCGATGAAGGATCAGGAGCCGGATCCCTGGTCGGATGTTGCCGACCGTTACCCCGCCGGCACGCAGTTCACCGGCCGCATCGTCCGCTCGACCGACTTCGGCTACTTCGTCGAAGTGGAGCCGGGCCTCGACGGTCTCGTGCACGTCTCCCAGCTCCCGCTCGGCGTCAAAGCCGGCGACGAGCAGGTGCAGATCGGCTCGACGGTGCAGGGCTGGGTTCGCGAAGTCGATCCCTCCAAGAAGCGCCTCTCGCTCTCCCTCCGCGCGGTCGCGGTCAATGACCCGTGGGAGACGGCTTACTCGAAGTACCCGATCGGCAAGGTCGTCGAGGGCATCGTCGACCACGGCGCCGCGCCGGGGATCTTCGTCGAGCTCGAGCCGGGCCTCACGGGCCTGATCCCGAACTCGGAGATCCAGGTGGAGCGCGGAGCCGATCCGTCGCAGGCGCATCAGGCCGGCGAGAAGGTCATGGTCCGCATCATGAGCGTCGACCCGCAGCGCAAGCGCATCTCCCTCAGCCACGAAGCCGCCAAGGCCGCCGCCGAGCGCGAGGAGTACTCGCAGTACATCGGCGACCGCGACGCGGAAGGCTCGGGCGAAAGCGCCATGGCCCTCGCGTTCCGCCGGGCGATGGAAGGCAAGCGCAACCGCTAGGCAGGCAATTCGCTATTGCTCGAGGCGCAGCGTTCATTCGCTGCGCCTCTTTTTGTTTGGTTGTTGGTTGTTGGTTTTTGGTTGTCGGTGAAACTAAAAACCAACAACCAAAAACCAACAACCGCTTTTGAACAGGAGACTTGATGCGCATCTTCATGACCGGTGCAACCGGCTACATCGGCGGCGAAGTGGCTGCCGCTCTCACGCGCGCGGGCCACGAGGTGGCAGCGCTCGTCCGTCCCGACGCCGAAGCCCGCCACCTCCGCGACCTCGGCGTCTTCATCGTCACGGGCGATCTGGCCGCGCTCCCCACGATGGGGGAGACGCTGGCGAACTACGACACGTTCGTGCACACGGCGCAGCCGTCGAAAGACGCGGAGCCGGTCGTGCGCGCGGCCAGCGAAGCGCTCACGGCGCAGAGCGGCCATCTCGTCTACACCTCGGGCGTGTGGGTCCTCGGCAATACGGACGGCGCGGACGAGAACGCGCCGGTGAATCCGATCGAGCTCGTTTCCTGGCGTCCGGCGATCGAGGAGCAGGCGCTCGCCGGCGGCGGCGCGGTGATCCGTCCGGGATGCGTGTACGGCGGGAAGCAGTCGCTGTTCGCGGACTGGTTTGCGTCCGCCGAACAACAGGAGCCGCTGCGCATCGTCGGTGACGGCACGAACCGCTGGGCGCTCGTCGACCTGCACGATCTGGCAACGCTGTATGTGCTGGCGGTGGAGCAGCGGGCGACGGGCGTGTTGCACGGCATCGATGATTCCGACTCCACGCTGGAAGCATGCGCGCGGGCTGTGGCGCCGGAGGGGACGATCAGCAAGACGCCGCTCGCCGAAGCGCGCGAGAAGCTCGGGCCGTTCGCCGATGCGCTGGCGATCGATCAGCGGATCTCCAGCAGCTATACGCGGCAGAAGCTCGGATGGACGCCGCGACGGACGTTCGTGGCGTCGATCGACGAGCAGTGGCGCGAGTGGCGCGAGGCGACCAAGGGCTAGTTTTTGATCTCGGAGTGCGGTGGCGAAGGCCACCGCTCTGCCACACGTGGAGTGCGGTGGCT
>DASWMP010000253.1:0-5503 GCA_036399695.1 Thermoanaerobaculia bacterium | reverse complement strand
AAGGGCGGAAGCTCGCCGCTTCCGCTGCAGGAAAGCGGCATCTGATGAGGCGTCGCTGCCGCACTCCAAACACCACTCATCAGTGGCGCCGAATTGCCGCTTCCAGTTCCTGTTTCCAGTGCATCAATGCCGTGAAGCGCTCCACCACCCTCCCCGCCGCTTACAATCGCCGCTCACATGTTCGCGTGGAATCTCTACGCTCTGCCGTGGGCGGTCGTCGCGGTCGCGCTGTTCGTGCTCGCGGGGGTCGTGTACGCGCGGCAGCGGGCGTCACGGGTGGCGGTGCTGTTCTGCTGGATGATCGTGCTCGTCGCCGTCTGGTTTCTTGGCTTTGCGGCAATGTTCCTGACGGACGACGTCGATACGGCCACCATCGCTGCACGGATCGCGCTCGCGGCCATTTGCTTCCTGCCGCCGGCCATCTACGACTTCACCGCCACGGCCTTGCGGCTGCGGTCGTCGCGGAGGCTGCTCATCCGGGTGGCGTGGACCGTCGGAACGGCGTTCGCGCTCGTGACGCTCTTCAGCCGCGGCCTCGTCGGAGGGATGGCCCGTCATCCGTGGGGCTTCTATCCGGTGGCCGGCATCCTGGCCATTCCGTTCCTCCTGTACTTCGCCGGCGCGCTCGGCACGCAGCTCATCGAAGGCATCCGGGAATGGCGGCGGACGACGGACCAGCATCGCAGGAGCCGCGTGGCCAAGCTGATGCTGAGCTTCATCGTCGTCTACGTCGCGGCGCTCGACTGGCTGCCGATGTTCGGTGTCCCGACCCGGCCCATCGCCTTCATCCCCGTCATCGCCTTCCTGCTCGTGGCCTCGGGGACGATCCGGCGCCATCGCTTCCAGCCGATCACCGCGGCGCGCGCATCGCGCGAGATCCTCGACACGATGGCCGACGCGCTGTTCGTCATCGACGCCAACGGCTGCATCCGCGTCGTGAACCACGCCGTGCACGAGCTGCTCGGCTATCGTGACTCCGACCTCATCGGACGCGCCATCGACAAGCTCGAACAGATCTCGACCGACGAGACGATCTCCCGGACGCTGCGCGACGTGGCCCGGCGCGGCGCGATCCGCGATCAGGAGCGGCGGCTCAAGCATGCCGACGGGCACGCCATCAGCGTCAGCATCTCCATCTCCCCTGTCGGCGAGCGCGACGCGCAGGAAGGGGCGGTGATCATCGCCCGCGACATCCGCGCGCGCAAACGAGCCGAGGAGGAACTGCACTCGGCGCTGCACCGGCTGGAAGTGAGCAACCGGGAGCTCGAAGACTTCGCGTACGTCGCGTCGCACGACCTGCAGGAGCCGTTGCGGAAGATCCAGGCGTTCGGCGACCTGCTGCGATCGAAGCACGCGGAGGCGCTGCCGGATCAGGCACGCGACTACATCCAGCGGATGCACTCGGCAGCCAATCGGATGCAGGTGCTGATCAACGATCTCCTGTCGTTCTCACGCGTGACGACGAAAGCCCAGCCGTTCGTACGCGTCGACCTCGAGCACATCGCGCACGAGGTGGTGAAAGACCTCGAAACGCGTCTGCACGACAGCGGCGGCCGCATCGACGTCGGACCGCTGCCGTCGATCGAAGCCGATCCCCTGCAGATGCGCCAGCTCCTGCAGAACCTGGCCGGCAACGCCCTCAAGTTTCATCGTCCGGACGTGCCGCCGGTCGTGGAGATCCGCGGCGCCCTGGAGAACGGCCGCTGCCGGATCACCGTCTCGGACAACGGCATCGGCTTCGAGGAAAAGTACGCCGATCGCATTTTCACGATGTTTGAACGCCTGCACGCACGCACCCGATACGAAGGCACCGGAATCGGCCTGGCGATCTGTAGGAAGATAGCGGAACGCCACGGAGGAGAGATTCGTGCACATGGGAAGGTGGGAGAAGGGGCGGAGTTTGTGGTGACGTTGCCGGTCAGGCACGTGCATGGGATTGAGGATTGAGGATTGAGGACGGGAGGCACCGCGTGCCCCTTCCTCAATCCTCAATTCTCAATTCTCAATCCATCGAGCGAAGCAGTAGAACGAGAGAGAGGTACGAACAATGTCCAACCCCGCCCGCCCGATCGTCATCCTGCTCGCGGATGATGACGAGGAAGACCGGATGCTTGCCGCGGACGCGCTCGAGGAGAGCCGCGTCGTGAACGACTTCCGCTTCGTCGAGGACGGCGAAGAGCTGCTCGACTATCTCTATCACCGCGGCCGGTTCACCGAGCCCGGCTCCTCCCCTACGCCGGGGCTGATCCTGCTCGACCTGAACATGCCGCGCAAGGACGGTCGCGAGGCGCTGAAGGAGATCAAGGCTGATCCGGAGCTGCGGCGCATCCCGGTGGTCGTCCTGACGACGTCGAAAGCCGAGGAGGACATCTACCGGACGTACGACCTCGGCGCGAATTCATTCATCACCAAGCCCGTCAGCTTCGAAGGGCTCGTGAGCGTGATGCGCGACATCGGCCGCTACTGGATCGAGATCGTCGAGCTTCCTCCTGAATCCATTGACTGAGCACGAAACGCGTCCGGTCCGGCTGCTCCTCGTCGAGGATGACGAGGACGACTACGTCCTCACGCGCGAGCTGTTGTCCGACGCGAAACGAACGACGTTCACGCTCGACTGGATCTCCTCCTTCGACGAAGCCGTCGAAGCGCTGGCCACCAGCACCCACGACGTCTGCCTCATCGACTATCGGCTCGGCGAGCACGACGGCCTCGAGCTGCTGCGCCACGCGCGCGACCTCGGCGTCGCCGCGCCGATGATCCTGCTGACCGGCCAGGGCGGCGGCAACATCGACCTCCTCGCCATGCGCGCCGGTGCGGCCGACTATCTCGTCAAAGGTGCGATCGACGCGCCGCTCCTCGAACGTTCCATCCGCTACGCGCTCGAACAGAGCCGCACGCTGCGGGCGCTGCGCGAATCGGAGGAGCGCTACGCCCTCTCCGCGCGCGGCGCGAACGACGGGCTCTGGGTGTGGGACCTCCGGGCGAACGACGTCTACTACTCGCCGCGCTGGAAGTCGATGCTCGGCCACAGCGAGGAGGAGATCGGCAGCGCGCCGGACGAGTGGTTCTCGCGCCTGCATCCTGACGACGCGGAGCTGCTGCGCGGCGCCGTCGACCGCCACCTGCAGGGCGAGACGCCGCATCTCGAGAGCGAGCACCGCATGCGCTGCCGCGACGGCTCGTACCGTTGGATGCTGAGCCGCGGCCTGGCCGTGCGCGACGCCTCCGGCGCGGCCACGCGCATCGCCGGCTCGCAGACCGACGTCACCGAACGGAAGCTGGCCGTCGAGCGGCTGACGCACGACGCCTTCCACGACGGACTCACGCAGCTCCCGAATCGCGCGCTCTTCATGGATCGCCTGGCGCGCGCGATCGAGGCGCACCGCCGCTATCCCGAGTCGCTCTTCGCGGTCCTGTTCCTCGACCTCGATCGCTTCAAACTCGTCAACGACAGCCTCGGCCATCTCCTCGGCGACGAGCTGCTCATCGCCGTCGCGCAACGCCTCGCCGCGCTCGTCCGCTCCAGCGACACAGTGGCCCGCCTCGGCGGCGACGAATTCGCGATCCTCATCGACGACATCGAGCACGAGACCGATGCCGTGCGCGCCGCGCGCCGGATTCAGGACGAGTTGCTCGTCCCGTTCGGCGTCGGCCCGCACGAGATCTTCACGACCGTCAGTATCGGCATCGCCCTCAGCACCACCGGCTACCTCGATCCGCAGGACGTGCTGCGCGACGCCGACATCGCCATGTACCGCGCCAAGGCGCGAGGCAAAGCGCGGCACGAGGTGTTCGACACGGCCATGCACGAGCGGACCGTCGAGCTGCTGCGCTTCGAGACCGACCTGCGCCGCGCCATCGAACGGCACGAGCTGCGCGTCTATTACCAGCCGGTGATCGAGATGCGCACCGGTGCCGTGGCCGGTTTTGAGGCGTTACTGCGCTGGCAGCGCGGCGACACGCTCGTCTCGGCGGACAGCATCATCGCCACCGCCGAGGAGACGGGCCTCATCGTCGCCATCGGCGAGTGGGTGCTGCGCGAAGCGCTGCGGCAGGCGTCCGCATGGGACGGCGTGGACATGCACGTGAACCTCTCACCGCGCCAGCTCCTGCAGCCCGACGTGGTGGAGCGCGTAGCCGCGGCCGTAGCCGAAAGCGGCGTGGCGCCGGAGCGCCTGCACCTCGAAGTGACGGAGAACGTGCTCATCGAAAACGCCGAAGCGGCCGCCGAGCTGCTGCGCGCGTTGCGTGACATCAACGTCAAGCTGAGCCTCGACGACTTCGGCACCGGCTATTCCTCGCTCAGCTCCCTGCGCGAGTTCCCGTTCGACATGCTCAAGATCGACCGCTCGTTCCTGCTCGACGGCGACACGACGCGCGCTGACGAGATGGTGCGCACCATCGCCAGCCTCGCGCGCGTGCTGGGGATGGAAGTGACGGTCGAAGGGCTGGAGACCGCCGAGCAGGTCACGCGGATGCGCGGCCTCGGCGTGTCGTACGCGCAAGGCTTCTACTTTGCGCGCCCGCTCCCGCCGGACGAGGCAGCGCGCATGCTGGCGCGCTGATCTGTCGCAAATAATCACACTAGGCTCGCGCGGCACCGTTTCGTGACTATGTCCCTGTGACTCCCGCGGAGAAAAGGAGATTGTCATGAAGAAAGGTCTGCTGGTTCTCTCGATTCTTTCCCTCTTCGTCGTTGCGGCCCCGTCGTATGCGGTCTGCGTCGGCTGTACGGGGCCCGCCGATTGTACGATTGACGCCGGCAACGCGCGCCGCTGCTGGTTCGGCATCGACACGTGCCATGAAACCGGCGCCTGCACCGGCCTCGCCGCCGCGCCGGCCGATCTCGCGTCCGAGCTCACCGTCGCCCGCGTCGAAGTGCAGCAGGGCGAGACCGTCACGGTCACGACCCCGCAGGCCGCGCCGACGGCCGTCGCTGAAGTGCGGCCCGTCCCGGCCCGCTGATTCTCATTCTCGCCACCATTCGCAAATCCGACGGGAGTCACGATGCTTCGCCAATTGATTCCGGCCCTGCTCCTCTTCACCATCACGTCCGCTCACGCCGCGACCCTCACGCTGAAGCTCGAGCTCGCGCGTGCGGTCGACGCGCCGGCCATCCGCATCGACGTTGCCTCGCTCGCGACCGGCAGCGTCACCACACATGAGGAACCGCTCGCATCCGCCGATCGCCTCGGACGGCTGAACGTCGCTCCGGGTGCGTACGAGCTGACGATCTCCGCCCCGCATCACCGGAGCATCACGCGCCACATCGTCGTCGCCGAGGAAGGGGCGGCGCTCGGCGCGATCCGGCTGGAGGCACTGCCGCGTATCACCGGCAGCGTCACGTCCGCGGACGGCAAGCCGCTCGCCGGCGCAACGATCGCCACGCCGAACGGAGAGCGCGTGCAATCCGACGCGGCCGGCACGTTCGCCCTCGAAGTCGACAGGCTGCGGCCCGAGCATCTCATCGTCAGCTATCCGAAACGCGGCACCCGCGCCGTGG
>DASWMP010000252.1:0-4451 GCA_036399695.1 Thermoanaerobaculia bacterium | reverse complement strand
CTATACGTGTACCAGAGCGGTGGCGTGCGCCACCGCACTCCGAGATTACCCGCCTGCTACGTCATCCAGCACGTCCAGCATCGCCTCCAGGTCCGCCACGGAGATGTCCCCCATGTGGCCGATCCTGAACGTGCGGTCCTTCCACTCGCCGTAGCCGCCGCCGAGGGTATAGCCGCGGTGCTTCATCTGGTTGCGGAGGGTTTCGGCGTCCATCATCGGCTCGAGGGCGGTCACGGTGTTGGAGGCGTACTCGCGGTCGCCCGCCACCTTCGCGTAGCGCGCCGTCCGTTCGTGCACCAGCTCGCGCATGCGGCGGTGGCGCTCGAAGCGGACCGGGAGGCTCTCGCTGTTGAGGATGTAGTCGAGCTGTTTCTGCAGCGCGTAAAAGTGCGGCAGGGACGGGGTTGACGGCACCGTATCCTCGGCCGCCTTCTCGATGTACGGGACGAAATCAAAGTACGTCCCGCGGTACGGGTGCTTCTTGGCGCGCGTGACCGCCTGCTCCGAGACCGCCGCGACGGTGATGCCGGGCGGCAGGGCCAGCCCCTTCTGCACGCTGGCGAGGCAGACGTCGACGCCCCATTCGTCGAACAGCACCGGGATGCCGCCGAGTGAGGAGACGGCGTCGACGAGAACGAGCGTGTCGGGCGTTTCGTCGCGCACCACGCGCGTCAGTGCCGCCACGTCGTTCGTGACGCCGGTCGACGTCTCGTTGTGCGTGATCGTCACGGCGTCGTAGTGGGCGCGATGGTGACGCGCCAGGTGATCGGCGAGCGCGTCGGGATCGATGGCGTTCCCCCAGCCGGCGTCGAGGCGGTCGACCTCGTACCCGAGCGACTCGGCGATCGAGTACCACCGTTCCGAGAAGGCGCCGCAGGTCGTGACGAGCACGCGCCGGGCGACGCAGTTCTCCAGTGCCGCCTGCATCACGCCGGTGCCGGACGAACTGATGACCACCGTGTGCTGCCTGGTCGCGAAGAGCGTCTTGAGCCCCGCGTTGATGTCGTGGAACAGCGCTTTGAACTCCGCGGTGCGGTGGCCCATCATCGGCCGGGCCATCTGCTGCAGGATCTCGGGACGCACCCACGTCGGACCGGGAACGAAGTACTTGGCTGGTTCAGTCATGGTCGATCAGGTACGGCAGCACTGCTGCCAATGTCCTCTCCTCCACGAATACGTCGGCATTTTCCTTCACCCGGGGCCGTGACTGCACGCCGCCGAAGCCGATGAAGAGGTCGACGACGCCCTTTGTTTCCAGATCGCTGACGCCGTCGCCGATGAAGGCGGAGTGTCCTTTCGAGCGAGCGAGCAGCGCCCGGACGACCAGTTCTTTGCCGCCGGGCTTCGTCAACAGCGACCGGCGATCGAAGTCGACGTAATTGCCGGCCTCGTCGAACTGCAGGGCCACGGCGTGCGTCGCGGCGATGCCGAGCCGCGCCGCCAGCGGCTCGATGGCCTGGGTGATGCCGGCGCTGACGATCTGGATGTGCGCGCCCGCTTCCTTGAGCCGGGCGATCGTCTCCTCGGCGCCTTCCACGAGCGTCTCGACATAGCGGCGGCCGAGCGCTTCGATCTGCCCGCGCGTCGGCCGGATGAGCTCCAGCCGCTTTGCGTAGACCCGATCGAGCGGGAGCTCGCCGTTCATGGCGGCATTCGTGAGCGCGGCGATCTCCGGGTTGCCGTTCGCCAGCTCGTCGATCCCTTCGATCGTGACGAGCGTCGAGTCGACGTCGAAGAAGACGAAGCGGTACTTCATGCGGCCTCCCCGCTGCGGACGATCGTCAGCAGATCCGCGAAACGTTCGAGAAAGTGATCCGGCCCGGACTCGTGCAGCTCCTCCGCCGTGGCCGAACCGCTGGCCACGACGGCTACGTCGATGCCTGAATTGCGCGCCGCGCGGACGTCGATCGGCATGTCCCCGACGAAGAGGACGGTTGCGCCGCGGCACCCCGCCTCGTCGATCGTCCGCTCGACATGCCGCGCGTCCGGCTTCCGCGCCCCCGCCAGATCGGGACCGACGACGGCGCGGAAGTGCCGGCCGAGCCCGAGGAAGTCGAGGATCTTGCGGGAAAAATAAGTCGGCTTGTTCGTGCAGACCGCCATCGTCACGCCGAGCTGCGACAGCGTCTGCAGTGTGGCCTCGACGTCCGCCAGCACTTTCGACTCGACGCAGCAGATCTCGTCATATCGCTGCTCGAAGGCCTTCTGGACGGTCGACGGCACATCGTCCCCCGCGAACGCCCGTTGCAGCAGCGTCTCCAGCCCATCGCCGACAAAGTCACGGATGCGGGTCGTGCTCAGGTCCACCAGCCCATGCTCCCGCCGCGCATAGTTCACCGCCTCCGCCAGCGCGGCGTACGAATCGACCAGAGTGCCGTCGAGATCGAACAGCACAGCACGGTAGCGGAGGGTCACGTGGGCGATTATATGGAGCGGCGTTGTCCGTTGCCCGTTGTCTGTGGAGACCCACGGCGCGCGGCACGGACAACCCGAAACGGACAACGGACAACGCGGTAATGCCACGGATTTGACACTTGGGCCGCAACTGCATCCGCTATCCTCGATGGTCTACGCCATGAATCGCGCGCTCCTGCTGCTCCTCGCGCTCACCCTCATCCCCGCTGCGCTCCTTGCGCAGGAAACGAAGACTGATACGAATCTGGCCATCGGCGTCGAGCCGCTTGGCGACAGCGACAAAGGCGTCGTCGTGCGCGTCACCTTCCGCTATGGCGATCGCGAGGCCATCGCGCAGAACCTTCCGCTCGTGCTGCAGGGGTCGTACATGCAGGGGGGGCAGGTGCTGCGGAACTTCCGGTTCGCCATTCCGGAAGAGCGGCGCGAGGGGTCGATCGGCTCGATCCAGACCTTCGCCGAAGGGGAGCTCGAAGTCGATGCGAAGCTGCTGATCCCGCTCGAAGAGGGGCCGCCGGCCATCGTCTCCAAGAACGTGCAGAAATTCACGATCGCCAGGACCGGCCGGCCGTACGTCGCCAGCGCGGAGGATGGCGCGGAGGCGATGTTCGCCGAGGGAGTGGTGCCGGAGAGCGTGGGGGCGGTGAAGATCCGTGCCCCGAAGCGCGACGTCGCACCGAACCTCTTCATCGTCGAGGTCGACGTCCTTCCGCCCGTCCGGCGGCTGGAGTTCTTCGTCGAAGGAAAGAAGATCCTGGCGCGCAACGCTCCCCCCTACCGCGCAGAGCTCGACCTCGGCAAGCTGCCGAAGCGCGTCGAAGTGCGCGTCGTCGGCTACGACCCGCAGGGACGCTACGTCGATGCCGACGCCTTCATCGTCAACGAGCGGGAGACGCAGCTCGAGGTGAAGATCACCCGCACCGAGACACCCGACGGCGTCTCCCACTTCAAGCTCAGCGTGCAGAACCCGAAGAACGCGGAGCTCAAGACCGTCGTCCTCTACGACGGCAACGCCAAGAAGCTCACCGAGTGGACGCGGCCGCCGTACGCGCTCGACATCCCGACGGCGCGCCTCGCCGGGCTCGAATTCGTGCGCGCCTCCGTCATCGACGATACCGGCTACGAGGCCGCCGACCTGCTCTTCCTCAACGGCGACCGCTACATCGAACAGATCGACGTGAACCTCGTCGAGCTGCCGGTCAGCGTCACCGACCGCGCCGGCCTGCCGATCCCCGACCTCAAGCAGACCAGCTTCACGGTGCTGGAGAACGGCAAGCCGCAGAAGATCTCCGGTTTCGCCTTCGCCGCCAACCTGCCGATCTCCGTCGGCGTGCTGCTCGACCACTCCGGCAGCATGGAGCAGCGGATGAAGCCGACGAAGGAAGCGGCCGTGACGTTCTTCAAGAGCATCATCAAGAAGAACGACCGCGCCTTCATCAGCGGCTTCGCCATGGACCCGCAGCGCAACGCGCCGTTCGTCACCGACATCACCTCGCTCGAAGCGCAGGTCAACGCCGTGCCGGACGCCGGCGGTGGCACGTCCCTCTACGACGCCATCGTCACGGGCCTCTACCGCTTCCGCAACCTGCAGGGCCGCAAGGCGCTGATCATCCTCACGGATGGTGAAGACACGACCTCCCGCCTCGGCTACGACGACATGCTCACCTACGCCCGCGCCTCGCGCGTGCCGCTCTACTTCATCGGCATCGAGATGGGCTTCATGGGCATGGGCGGCACTTCCGCGATGAAGAACCTCGCCGCCGAGACCGGCGGTGTGGTCTACCTGGTGCGCGACGTGAAGCAGCTCAAGGACACGTACGCCCAGCTCGAGAAGGACCTGCGGTCGCAGTACCTGGTCAGCTACGAGACCGAGAGCACGAAGAAGGACCAGAACTACCGCACGGTGGAAGTGAAGGTGGACGTGCCGGACGCAAAGGTCCGCACGATCCGCGGGTTCATCCCCTGAGCTCAATCTCGGAGAGCGGTGGCGAACGCCACCGCTCTTTTATACGTGTACCAGAGCGGTGGCGTTCGCCACC
>DASWMP010000251.1:0-9629 GCA_036399695.1 Thermoanaerobaculia bacterium | reverse complement strand
TGCGGTGGCGCAGCCACCGCTCTTTTACACGTGTACCAGAGCGGTGGCTGTGCCACCGCACTCCGAGATGGCTTCTCGCTGCGGCAGCAGTGCTGTTCGCGCCGGCGCTCTTGGCGCAGACCATCGCGGCAACGCCGCGCGGTATCGTCGTGGCTCACGACCAACGTATCGAGCTGTTCGAGAACACCACCCGCCGCTGGAGCGTCGACGGCGTCACCAACGCCACGGCCATCATCACCGGCGAGCGGAAAGCGGCCGTGCTCGATGCCCTCGCCAACGAAGCGCGCATCGTCGACCTCTCCAGCGGCCGCACCGTCGTCCGCAAAACCGGGGAGACCCCCATCGACGGCCTCTTCGTCGGCGACGACCTCTACACCCTCGCCCGCGATGCCCGTCTCCTCGAGTGCGGCGGCTGCGCCCCGTCTCTGCGCACGCCGGCCGATCCGGCCTTCCTGCGCCAGAGCAACGGCCGCCTCTACGTCTACGGCCGCGCCGAGGGGATCCTCGAAGAGATCGACCCCCGCACCCTGCGCGTCACCCGCCGTGTGAGGACCGAGCCTGCCGCCTCCGACTTTGAAGTCGCCGGCCGCTTCGCGTATCTCGTCCTCCCCCGTACCGGGAAGATCGCCATCCTCGACCTGCAGGAGATGCAGCCGCACGGCGTCCTCGAAGCCGGCGCGGTGCCGGTCGACGTCGCCGTGGCCAAAGCGCCGAACATCGCCGTCGCCGATCCGTCGGCCAAGCGCGTCTGGGTCGTCGAAGGAGCGCAGTCGATGACGCAGGCCGTGACCCGCGGCTTCATTCGCGGTCTCCTCGGGCTCGGCCTCTACAGCAACCGCAACTCCTCCTTCCCGACCGGCGTCGACCGTGTGGCCGTCAGCGGCTCGCGCTGGATCGCCTACGACTCCAGCTCCGCCACCCTCTACCGTTTCGAGGGGACGAAGAGCACCGTCCTGGCCGAAGGTCTTGCAGCGACAGCGTTTACCGTCACGTCCGACGGCGTCTGGATCTGGCAGGACGGGCGGCTGCGCCTCCTCCGCTGACGGCGGTATGCCGGTTGCACGAGTGGCAGCCAACATGACCGAACGTAAAAGCTGTGTCCGATGCGGAAGGGCGATCGACGCGATCGCGCACATCTGCCCCTTCTGCAACTGGGATCAGGAGCAGCCGGTCACGGCCGAGGCGGCCGAAACGCAGGTTCCGGTGTACGTCCCTCCCGCGGAGCGGGGGTGGCGGAAACGGATCCTCATCGCCCTTGGCCTCATTGCCGTGCTCATCGCCTCCTTCGCCGTCGGGATGGTGGTGAACCGCGACGGCACGCCGGACGATGCTCCCGAACCCCTCACCGATAAATCCAAGACCACGACCGGCGCCGCGGCGCCGCAGAACGCACCGCCGCTCATCGAGATGGATACGACCGTCGAGACGCCGATCACGAGCGCTCCGGTGCCCGTTGCCGACGCCGGCTCGGCCACGAACGACTACCAGCGCGCCGATGCCACGGCCGTCTCGTCAGTCGAATACGATCAGCTCGCGCAACGCGCCGCCGCCGAGCGCAAAAAGCGCGAGCAGATGGCGGCGATGACCGATCCGCGCAGCATCACCGGGGCCGCTTACGCACAGACGCCGCGTCCTGCGGCTCCCCGTCCGAAACCGGCCCCCCGGCCCGGCACGGTGCCGGATCAGCAGAACGGCGATCAGCAGCAGGCGCAGCAGACGCCTCCGCAGGAGCGCGCACGCGAAGCGCGCAGCAGCTCCGTGAGGACCCGCCCGGTGCCCCGTTACACGCCGCTGCCGACGATCTCCGTCGCACGGACCACCGTCGCCAAGGTCGACCTGCTCGTCGGCGCCGACGGCCTCGTGCGCGAGGTCAACATCCGCGACGGCATCCCCGGCCACACGGCCCAGCTCATCGCCGCCATCCAGAACTGGCGCTTCAAACCGGCCACCGAGAACGGCGAGCCGGTCAGCGCCCAGACGACCGTCGACATATCATTCCGTGGAAATGAGTAAAGCCGTTTGCGTGGCCTGCCGCCACACGATTGACGGGGCAGCGAAGGTCTGCCCCTACTGCGGGGCGAACCCGCAGACCGGCGAGCGCATCGACACACAGGCGATGCTGCAGGAGATCTTCCGCCCGCGCGACATGTCGACGGGCGAGAGCGTCCTCGAATACGCCCGCCAACGCCAGGGCATCGTCATCGCCGTCACCCTCGGCGTCGTCTTCCTCGTCCTGGCGGGGCTGCATCAGTTCATCTCGATCCGGAACGACCGCGAGGTGACGAACGCCGCCGCCGTGCCGCTCACCGAGATCACCGACCTGTCGAACCAGACGGACGAATCGAAGCCGGTGCCGATGCCCGAGCTGCCGTTCCAGTACGACGGCCGCCCGACCGTCATGCGCACCTACATCATGGAGCAAGGAGCGGCGACGCCCCCGGAGATCATCGCCGAGCAGCAGGCCGAAGCCGAGGCCAAGGCGAAGGAAGCCGCCGAGAAGGCAGCAGCACAGGCGGCGAAGAATCCGCCTCCGGCCGGCGCGCAGAATCCGGCGGTGCCGAATCCCGCTGCTGCAGGCCAGCCCGTAAGGCCTGGTGTGGCGCCAGTGGCGCAGCCGCAGGCACGGCCGTTCGGGGCGCTGCCCCAACAGCCGCCGCCCCAGCAACGCCCGCCGCGCTGACGTCGAAAGCGAGCCCCCCACCTTTTCGCCCCAATGGCGTTGATTTAGAGGTTTGCCTCATGTGGGACAGACACTCCTGTCTGTCCGGCCCACCCTGAGGTCCTCCAGACAAGCGGCCGTTCGGGTGCACCGGACAGACAAGAGTGTCTGTCCCACATCTTAAGTTAACGCCGTTGGGGCTTTTCGCCCGGGGCTACGACGCTGGCGCCCGCGGAGCGCGCTGAAGGCGCATCGCCCTCGCACCGGCTCGTACGGTAAGCCAATCTCCGAGAGCGGTGGCTTACCTGCGCCACCGCACTCCGAGATAGACCGCGCTACCATGCATTCCATGAGCGTCTGGCTGCTGTTCATTCTTCTTGCGCTGGTGCTGCTCGGGTGGCTGGTGGCTTACATGTTCGCGCAGAAGCCGGTGACGAACATTCAGCAGCTCATCCAGCAGCAGCGCTACGCCGACGCCGTCGCGGAAGCCGATCGCCAGCTCGCGCGGAAGCCGAACGACAGCGCCGCCCACCTTCATCGCGCCGAAGCGCTCAAGCTCCTCGGGCGGTTCGACGAAGCCATCGATTCCTACCGGAAGTCGAGCGACCCGGCGGCGCGGGAAGGGATCGCTCTCGTGCTGGCGCACCAGCGCCGCGACCTCCCCGAGGCGCTGCGGCTCATGCAGGAGCAGATCGCCCAATACCCGCAGATCCAGGAGTTCCAGCAGCTCGGCCTGGCCTACATCCAGCTCCGCTCCGGCGACCGCGAAGCCGCCCTCCGCACGTTCCGCGACAACATCGAGCTGCTCGAGACCCGCTTCCGCGACGACTACACCGACCCCGATCCCCTTCTAGCCGAGACCCTCTACATCTTCGGCGCGCTCTGCGACGCCAACGGCGACCCGAGTGCCGCGACACTCCTTCGCGGACGGGCGGCGGCGTGGGCGCCGGGTAGCTGGTTCGGTTGAAAGCTTCGAATCTCCTCGTGAGGCCTCTTCCTCAAACGAGAAAAGCCCCGGGCTTGCGCCCGGGGCTTCTCGGTTCATCGCGTAGCGGGGATTACAGCGACGGGCGGTAGGTCGCGGCGCTGTTGACCATGCGGGTGGCCTGGCCGGTGGTGAAGTTGTTCATGCAGGAGTCGTAGGTGTAGTCCATGAAGTTGGTGATCGGGTCGACGCCGGCGTAGCTGCAGGTGTCGCGGCCCGACGGGCAGCCGGAGGCGGCGCTGGCCTCGGCGGCGGTGTCGGCAACGCGATCACCGCTGGTGGTGTTGTTGCCGGTGCCGCAGCCACTCTGGAAGGTGTGGTAGAGGCCGAGCCAGTGACCGACTTCATGCACGCCGGTGTCGCCGAGGTTGTAGTTCGTCGCCGTGCCGCCGTTGACCGACGAGTGCAGGACGACGACGCCGTCCATGCGGGCGTTGGCAGCGAGATCCCACGGGAAGGTCGCCCAGCCGAGCAGGCCGCCGGCCGGAGCCGCCGTGTAGAAGTTCAGGACGTAGTTCGGGTTGTTCGCGGCAATGCCGGTGAAGTAGTTCTTCGCGTTCAGCTCGGCCGAGGTGCCGGGCTGCATCGTGTACCAGGTGCTGTTGTTCGTGCGGTCCGTGGTGCCGCGGACGAACGTGAAGCCCTTGCCGTTGTACGCCGCATTCAGCGTCGCAATCTGCGAGTTCAGGCGCGTGTCCGACACGTCGCCCGCGCCCGTTCCGCTGCGGATGACGTGGAAGTTGACCGTGATCGAGACCGGGCTGCTGATCGACTCGACGCTGTAGCGCGGGGTCTGCATCAGGGACGCCATGAACTGCTCTTCCACCGCGCGGGCGGTGTTCTCATCGAGGTCGCGGACGCCGCAACGGCCGCGCGTCGAGAACGACGCATGGTCGAGGTACTCCTGCCCTTCGATCGTGAACGGCGCCTCGGGATTCGCCACGACCTCTTCCTGACCCTGTGCCGGCTGGTTCGGGTTCTGCCCCGCCACTGCCATGCCCGCAACCAGTACCGCCACACCAAAAACTGTCATCAAACGTCGGATCATTCGCTCATTCTCCTTAAGATTGGTGATCAGCTCTTAGAGCATGGCGAATGCCGCACGTAGAATCAGTAACTTAGTTCAAAGGAGGTCCTGTTGCTGACCCACATAAGGCTTTAACGGCGGATCAAATTCAGAACAGTGGGTCAAAAACGTGACCGTTGATGGAACTCTCCACGGATTCTGTGCATCGCGATCGGCGCCGCGCAGGGATGAATGCGGTTCGTGAGCAGGACAAAGATGCGCTCCCCGTCGATCCAGACTGACGTCCCGGTGAAACCCATGTGGCCGTACGATTCGGGCGAAAGACCCGGTCCGCCGAGCTGCCAGCCGAGGCCACGATCGCCGGCGTGAGGGAGCGTCGCCTCGTCCACGAGCTCCCGCGGCACCAGCTCGCCGCGCGCAAAGCCCTGGACGATGCGGAAGACGTCCCGCGCGGTCGAGAAAAGGCCGGCGTTCCCGCACGTCCCGCCGGCATGGTGCGAGTTGCCGTCGTTCGTCTCCCCCCACATCAGCCCCTGGCGCGGTCCGGTGAAGAGCTGCTGCCGGTCGTCCCGCGACGGCTGTTGCGTGACCAGCTCGATCGGACGGCCGACGCGGACCGCGAGCTGCGGCTCGAAGCGCTGCCCCCACTCCGTCGCGGCGATGCGCGGCAACAGCGAACGATCCGGACGAAAGCAGGTATCGGTGAGGCCGAGCGGCGTGAAGATCCGCTCGCGCGCGGCCTCGACGTAGTCGCCGAACAGTTCCCGGATCGCGTGATAGAGGAGGACGAAGTTGAGGTCGGAGTACATGACCCGCTCGCCGCGCGCCGCCTCCCTCCCCTCGCGGGCGATCGTCTCCAGGTAGTCGCCGAGGGCGTATAGCGGCAGCCAGGCTTTCAGACCGGAGGTGTGCGTGAGCAGCTCGCGGAAGCTCGACCCGCGGTACTCATCCTCTAATGTAATGCGTCCTTCGGCAACCGCCTGGAGGACCAGGGTCGACGTCACCAGCACCTTCGTAATCGAGGCGCAGTCGTAGATGGTCGAGAGCGTCGCCGGGATGCGGAGCGGGACGGCGATGGCCTTGCCGAGGGCGCCTTCGTCCGTGATGCCGTCGACGGTTCCGGTGGCCCACTGCGCGCTGGGAAAAGAGCCGAGGTCGATTTCGCGCTGCAGGAACTCGCTCACCATCTCGTTCACCATCTTCGGCATCCCATTCATGAGGGCCGCGCGCATTATGCACAGGAACGGTTGCGCGACCCTGCTGTCAATCGCGATCTGCCCTTTCGGCTCAGCCGTTTAGCACCACCCGAAATGCGGCCTCTTCGGGCGGTCTTTTCCTGCTACGATCCCGCCCTATCGTCCATGTTTCGCTTACAAAAATTAGACATTCACGGCTTCAAGTCCTTCTACGATCCCGCGCATCTCACCTTCCCGGCCGCCATGACGGCGGTCGTCGGTCCGAACGGCTGCGGCAAGTCGAACATCTGTGACGCCATCATCTGGGTGCTCGGTGAGAACCGCGCCTCCCACATCCGTGGCGAGACGATGGAAGACGTCATCTTCCAGGGCTCCGCGCGCCGCCGTCCTCTCTCCATGGGTGAAGTCACGCTCACCCTCGGCACGATGAACGGCGACTCCGACCATCCGATGGCGGACGACGGCAAGATCACGATCCACCGTCGCGTCTTTCGCGACGGCCAGTCGGAGTTCCGCCTCAACGGCAAACGCGTCCGGATGAAGGACATCTCCGACATCCTCATGGATACGGGCCTCGGCATCCGCAACTACTCGGTGATGGAGCAGGGGAAGATCGACCTCATCCTCTCCAACAAGCCGCAGGACCGCCGCCGCCTGATCGAAGAAGCGGCCGGCATCACCAAGTACAAGACCAAGCGCCGCGCCGCCGAGCTGAAACTCGAAGAGACGCAGCAGAACCTGCTCCGCATCGACGACACCCTCGGCGAAGTGACGCGCAATCTCAACTCGCTCAAGCGCCAGGCCGGCAAAGCACGCCGCCACAAGGAGCTGGTCGACCAGCTCTCGACCGCCAAACGCTCTCTCTACAAGGGACGCATCGTCCTGGCGCAGCTCGAGGAAGAAGCGGCAGCCGCCGCCGTGGCGCACGCGCAGCAGAGCGAGAGCGAGCTCGCGGCGCAGCTCGGCGCCGATGAAGCGGAGCTCGCGGAAACGCGAGCCACGCACATCGAATCGTCACGCCGCGCCTCGACCGTACGCGAGGAGATCGCCGGCCTCAGCGCCGACGTGGAGCGCCTCCGCTCCTTCCTCTCCCAGTCCGAACAGAACCTCGACGATCTCGTGCATCGCATCGAGAACGCCCGCAACCAGATCGGCACGCTCGAAGGCGAAGGCTCGGAGCAGCAGGCCGCGCTGGAAGAGAAGACGCAGCAGCTCGAAGTCGCACGCGCCGAGCGCAACCGCCTCCGCGAGATCGCCGACCAGGTCGAGCGCGAGCGGCAGGAACGCTCCGACGCCGTGCGCCGCAACGAGAAGGCGCTCGCCGAATCTCGCGAGTCGCTCATGCGCACCATCGCCAAGATCTCGGACGCGCGCAACCAGGTGCACCAGATCGAGATCGCCGTCGAAAAGTGCGAGTTCTACCTGTCGAAGCTGACGGAGAGCGCGCGCAAGGCGGCCGAGAGCCGCGACGGCGCGCTCGCGCAGATGTACGAGTGGGAGCAGTCGGTGCGCGACGCCGAACAGCACCTCCTCGCCGCACAGGCGAACGCCCGCGACGCCATCACCCGCCGCGACGAGCTGATCGCCCGCCGCGACGGGATGCGCAAAGAGCTGGCCTCCCACCGCGACACGATCTCGCAGACGACGTACAAGATCGATTCGCTGCGGACGCTCCTCGCGTCCCTCGAAGCACAGGACGAGGACGTGCGCCGCGCGATCCTCGAGCTGATCCCGAACGCCACGGCCGCCGCCGAATCGGTACGCGCCGCGGAAGGCTCGGAAGCGGCGCTCGACACGCTGCTGCGCGAGGTCTCGAAGGCCACCGTCGTCGAGCACGCGCAGACCGCCATCGACGCCATCGGACGCCTGCGCGAGCGTGGCGCCGGCCGTGGCGCGTTCATCGCGCTCGATTACGAGGCGCTGGGCGAAGGCTCCCGCCGTGGCGACGCCGCGGCGTCAGTCCTCGGCGAAGGTCCGGCGGCCGACGCGGTCCGCCTGGCGATCCCCGAGGCGTACATCGTGGAGTCGCTGCAGGAAGCGATGGCGAACGCGAAAGAGCGACCGAACGCCACGTTCGTCACACGCGACGGCGACATCGTGCGCGGGCCGCTCGTCATCGGCGGCAAGACCGCCGGCGCCACCCCCGGCGTCTTCTCCGTGAAGCGCGAAGTGGCCGATCTCCAGTCGCTCCTCGGCAGCGTCGAAACGCAGGCCAGCGGCCTCGCCGCCGATCTGCAGACCGTCGAGGAAGACCTCCGCGCCGCCGACGACGCCCGCATCCTCGCGGAAGAGCGTGCACGCACCGCGGACCAGGAGCTGCGCGACCGCAAGGGACAGCGCGAGCGCGCCGGCCAGGAACTGCAGCGCCTCGAGAAGGACCTGGCCGTGGCGTCGGAAGAGCAGACGCTCTACGCCGACGAAAAAGAAGGACTGATCGCCCGCAAGAAGACCGCGATGGCGGAACTCGACCTGCTGCAGGGCCGCGAGAACGAGCTGCACGAGCAGATCCGCGGCCATGAAGAGCAGTTGTCGGTCTCGCGCGTGGCATTCGAGGAGATCACCGACATCGCCTCGAAGGCGCGCGTCGACGTCGAAGCGGCGTCCGGCAACGTGAACTCGATCCAGCGCGAGCACGAGAACCTCTCGCGCATCGTCGTCTCCCTCGGCTCCCGCGCCACGCAGTTGCAGCAGGAGATCGAGACGCTGCATCGCCGCCGCGACGAGACGGAAGTCGCGGTCGAACAGGCACGCGGGCAGCTCGAACAGTCACTCACGAAGCTGCACGAGCTGTCGGAAGTGCGCATCGGCCTGGAAGCGGAAGTGGCGGACATGCAGTCGCGCGTCAGCGAGCTCGAAGGGCGTGCTGTCAGCTCGCGCACGATGTGGAACACGGCGAAGGAGACGCTCTTCGAATCGGAGCGCCGCCTCGACCGCGCCAAGTCAGGCTTCGAGCTGCTGCGCGAACAGATCGCCCTCGACCTGCACGCCGGCATCGACGCGCTGGCGGACGTCGAGCCTCCGGCCGACGACGAAACGCGCCAGTCGCTCGAATCCGAGGTGGCGAAGCTCGCCGATCAGGTCGAGAAGATCGGCCCCGTGAACGTGCTGGCCATCGACGAGCACTCGGAGTTGGAGACGCGCGAGTCGTTCCTGCGCACGCAGCGCGACGACCTCGTGCAGTCGATCGAATCGCTGCGCCAGACCATCCGCAAAATCAACCTCACGTCGCGCGAGCTGTTCCGCGACGCCTTCACCGCCGTCAACGACTCGTTCACCGAAATCTTCACGTCGCTGTTCGGCGGCGGCACCGCGCGCATGCAGTTGCTCGACGAGGAAGACGTCCTCGAAAGCGGCATCGAGCTGGTCGCGCAGCCCCCCGGCAAGAAGAACCAGTCCATCGCCCTGCTGTCCGGCGGCGAGCGCGCCCTGACGGCCATCGCGCTGCTCTTCGCGATCTTCCGCTACAAACCGTCGCCGTTCTGCATCCTCGACGAGGTCGACGCCCCACTCGACGAAGTGAACACCGAACGCTTCGTGCGTCTTGTGCGCGACTTCTCGCGCGACACCCAGTTCATCGTGATCACGCACTCCCGCCGCACGATGGAAGCGGCCGACGTGCTGTACGGCGTGACGATGGAAGAGGCAGGGTGCTCGAGACTGGTGTCGGTGAATTTCTCGGATCTGGAGTCGTAAGACAATCGTTCTCGGAGTGCGGTGGCGAACGCCACCGCTCTGCTACACGTGTAAAAGAGCGGCGGCGTT
>DASWMP010000250.1:0-17997 GCA_036399695.1 Thermoanaerobaculia bacterium | reverse complement strand
AACCAGCGCTGCGGCCCGTGGCCGCCCGCCGGAGGCCTCTCGGTCGTCCCTGTCGCCAACGCAGCAGACAGGCCGGAGCGCAGATGGGGCGCTCCGGCCTGTTCGGGTGGGGTCAGTACTGGGCGGCGCAGGATTCGAGGGCGCCTTTGTTGGCGCCGGAGATCGTGCCGGCTTTCTTCAGGTCGTTTGTGAAGTGGGCGACGCTGCTGACGAACTGGCCGTGATTTGCGGCCGCGAGGGCCAGCTCGGCGATCTTGTCGGCGATCGTGCAGCCGCCGGCGAGGAGCGTGTTCGTCACGCCCGAATCGCAGGCGCCGATGTGGACCGTGGTGCGCATGTCCGACGTCGGGCAGGCGTCGGCCGTGTCCACGATCCCGTCGTTGTCGTCGTCGGAATCGCAGGCATCGCCTTCAGCGTCGCCGTCGTGATTCGCCTGGTTCGAGTTCGCCGTCGTCGGGCAGTTGTCGGCCGTGTCGGCGACGCCGTCGTTATCGTCATCCGCGTCGCAGACATCGCCCTGATGGTCGTGATCGTTATCCGCCTGGTCGGCGTTGGCGGTCGTCGGGCAATTGTCGTTTCCGTCGGCGACCAGATCGCCGTCCGCGTCGGCGTACCAGCCGATATCGCGGAGCTGCGGGAGCGTCAGGTCGACCCCGTGCGACAGGTCACCGTTGATGTTCGGCTCCATCAGCAGGTTCGGGAACGCGGCCGGGTCGAAGTGCGAAACCGAGGAACCGGCGGCGAAGGACGGCGGCGTGTTGAGCAGGATCTGGCCCGCGCCGTCCGAGACCATGCGGCGGTTCGGATCGAGCTGGAGCGAGGCCGTGACGCCGCCCGAGATCGTCGCGCGGATCGCCGCGGCATCGGCCTGCGTGATGCCGATCGACGGGATCGTGATCGTCGGGTCGGCGCCGCCCATGCCCGGGAGGGCGGCGGGCGTGTTGTTGGCGATGATCACGCCGATCGCGCCGGCGTCCTGCGCATTCTTCACCTTCACGATGAAGCCGCAGACGCCGCGGTCGATGAGGGCGATCTTGCCCGCCACGTTGCTCGTGATCGGGCTGCAGCCGTCCTTCGTCGTCGAGCCGGCGATCGCTTCCAGCGCGTCGATGGCTTCCACCACCGTGCCGGACGTGCCGCCGAGCGTCAGCGGCGGGCCGAACGCCGCGTCCTGGGCCACTTTGCCACCGGCGATCGAGGCCGGGCTGGAGATGTTCAGCGACGGAGCGGGCGAGCGGGTGAAGCCGGGGGCCGCGGCCGTGACGCCGCTGCCGGTCCAGGCGATCTGGTACTGCTTCGTCGCCGCGGCGGCGCGCTGCGCGTTCGACATCGTCGGGAACAGCATCGGCGAGGCGAACGAGTTATCCACGAGGAAGCGGTTGAACACGTCCGGGGCGCCGTTGAACAGCGCGCCCGTCTGCGTGTTCATGAACGTGGCGAACCCGAGGCCGTGGGCGAACTCGTGCAGCAGCACGACCACCAGGTCCGACTTCACGCCGTGATTGCCGTCCAGGCCGTAGTACCAGCCGCCGCCGGTGAAGCAGGGCGTCCCGTTCGGGTTCGTGCCGCCGAGCGAGCTGTTGAAGCGGGCGGCGATGTCGTTGAGCGTCGAACGGTCCGCGTTGCTCCGCTTGTTCGCCAGCGCGCCGTGGTACCAGGTGTTGGTCCACTCGGCGCCGGGGAAGTTCGCGCTGACCGGGCGGGTGCCGGCCGAGCCGAGGACTGCTGACGTCGCGGTGCAGGTCAGCGGATCGAAGTTCGATTCGATGCGGATCTCGATGTTGCTGTCGAGCAGCGAGCCCCAGATCGAGGCGGCATGCTGGAAGGCGATGAGGCGTTGCGCGCCGATGGTCGTGCCCGGGTTGCCGCCGACCGGCAGGGCCGGCGTCGGGTCGTTGAAGCCTTCGCCCGCGCCGTCCATGTTGACGATCGTGATCTGCGAGCCGGCGAAGGCGGAGGTCGTGAACAGGAGCGTAATGAGGAGGAGGCGGAGTGTTGTCTTCATCGGTTACTCCGTCTCCCGCTGCATGCGCGGCTGCGGCGCTGCTTTACCCGGCTGCGCTTTCTCGGCGCGAACGGGCGTTCTGTGGGTCATGAAGTCGAATGCGATCCCGGAGTCTTCGACGCAGGTCTGCTCGACCGTGCCGTCTTCATTGACGCGGGCGATGATGGCGTTCATGAAGTGCCCGCCGAGGTCGGCCTCGAGCGAGCCGTCGCTGTGCGTCGTGATCTTGATCCCGTCCATCGAGCGGACGAGCAGTTTCGACAGCGCCGCCGAGAGGTTCACCGATTCCTCGGGCGTCAGCTCGCGCAGACGGCCGGTCGCCGGATCGATCGCTCCCTGGAACGTCGAGAGCATCGCCGGCTGCTCCGCTTTTTTCGCCGGTGCTCCCTGCGCGAAGAGGCTCGTGCCGGCGGCGAGCATCACTACAGCCAAAGTCCACTTCTTCAGACGCGAATGCATATCTCCTCCTGAAAGGGTGAGCGCCCGATTCGGCAACCCGGCCATCTCCGGACAGAGGGAGACCCGTGGCTTTGCGTCCCCTTCTCACGAAGGGTTTGCCCTGAAAGCGACTTAGGCGGTTACTTGTGGTTTTCGGTAAGTATAGGTGCCGGTTTCGGAGGGTCAACGTGCTGTTATGGAAGGTGCCGGTAGGGAAATTCGGAGTCGGTTCTCTTCTGTGTAGAGAGGGAATTGGGTTCCGGTTTCCGGAGGCCTTTCCCCACCTTTTCGTGCGTTTCGTGTCGTTTGAGGACAACCATGGCCAACAGGTGGAGCAGCGCAATCCTCGGATGTGTGTTGATCGTCTGCGCGATTCTGCTCGTCGGGCGCACCGGGGATCGTGCGGCGCCACCGCGCTCGGGCCCTACGGTAGAGCTACCCGCGCCTTCGGCGGAAGCGTCGATGCTGCCCGGCCCGGCCTCTCCCACGGCGGCGCCGGCCAACGAAACCGCGTTCGCCGGGAACGTGAGCACGCACAAGTTTCACAAGCGCGGCTGCCGCTACTACTCGTGCTCCAACTGCACCGCTAAATTCGCAACCCGCGAAGAGGCGATCGCAGCCGGCTTCCGGCCCTGCGGGACGTGCCTGCCGTAATCGACGGTGATCTCGTTAGCGCGTGGCGCGCAGCCATGGGACCTATGGGACAGATGGGACCTATGGGACCAATGAGATGCGGGTCATCGGAGACTGCGACCCATCTGTCCTATAGGTCCTATAGGTCCCATCGTCGTACCCCCCCGCCGCCCTACTCCTTCACGGCAATGCCGTACTTGATGATCTTGGCCTTCAGCGTGTTTCTCGCGAGGCCGAGACGCCTTGCGGCTTCGCGGATGCGGCCGCCGCTGTTCTCCAGGGCGCGGAGGATCAACTGTTTGTCGATCGACGACATGACGTCCTCGTAGACATCGCTCGTCACCTCGAGCTTGCCGAGGACCGGGTGGAAGGCGTGCGAGACCGCCGCGTCGGCAGGGACTACGTTCGCGCCGGCGTCGCCGAGGAGGCTGAAGAACTCGCTGCGTGTCATCGTGTCGCCGTTCGACATCACGATGGCGCGGTGCAGCGTCGCTTCGAGCTCGCGGACGTTCCCGGGCCAGTTGAACTGCATGAAGATGTCGAGGACGCCGGGCTCTAGGTGCTTGTTCTCGATGCCGAGATCCTTGCAGATCTTGCGGATGAAGTACTCGGCCAGCGTCGGGATGTCGTCCTTCCGTTCGCGGAGCGGCGGCAGGACGATCGGGATGATGTTCAGCCGGTAGAAGAGATCCTCGCGGAACGTCCCCTCGACGATCGCCTTCTCCATCTCCAGGTTCGTGGCGGCGATGATCTTGACGTCCGTCTTGATCGTCTGCGTGCCGCCGACGCGCTCGAACTCCTTGTCTTCCACGACGCGCAACAGCTTGGCCTGCATGGCCATGTTGATCTTGCCGATCTCGTCGAGGAAGATCGTGCCGCCGTTGGCCAGCTCGAAGCGGCCGAGCTTGCGGCGGTCGGCGCCGGTGAAGGCCCCCTTCTCGTGCCCGAACAGCTCCGATTCCGCCAGCGTCTCCGGCAGCGCCGCGCAGTTGAACTTGATGAACGGTCCGTTCCGCCGCGGCGAGACGTTGTGGATGATGCGCGCGACCAGGCCCTTGCCGGTGCCGGACTCGCCGCGCAGCAGCACGGTCGAATTGCCCGACGACGCCTTGCGGATGGCGAACTGGATCTTCGCCACCGCGTCCGAGCTGCCGACGACGGAGTCGAGGTGCTTCTCGACGAGCACCTCGCGCCGGAGCGATTCGTTCTCCAGCGAGAGCCGCGTGCGTGCTTCCTCCAGCTCCTCGTAGAGCCGCGCGTTCTCGATGGCGATGGCCGCCTGATCGGCGAAGGCCTCCAGGAAGTTCAGGTCCTTCTGCGAGAAGAGGTGCCGGGCCTGGCGGTGATCGACGTAGATCGCCCCGGCGATGCGGTCCTTGATGATGAGCGGCACGCAGACGATCGAGAGGATGTTCTCCGCGATGACCGACTCCGATTCGACGAAGCGGTCGTCGGCGCGCGCGTCGGCCGACATGACGGCCTGGCCGCTCTGGATCACCTCGCGGACGATCGACTGCGGCGAGCGCTTCGACTCCCCTTCTCCATCCGGCTTGATGTTGCGCACGACGCGCGTGCGCAGCGCGCTGGTGATCGGATCGAGCAGCAGGATCATGCCGCGCTCCGCGCGCAGACGGCGGATGCAGACGTCGAGGACGCGCGTCAGCACTTCCTGCAGGTCGAGCGTGGAGTTGATGATCTTGACGATCTCGTACAGGCCGACGACGTTCGTGTCCGGCGCCTTGCCGGCCGGCTTGATGCGGAACAGCGCTCCGCGGGCGCGCTCGAGGTCGTTCGTGGCGTCGAGGCGCTCGAAGATCTTGATGGCGCTGCGGATGGTCTGCGTCGCCTCTTCCGGCTCCTCGCGCATGACGCCCATGTCGAACAGCAGGCGGGCCAGCTCGTACGGCGTTTCCAGTTCCTCGAAGGTGGCGCGTGCCGCCTCGAACTTCTGCGACGCCGGATCGCGCTCTCCCTTGAAGAAGAGGATCTTGCCCCACACCCAGTCGTTCTTCGCCAGCGTGAAACGGTCGGCGATGCTCGTGGCGTACTTGCGCCCGAGGTCCGCGTGCTCCACCGCCTCACCGAGGTTCTGCTCGCGCAAAGCCAGCGACGCCGCGGCCGTATGCGCGCGCGCCAGTCCGGACATGGTCTTGTTCTGCCCGAAGATGTGCAGCGCGCGGGCGACGTGCTTCTTCGCCTCGTCGTGGTTCTCCCGCTCATCCTCGATCTGCGCCATGACGTACGAAGCCTCGGCGACGAGATCCTCGTCCCGGGCGCGCTCGGCCGCATGCAGCGCCTTCTGCACGTATTCGAGAGCGCGGGCGATGTCTCCCCTCTTCGTCGTGAGCCGCGCCAGTGGGACATAGACCGAGGTGCGCGACGAGCGGGTCTCGTCGAAGCCTTCCAGCTTCAGGCAGCGCTCGTAGTAATGCGCCGCCTCGTCCCAGCGGCCGAGCATCTCCAGCGTGTCGCCGAGGTTCTCCTGCGCCAGCGCTTCGTGATCGAGCGCACCGATCTTCTCGTCGATGCGGATGCTCTTCTCGAAGTAACCGGCTGCCGCGGAGAAGTTGCCGCGGCTGTACTCGATGACGCCGACGTTGTTGTACGCGGTCACGAGATCGAGCAGGTCGCCGTCCGCCTCCGACATCTCCAGGTTGCGGCGGAAGCACTGCAGGGCCGTCTCCAGGTCGCCGAGCTTCCAGAGCGTGTTGCCGAGGTTCGACGTCGCCACCTTGCGGAGCTGATCGGAGCCGACGCGGTCGCCGATGCTCACCGCTTCGCTGAGGAACTGGTTCGAGCGGTCCCAGTTGCCGCGCGAGTACTCGATGACGCCGAGCATGTTCTTGACGTAGCCGAGGACGACGCTCGGCTCCTGCCCTTCGAGCATTGCCCCGGCGCGCTCGGCCGCATCGCGCGCGGCGGCGAAGTCGTCCTTCTCGCGATGGATCCACGCCGTGCGGTTGAGCAGCTCGGCGACGTCCAGTCTCTGTCCGGCGCGCTCGTAGATGGCCAGACCGTTCTGGAAGTACGTCATGGCCGCGTCGTGCTCGCCCCGCTTCGCCAGCACTTTGCCGATCTTCTTCATGACGCGGGCGGCGTCGAGATCCGTGTCCGGATCGGCGCTGCGGGCCTGCATCGACTTGAGGAGGAACTGGAAGGCGTGGATGGCGCTGCGGTAATCGTCGCGGCGGTAGTAGGCGTCGGCGAGCTTCTCGCGGACTTCGGCCTTGCGTGCTTCTTCGACGCCGCCCAGGTCCATCAGCTCGAGGGCGACGCGATAGCACTCCGTTGCTTCCTCGTGCGCCATCGTGCGGGTGGCCAGGTCGCCCGCTTCGACGGACCAGTAGACGCCGCGCTCGATGTCGCTGGCGCGGGCGAAGTGATACGCCACCTGCCCGACGAGGTGCTGCGCGTTCGCCGCGCGCAGCAGCGGCTCGAGGACGTTGCCGACGCGCAGGTGCAGCTCGGAGCGGTGGCGGTCCGGCATCGCGTTGTAGATCGCGTCGCGCAGGTGGATCTGTGGGAACGAAAGTGTCTTTCCGTCCGACGACTCGTCGAGCACGCCCTGCGTGACGAGCACGTGCACGGCGGCGTACGTGCGCTCGTCGTCGCCCGTGACCTTCGTCAGCAGTTCCAGCTCCACCAGTTCGCCGACCACGGCGGCCAGCTCGAGCATCGCCCGCGGCTCGGGGTCGAGCGCTTCGACGCGCTCCATCAGGATCGACGCGGCGCCGCCGGGGATACGCACGTCGCGGATGCGCTCCATCTCCGCGACCCAGCCGGTCGGCTGCCAGTGCAGCGAGCCGTGCGCGATCAGGTAGTCGATGATGCGGCGGATGTTGAGCGGCGAGCCGCCCGACTCCCAGACCATCCAGCGCACCAGCTCGTCCGAGACGTTCGATTCGCCGAGCAGCGACTGGACGTGCTCGCGCACGAGCGGCTCCGAAAGGGTCTCGATGCGGACGATCGGGAAGTTGCCCTCGCGCGCCCGCTGCTCCCAGAAGGAGAAACGCGGCGCCGCCGATTCGATGGCCGCCTCGCCGCCGGCGTCGAGCGTGAGCGTGCCGATGACGAGCACGCGGTTCTGACGCGCTTCGGTGACGAGGAACGAGAAGAGCTCGGCCGTCGAGGCGTCGGCCCATTGCAGGTCTTCGACGACCAGGATCAGCGGCGAGCCGCCCGATTCGGAGCCGGCCGAGAGGAAGCCGTAGATGTCCTGCATCGACTGCACGATGCGGTTGTAGAAGCGGAACTTCTGGCCGTTCTGCGGCGGCGTCGTCTCCGGACCCGCCGCCGAGACGACCGGCCGCAGGATGCGGCGGATCTCTTCGGAGACGTCGATGTCGGGATTCACGGCCGAGACCATCTGGTGGAAGATCTCGAAGAAGGGCGCGTAGATGGTCTTGCCGTTCACCGGGCAGCGGCCGGTGAAGACGCGGGCGCCGTCGAGCTGCGCGCGCAGAGTGGCGTCGCGAACGATGCGGCTCTTCCCCATCCCTTCCGCTCCGGCCAGGATGACGCCGTTGCCGCGCCCTTCACGCGCCTCGGCGATGAGGACGGTGAGCTGGTTCAGCTCGTTCTTCCGGCCGATGAGCGGCGCCGCGTAAAGCTCGCCCCGTCCGACCAGCAGCTCCGCGGCCGGCGCGGTCTTGCCCGCCGCTTGCGCCACCGCCTGCAGCAGCGCCGCGGCCGAGGGGAAGCGATGCCGCGGGTCCTTCTCCAGCAGCCGCATGATGATCTGCTCGAGCGGCTCGGGGATGCGCGGGTTGATGGACGAGGGCGTGCGGATCTCCTCGTCCAGGTGCATGCGGATCACGTCGATGGCCGGCTTGCCGTAACCCGGCAGCGCGCCGGTCACGGTCTCGTACAGCGTCATGCCGAGGGCGTAGAGATCGGCGCGTGAGTCGATGCGGTCCTGGCGCAGCACCTCGGGGGCCATGTACTGCAGCGTTCCGCGGATCAGCCTGTCGAGCACCTGCTGGCTCTCGATGGCCACGCCGAAGTCCATGATCTTGGCCTTGCCGTGCTCGTCGACGAGGATGTTGGTCGGCTTGAGGTCGAGGTGGACGATGCCGAGGTGGTGGATGTGGTGGAGCGCCGAGGCGATCTGGAGGATCACGTCGTAGAGCGCGTCCCAGTTCTGCCCGTCGAAAAATTCGGAGATCCGCCGCCCGGGGAAGAACTCCATCGTGAAGTAGGGGAAACGGTCGGCGATGAGACCGAAGTCGAAAACTTTGATGATGGAGGCGTGCTCGATGGACGCAAGCGTGGCGAACTCCGTCTTGAAACGCAGCAACTGCTGCGGCTCGGAGAGCTCGTGCCGAAGAATCTTGATCGCCTCGTCGCGTTTGTCGGAGACGTCGAACACCCGGTAAACCGAGGTGGCCGGCGTCTCCTTGAGGATGGAGCCGAGCTGGTAGCGAGGAGGGAGCTGGATCTCGGGGACAACGCTGTCGATGGTCGTCATGTCACGGATAGGTTGCTGAGGGTTCAAATAGTAACCCATGGAAATGAGCGCGGGTCAAGAATCGGCCCACATGGGCGCCCAGGGCCCACGGCTCAGGGCTCGGGGCTCAGTTGGGAGTCAGGCCCGAGGTTCTGGGGGGATCCCTGACTCCACCCCGCGTAGCGGTCCTGACTTCCCCCCCCGCAGGGCTCCGCGCTCCCGTCTTCGGTCCCACTCCAGCACAGGTCAGCGGGGCCCACTGCAGGTGTCAGGTACGAGGTGCCCTCTGAACCTCGCGCCTGACCCCCAACCGGGCCCCGGGCCCTGGGCCCCGAGCCCTAATCCGCTACAATGCCGCAACTTGGCGCGTCCTCACCAATGACCGATATCCCGCAGAGCTTCGACCGGTTCGAGATCGTCCGTGTCCTCGGCAGAGGGGGGATGGGAACGGTGTATCTGGCGAAGGACCGGCGTCTCGGGCGGCAGGTCGCGCTGAAAGTGCTGAACTCCGATTCGCTCGGGCATGACGACCGCCGGGCCCGCTTTCTGCGCGAAGCGAAAGCGGCCGCGGCCATCCGCCACCAGAACGTCGCCACCATCTATGAAGTCGACGAGACCGACGACGGGCAGCCGTTCCTGGTCATGGAGTATTGCGAGGGGGAAACGCTCTCGCAGCGGATGCGCCGCCGTCCGCTCGACGCCGGCGAGTTCCTCCATATCGCCCGGCAGCTCGCGTCCGGCCTGGCGGCGGCACACAACAACGGCGTCGTCCACCGGGACATCAAGAGCGCGAACATCATCATCGAACCGAACGGCGTGGCCAAGATCCTCGACTTTGGCCTCGCCAAGCTCGTCCCGCGCGTCGAGGATGACGACGGCGAGAAGCCGACGTTCGAATCGACGAGCGGCCACTTCTTCGGCACGCTGCACTACCTCTCGCCCGAACAGGCCCGCGGCGCAACGGCCGACGAACGGAGCGACCTGTTCGCCGTCGGCGTGGTCCTCTATCAGATGGCGGCCGGGCATCTGCCCTTCAATGCCGAGTCGCCGCTGATGGTCATCGACAAGATCCGCGACTCGGAACCGGAGCCGTTCACCGCCGTCGACCCGGCCTTTCCGGCCGCCGCCTCGAAAGTCATCGGACGGCTCCTGCAGAAGAGCCCTTCGAGCCGGTATCAGAGCGCTCGCGAGCTGCTGTCCGACCTCGAGGAGATCGACACGCCGACGTTGCGGATGCACACGTCCGGGATGACGCGCAGCTCGCTGCCGAAGACCGTGCGACGTCCGCGGCTGATCCGCGCCGGCATCTCGGTCGTGGCGCTCCTGATCGTCGCCTTCGCCATCTATCTGGTGCAGTACCGCGACAGCGGGCTGACCAGCTCGGCCGAAGCGGCGGCGCCGCAGCCGATCCGTTCGCTGGCCGTGCTGCCGCTGCAGAACCTGGCGAACAACACGCGCGACGAGTTCCTCTCGGTCGGCGTCGCCGACGCGCTCGTGACGAAGCTGCAGCAGATCCCCTCGCTGCAGGTGCGGCCGACGTCTGCCGTCATGGAGTTCCAGCACAAGAACGTGGACGTGAAGTCGGCCAGCGAGAAGCTGCAGGTCGACGGCGTGCTCAAAGGCAGCTTCCTCGCGGCGGGCGATCTGGTGCGCGTACAGCTCCAGCTCACCGATACACGCACGGGCTACAACGTCTGGGCGGCCTCCATCGACGGCCGGCGCGACAACCTCCTGGAACTGATCGACGACGTCTCGGCCCGCACGCTCGCCGGTCTGAACGAAAGGCTGGGCGGCATTCAGGTAGCGCAGGGACATTCGGAAGCGCGCTCGACGAACCCGAAGGCGTACGAGGAGTACATCAAGGCCCGCGCGCTCACCGGCACGCTCGTACCGCAGCAGTATCAGGCCCAGATCGCGGCGCTCAAACGCGCCGTGGAGCTCGATCCCGACTTTGCCGCCGCTTACGCCGACCTCGGCATCGCCCTCTCGCTCGGGCAGGCCCGCAGTCTCGCGAACGAGACGGACGTCGCACGCGCCGAGTGGTACGCGCGGCAGGCGGTGCGTCTCGATCCGAACCTCCCGCAGGCGCACCTGGCCATGGGACGCGTGCTCGTCCGCGATCCGCGCCGCTTCACGGAATCGGTACGCGAGGTGCTGGCGGCCTTGCGCATCAAGGCCACGGATACGCACGCGCTCTACTCGATGCAGGCCTACTTCATCTCCACCGGCGACATGCAGAAGTCGCAGTGCATCGGCGACCGGCTGATCCGCATCGATCCCCTTTCCAACGAGGCGAAGACCCGCGGCTACTGGTACATCAACGCCGTCGATCCCGAAGGGGCGCTGCAGAACGCCCGCTACGCCATGGAATCGCGCGACACCGAGCTGGCCGGCCGCGACATCCGCGGCATGTCCTACATCCTGCTCGGCAACGTGACGGCCGCCGAGACGGAAGCCAGGGCGGCGACGGACCTCGTGCCGCGCCATTACATCGGCAAGAGCCTCAAGGCGATGATCGCCGCCGCCCGCGGCGACCGCGCCGCCGCCGAGCAGCACATCCGCACGTTCGAAGCCGACGCCAACCGCAACCACTGGGCTGCCATGCGCGTCGCGCTCTGCTACGCGAAACTCGGTGACCGCAACCTGGCCATTCAATGGCTGCACCGCGCCGCGGAACTGGGCAACCACTCCTGGTACGCGCTCGTGAAGCATCCCTGGCTGCAGCCGCTGCAAGCGGACGCGGAGTTCCAGCAGATCGTCGGCGCCATGAAGGTGGACCTGGACGACGTGCGCGACGACGTGGTCGGCGTGTTCCAGTTGCTCTGCAAGTAGACAGGCATGGCGCTTTCGCGGGAGCTCACGAACCGGATCCGCTGGTTTCTCGACGAGACGCTGCCGCCCATCGTGCGCGACTCGGCACTGTTCAACGTCCTGCTGCGGGTGGTCGCGCGCGGGCAGTACGCGCTCTTCCGCGATTTCCGCGACGGCGTCCCGGCCATGTCGGAGCAGGAGTTCGCCGGTGTCTACGAAAGCGTGCAGGCGATCGAGCGGGAGACGGATCTGTCGCGCGCTTCGCTCGACGCCATCCTGGCCGCGGTGAGCGGGCCGAAGGTGCTGGACGCCGGCGCCGGGCGCGGCTTCCTGGCTGGCCGGCTGCTGAAAGCCGGCTTTGACGTGACGGCGGTGGACGTCGCCCCGCAAACGATGTCCGATGCGCGCATCGCCTTTCATCAGGCCTCAGTGGAGACGCTGCCCTTTGACGATGCGGCGTTCGATACCGTGATCTCCACGCACATGCTCGAGCACGTACGCGACCTGCCCGCGGCCATCACCGAATTGCGCCGCGTCGCGCGGAAACGCCTGATCGTGGTCGTGCCGCGCCAGCGGCCCTACCGCGTCTCCTTCGACCTGCACCTCAGCTTCTTCCCCTACGAGTGGAACCTCCGCGCCGCGCTCGGCGCCCGCGGAACGGTCGAGGTGCGCGATCTCGAAGGCGACTGGTTCTACACGGAGACCTACTCGTAGTTTGGAGTGCGGCAGCGACGCCTCACTAGCTGCCGCTTTCACATAGCGGAAGCGTCGAGCTTCCGCCCAGGTGCATGGTGCACCGCGCGCAATCCCCGCCCACGAAGGTAATCGGCGCACGCTGTGCCGCCTGTACAAGTCGGAACTCCTCGTGATGACCAACTCTGCACGCCGGAGGCGTGCCGTAAATTAGCCGGTCGGCAAGCGCCGCAGGCGCGCTGCCACCGGTATGGTTGCAAGGAAGAGATTCGCACCCCGGTAGGGGTGCCGGAGATCGGTACGCGCACCCCCTCCGGCGTGAAGCAACGCGGGCCGCAGCTCGCCGCTGCGGCTAGGGGAAAGCGGCAGTTGATGAGGCGTCGCTGCCGCACTCCAAACTCGGCGGGCTACGCGACCGGAGCGCGCACCAGCAGCGACGCCGGGACGGCCGCGATCTGCAGCGGCGGTCGCAGGTCCATCAACTCGCCATCCACTGACAGGCGCATGGAGTGGCGGGCGCCGTCGATGCGCAGCTCGGTCGTGCGCACGCGGCGGAAGCCCGGGACGTCGAGAATGCGGCCGCGGAAGAACTTGGCGGCGGCGCGGGTGAACTGCCAGCGGCCCATGAACGACAGCGAGTACACCGAGAGCCGTCCGTCATCGAGGTTCGTTTTCGGTGAGGCGATGCCGGCCTGGCCGAGGTCGTAGGCGTTGACGGAGACGACGAACATCTGCGTGCTGATCGTCTCCACGCGCCCGTTCAACTCGATGACGAGCGTCACGTGCGGGAACTGGCGCAGCGCCAGCCGCAGCGCGCGCAGATACGCCCGCCACTTGCTGTGCGTCGACCGGAAGCGCTCGCGGTAATGGCTGATCGTCGGGTAGATGCCGAGCATCACGCTGTTGAGGAAGTAGCGGCCGTTGACGCGGGCCGTGTCGATCTGGAGCACCTCCCCTTTCACCGCGATCTCCAGCGCCTTGCGCCAGTCGTCGAGCGGGATCTGCAGGTCGCGGGCGAAGTGGTTCACGCTGCCGATCGGGATGATGCCGAGCGTGGCGTCGGTATGGACGAGCGCCTGCAGCACGTGATGGATGCTGCCGTCACCGCCGGCGACGACGAACGTCTTCAACCCCGCGGCAATGGACTCGCGGATGGTCGAATAGACGTCGAGGCCGGGCCCCACGTCCAGGACGCGCAGCCCCTGCTCCGCCGCTTCAGTGCGCAGCGCGGACTCGTCCGCGGGCGTGAACGAACCGGCCCGCGCATTCAGAAAGAGTACACCGCGGTTCACGGTCACTTCGTCGCTTCGAACATCCGCCGCAGTGCGCGCTCGGCCGGAACGCGTACGTCCTCCGGGACCTCGATCTCGTACTGCACGTACTTGAGCGAGTCGCGGACGTCCTCGAGCGTCGTCACTTTCATGAACGTGCAGAGCTTGCAGCCCTTCACGAACGTCTTGTCCGGCACTTCCATCGCCAGGCGATCCGAAAGGCCGCACTCCGTGACGATGAGGAACCGCCTCGCCGGCCGCTCCTTGGCGTAGCGCACCATGCCCGACGTCGACAGCACCGCGTCCGCCAGAGCCGCCACGTCGGCGCGGCACTCCGGATGGACGAGGATCTCGATCTCCGGGTCCGCCTGACGGATGCGCGACACTTCCTCGGGGGTGATCTGCTGGTGCACGTAGCAGAAGCCGTCCCACGGGATGATGTTCTTCTCCGGCACCTGCGCCGCCACGTGGCTGGCCAGGTTCCGGTCCGGCACGAAGAGGATGTTCTTGCTCGGCAGCGTGCGCACGACTTTCGAGGCGTTGGCCGAGGTGACGATGATGTCGGACAGCCCCTTCACCGCCGCCGTCGTGTTGACGTAGCTGACGACCGCCAGATCGGGATACTGCTGCTTCAGTTCGTCGATACGCGCGGCCAGATCCTCGGCCGGGGCCGAATCGGCGAGCTGACAGCCCGCCAGCAGGTTCGGCAGCAGGACCTTCTTGGTCGGATTGACGATCTTGGCCGTCTCGGCCATGAAGTTGACGCCGCAGAATTCGATGATGTCGGCGTCCCGCACCTCGGCGGCCATGAGGGCCAGCTCGAGCGAGTCACCGACAAAGTCCGCAACCTTCAGGATCTCCGGACGGTAGTAGTTGTGGGCCACGATGACCGCGTTGCGCTCCTTCTTGAGCGCGCGGATCTCTTCGTGGAGCAGTTCGTACTGGTGGACTTCCTCTTCCGAGTACTCGTAAGTCGTGACCCGGCTCAGTTCTTCGTAAAGCGTTGACATAGCGACTCCAACTGCAAGTTCAGTGCTGATCTTTCAGGAGCACGACCGTAGCGCCCCAGCCGCCACCGGTGTGATCCGCGTCATGGAAGGCTTCGACCCAGTCGAGCGAGCGGAGCAGTGCCTGGATTCGTTCCCGCTGGACGCCGATCCCTCGGCCGTGGATCAGCCGCACCTGCCGGAAGCCGCGCGACCGCGCCTCGAGGAGGTATTCGAGCGCAACTTCTTTCACGTCAGCAGGACGGAAGGGATGGAGGTCGAGCGTATCGGTGATCGGAATCTCGACCGGATCGTCGTCCACGGCGGGATTCTATTGCGAACCGGCCGGTTCCGCTCGCCTCGCCGTGCCCCTCTCGTCGCCGCCCTGCCCGGTGTGCGACAATTCCGCCCCCTATGGTCCTGTTCAACCACGCCACGCGCGAGATGACGGCGAAGATCGTCTATTACGGTCCCGGTCTCTGCGGCAAGACGACGAACCTGATGGTCATCTTCGACAAGCTCGCTCCCGAACAAAAGGGAAAGATGCTGTCGCTCGCGACCAAGACCGACCGGACGCTGTTCTTCGACCTCCTCCCCGTCGAGATCGGCAAGGTCGGCCCGTTCAACCTCAAGATCCAGCTCTACACCGTCCCGGGTCAGGTCTTCTACAACGAGACGCGTAAGCTCGTCCTCCGCGGCGCCGACTCGGTCGTCTTCGTGGCCGACTCGCAGCCCGCCATGGTGGACGCGAACAAGGAAAGCTTCGCGAACCTCCTCGACAACCTCGAGGAGAACAACATCGACGTGAACGACACGCCGATCGTCATCCAGTTCAACAAGCGCGACCTCCCGGGCGTCCTGCCGGTCGAGGCGCTGCAGGAAGCGCTCGGCTTCGAAGGCTACCCGTATACCGAGGCGGCCGCAGTCAAGGGCCAGGGCGTCATGGAGACGTTCAAGCTCGTCTCGAAGATCACGGCCAAGCATCTCTTCAACCGCCTCAAAGGCGGCAAGAGCGAACCCGTCAAGAAAGCCGCCCCCGCCGCCGCCATGGCCACCGCCGCGAAGGTGGAGGTCCGGCCCGCGCCGGAGCCCGATCCGGAGCCCGAACCGCTCGTCGAACTGGCAGAGGCGCCGAATCCCTTCGCCGACTCGGTGCCGTTCGAGACGGTGCCGGAAGAGACGTACGAGAAGGCCGAGGAGGTCTCGCTCGAGCAGCTCCTGGCGGAAGGACGCGAACGGCCGGCCACGTTTTCGGGCAACGTCCCGCTGCCCCACGTCGAGGAAGTCGAAGAGCTCGGCGCGGACGAGATGCTGCCGCTGGCGGACGAGGCGCCGATCGAGGTCGCGGTCGAGGAAGAACTGCCGCCCCCGATCTCCTTTGCCGATCACAAGCGTGCGGAACCGGAAGGCGATCAGGTACAGACGCTGCAGCAGCAGCTCGAGCGCGCCCAGGAACAGCATCGCATCGAGCTGCAGGCAATTCTGCGGGAGCTCGATGCGCTTGCCGCGCGCGTGAGGGCACAACTGACCGATGGCCGCTGAATCGCTGATCGAAGAATCACTCCAGGCACACCTGACCCGCAATGAGGAGCTCGTGAAGCTCTTCGTCGAACATGGCGGCGACCTCGACGACACCCGCCCCGTCGACTTCTTCTTCTACGCCGACTCCCAGGAGTCCGCCGAAGCGCTCGCAAACGACCTGCAGCCCTTCCTCGACGAAGTGGCCGTGATGCCCGAGGCCGACGACGCCGGCAAGTGGGCCGTGCAGGGCGTCAAGCAGACGAGCGTGAACGCCGTCACCGAGCCCGGCTTCGTGGAGAAGCTGGTGCGGGCCGCCGCCCATCAGTTGGCGGAGTTCGACGGCTGGGGCGCTCCGGTTTAGTTGGCGGTTGGCGGTTGGCGGTTGGCAGTGGTTAGAGACCGCTGTTGGTTGCCGGTTCTTGGTTTTCGGTTTCCGGTTCTTGGTTTTGTACAGGCGCACAGAGTGCGCCGATACCCTGGTGGCACAGCGAGGAGACCCGACGGGGGTATCGGCGCACTCTGTGCGCCTGTACAGGATCCCCCCACCGCCAACTTCCCCCACTGCCAACCGTCAACTGCCAACTCCGCCCGCGGCGTGCTCCCCATCACGCTCGCCGGATCCAAATCCAGTTACCATTCCTCTCACCAATAACCCGGAGGAAATCACCCCAATGCGCAACGTCACTACAGTAGTTCTCTGTCTGTCCCTCGCTCTCGTGGGATGCAAAGCCAAGGAAGCCATCGACAAAGCTTCGATCTCGAAGGACCTCGACAAGCGCGGCACGACCGATCTGATGAAAGAGGTCGCCGACGATCAGTACGAAGGCCCGGCCGACGGCAAGCTCACCGAAGCGCAGGTCAAGATGTACCTGAAGGTCCGCGAACACGCCAAGAAGATCGAGCAGGTCGCCAAAGACGAGATGAACAAGCACGCCGACGACGCCAAAAAGTCAGGCGAGAAGTCGATCGCCGGCATGATGGACGGCTTCAAGGCCCTCGGCTCCGCCGCCGACCTCGTCACCGCCGACCTCCGCGCCGCCAAGGACCTCGGCCTCAACTCGGCTGAGTACACCTGGGTCAAAGGCCAGATCCTGGCCGCCAGCAGCGCCGGCGTCGCCGAAGGCTTCCAGAAGACGATGAACGCGAACCTCGACAAGGCTTACGCCGAATCGAAGAAGGCGTACGACGAAGCGAAGGACGAGCCGACGAAGCAGATGTACGCTCAGATCCTCGCCGGCTACGACAAGAGCCGCGAAGAGATGAAGCAGCAGCAGGCGCAGCAGGATCCGGCCATCGCGTACAACCGCCAGCTCCTGGCCAAGTACGAGAGCGAGCTGAATGTCTTCGCCGACGAGATGACGAAGTACTCGAACGACACGGACGCCAAGAAGGCCGCCGCCGAGATGCAGAAGGCGCTTGCCGCCGCCGGCACCAAGTAACTCGGATCACCACCGATCTCATCGCGCCCCGCTTCGGCGGGGCGTTTTTGTTTATAGTCGGCGCTTCATGCGCCGCTTTGCCGTCCATCTCGCCTGCTCACTCTGCGACGCCCGCTACGAGACCAACGCGCTGATCAACCTCTGCCGCGTCGACGGCGCGCCGCTCCTCGCGCAATACGAGCTCTCCCCCACCTCGGAGCTGCAGCACGCGCGTCGCAACGACATGTGGCGCTACGCCGACGTGCTGCCGGTCGACGACGTCGCCGACATCGTCACGCTCGGCGAAGGTCTGACCCCGCTCCTGCCGTCGACCCGCATCCCGCGGCTCTGGTTCAAGGACGAGTCGAAGAACCCGACCCGCTCCTTCAAATCGCGCGGCATGAGCGCCGCCGTCTCGATGGCCAAAGCCCTCGGCGCGCAAACCCTCGCCGCCCCGACCGCCGGCAACGCCGGCGCCGCGCTCTCCGCCTACGGCGCGCGAGCCGGCCTGCCGGTGTTCGTCGCCATGCCGAAGGACACGCCGCAATCGATCGTCGACGAATGCCGCGGCTACGGCGCCGAGGTCGAGCTGGTCGCCGGCGTCATCACCGACGCAGCGAAACGCGTTCAGGCCTACATCGCCGAAAACGGCGGCTTCGACCTCTCCACGCTCAAAGAGCCGTACCGCGTCGAAGGCAAGAAGACGATGGGCTACGAGCTCCTCGCCGACCTCGGACGGCTGCCCGACGTCATCCTCTACCCCACCGGCGGCGGC
>DASWMP010000249.1:0-2194 GCA_036399695.1 Thermoanaerobaculia bacterium | reverse complement strand
CGGTGTACCGGCGCGCACTCGCGGTGTACCGGTGCGCACTCGCGGTGTACCGGTGCGTGCTCGTGGTGTACCGGTGCGCACTCGCGGTGTACCGGTGCGCGCTCGTGGTGTACCGGTGCGCACTCGCGGTGTACCGGTGCGCGCTCGTGGTGTACCGGCGCGCACTCGCGGTGTACCGGCGCGCGCTCGTGGTGTACCGGCGCGCACTCGCGGTGTTCCGCTCCGCGACTCGTCCCGCAATCCGCTGACCGCCCGCGCCGCTCTGCTCTACGGAAAACGGACAACGAGCAACGGACAACGCGAACCCGGCAACGCGAAACTAGTGAACACCCGACCGCCAACGCTAAACTCCCAGAAATGAGAACGCTCCCTGCACTGCTGCTCTCGACGATGCTCACTGCCGCCGCCACCGCCCAGACCACCATCCCGAACGGCTACTGGCCGGAGGAACGGTCGAACGAGATCCTCGCCAAGACGGAGACGATCCGGCTGGCGCCCGACCTCTCGCGTCTGTCGGCCGAAGAGCGGAGCGCGGTGAACGACCTGCTCAGCGTCGGGCAGATCTTCCAGCGCATCTACGAACAGTCGCGGCACCACCAGGCGGTCGACGCTCACCGCCGGCTCATCGACCTCGACCGGCAGCTCGGCTCGCCGAAGCGCACGCGGAACCTCCTCGACCTTTACCGTCTCTCCCAGGGACCGATCGCCACGACGCTCGACAACAAGCGCGAGCCGTTCATCCCCGTCGACCCGCAGGTGCCGGCGCGCAACGTCTACCCCATCGACACCACCAAAGCGGAGCTCGAAGCGTTCCTCGCCGCCAATCCCGCTCTGCGCGACGAAATCCTCGCCGAGCGCACGGTCGTTCGCCGGGCCACGAAAGCCAACGCCGACCGCGACCTGGCCGTCCTCGCGAAATACCCGGCGCTCGACACCCTGCACCCGAACCTCGGCGCGCGCCTCCGCGCCGTCGCCGCCAAGCCCGAGCCGAAAGCCTTCTACGCCGTCCCCTACCCGGTCGAATACTCCGATGAGCTGATGGAAGCGCATTCGCTGCTGCGCCGTGCCGCCGACAAGCTCCAGCCGTCGGACGAGGAGTTCGCCCGCTTCCTCCGCAACCGCGCCCGCGACCTCATCACCAATGATTACGAAAGCGGCGACGCCTCCTGGATCACGGGCCGCTTCAAGAACCTCAACGCGCAGATCGGCGCCTACGAGACCTACGACGACGCCCTCTTCGGCGTCAAAGCCTTCCACGCCGTCAGCATCCTCCTGGCCGACGAGAAGGAAACGGCGGAGCTGCGCCGCAAGCTCACCGGCCTCCAGGCCATCGAGGACGCGCTGCCGTACCAGAACCACAAGAAGATCCGCGAGGACATCCCGGTCGGCGTCTACGACGTCATCGCCGACTTCGGCCAGGCCCGCGGCACCAACACCGCCACCATCCTGCCGAACGACGCCCTCTTCTCCCGACGCTACGGCCGGACGATCCTGCTCCGCCGCAACATCATGACGAACCCGCAGATCTTCGCCGCCAGCGAGCGGATCTGGCGCGCCGCGACGGCCGAAGCGCATCACGCCGACGTCGCCTCCGTCGGCGATTTCCAGCGCACGCTCTGGCACGAGATCGGGCACTACCTCGGCGTCGACCGCGACAAACAGGGACGCACCCTCGACGTCGCTCTCGAGGACTACGCCGACGCCGTCGAGGAGATGAAGGCGGACCTCGTGTCCCTCTTCGCCCTGCACCGCATGCAGACCGATCCGGCCACGCTCCGCGCCGTCCAGTCGTCCGGCATCCGCCGCACCCTCCAGAACGTCCAGCCCCGCCGCGACCAGCCGTACCAAACCATGCAGCTCGTCCAGTTCAACTGGTTCCTCGACAAGGGCCTCATCGCCGCCGATCCCGCCACCGGCCGCCTCACGATCCGCTACGAACGCTATCCCGAGACCGTCAACTCGCTCCTGCAGGAGGTGCTGAAGCTCCAGCACGAAGGAGACAAAGCGGCGACGGCCGCCTTCTTCGACCGCTGGACGACGTGGAAACCGGAGCTCCACGACAAGCTCGCCGCCCGCATCCGCGAAGCACAGGGCGCCCGGTTCAGAATCGTGCGCTACGCCGCGCTCGGGGAGTAATCTCGGAGTGCGGTGGCGAAGGCCACCGCTCTGGTACACGTATAAAAGAGCGGTGGCG
>DASWMP010000248.1:0-10180 GCA_036399695.1 Thermoanaerobaculia bacterium | reverse complement strand
CGCTACGCGCTCACTCCCTCAACTCCACATTCCAATACGCCTCATCCAGAAAGTTCTTCCAGATATCGGGGTAGCTGCGGCCCTGGAGGCGGTGGAGGGGGTGCCAGCGGGGGCGGACGGGCTGGCGGATCAGGCGGATGTCGCCTTCGCCGATGAGCTTGTTCCCTTTGCGGACGTTGCAGGGGAGACAGGCGCAGACCACGTTTTCCCACGTCGACTTGCCGCCGCGGGAGATCGGAATCACGTGATCGAGCGACAGCTCGGAGGACGGGAACTTGCGGCCGCAGTACTGGCAGCGGTTCTGGTCGCGCAGGTAGATGTTCCCGCGGGAGAACTTCACTTCCTGGCGCGGCAGGCGGTCGAAGACCAGCAACTGGACCACGTGCGGGATGAGGATGTTGCGGCTGGGAGTGACGACGAAGTGATCGCTGGGCTGGACCGGGATGTCGGCCCAGTTTTCGAAATCATACGTGCGGTATTCAGAATCGACCGCACGCACCTGACCCTTGTACAGGAGCGTCAGCGCGCGGCGCACCGACGTAATCTGCACGGCCTGGAAGACTCTGTTGAGAACCAGTACGTGACCGTCGAGCATGGTGACTCCTGCGGCCATGATACACGACCGCCTCACCCAAACTGAGCAGCGTTCTTGCCAATCTTCTTGAGTTGCGACATAGTTATGCGCCAAGACGCAGAATACGTGAGACGCTTCGCGTGCACGACGCCGGGCGTTGAAGGGTGTGTTTTTGGGAGGCTTTATGCGCGTTATGTCACGGATCGCTCTGGTCGTCTGTCTCCTCTCTCTCTCCGTTTCACCATTGCTGGCCGATCACTTCACCGGCGAGTGTCCGCTCTCGCTCGTGGCGTCGAATCCGCCCGCGACCGATTTCAACCTCTCGCCGCACGGGGTCTTCCGCTCGGGCAACCTCGTCTACGTCCTCTCGGGCCAGACGCTGACGACCTACACGGTGAACGACATCGGTGACCTCCAGGTCGCGCGCGAAGACTTCATCGGCTCGATGGGAGCACGCGAGACCAACGGCGGCGTCACCTTCGCCAACGGGTTCCTCTACCTGTCGAGCGAAGCCGGTCTCGAGATCTACGATCTCCGCAACGTGCGCGCGGGCGGCACGGCGCCGGTCCTCGTCTCGCGCACCCGCGGCCTGCACTACCGCCGCCTGGCCGTCAACGGCAACGTGCTGGCCGGCCTCTACCCGATCATCGATCTGCCCTGCGTGCCGCGCAACACGCCGCCCTGCACGAACCAGATCGACGTCTACGACATCTCCAACCGGAACAACCCGGGGCTCCTCACGTCGATCCGCGCCGGGCTCCGCAATCACATCGCCTACAACGACATCGCCTTCAACTTCGGCTATCTCGTGGCGACGGGTGAGGGCGGTACGCACACGTTCAACCTGACGGATCCGAGCAATCCGACGCTGGCCGGCGCGCAGAACCGCCCGGGCAAGTTCCTCGTCAGCAACGGCGCGAACCTGATCGGCGTCGGCGACGACCGCGAGATCCTGGTCCTCGGCCTGAACAGCAACGGCACGATGGCCCCCGCCTTCCTCTTCAGCATCCCGCAGTACCTGCAGATCGACCGCGCCAACCCCATCGCCTTCCACTACCAGGGCTGGTTCGACGACAACAACAACCGCCTCATCACGATGATCGACGAGATCGATCCGCACACGCGGAAGCCCTCGCGCACCATCGCCTTCGACGTCTTCGACTGGTCCCTCCCGCAGTTCGAGGGCTCGGTGGAGCGCTTCTACGAGGACGTCACGGAAGTGACCCCGGACGAGGTCAAGCACAACCCGGTCGCCGTCGGCCCCTACGTCTACACTGTCGGTGAGCTGAGCGGCCTCCAGACCTGGGGCTCGTGCGGCCAGGTCATCGGCAGGATCGAGTTCGAGAACCCGTCCGCGCAGGCCACCTGCGGCGGCAATGAGATCCACGGCTGGGTCACGGGCACGCAGAAGATCGCCAACGTGGAGCTCTTCCTCGACGGCGGCCTCCTCGGCACCGCGACCCTCGGCGGCGTCCCCCGCCAGGACATCCCCTCCCGCACCCCGGTCTCGCCGTGGCGCATCAACGTGAACCTCGACAACACCCCGCGTGGCGAGCACGTGCTGCGCGCCGTCGGCACCGACATCCTCGGCAACCGCCGCCAGTTCTCCAGCCAGAGGATCTTCTTCGCCGGTCCGGGCCAGAACTGCAACAGCGGAAGACGGCGAGCGATCCGCGGCCGGTAGTTTCAGCTCCAGCGATCAACCGAGGGCCGGCGCAAGCCGGCCCTTTTCATTTCACCCGCGCCCCGCGGGCATCGATCTCGGAGTGCGGTGGCGAACGCCACCGCTCTGCTACACGTGTACAAGAGCGGTGGCGTGCGCCACCGCACTCCGAGATCAGCCCATCTCTTCCAGAATGCGCAGCGCGGCCTCGCGGCGGTCTTTGGCCCCGGTGATGGGCCGCCCGACGACGATGTAACTCGCGCCCGCCGCCACCGCCTCCCGCGGCGTCATCGTCCGCCGCTGATCCCCCGCCTCCGCTCCGGCCGGGCGAATCCCCGGCGTCAGAATGACAAAGCCCTCCCCGCACGCCTCGCGGATCGCGCGAATCTCGAGCGGCGACGCCACGACACCACCGAGCCCCGCATCCTTCGCCAGACGCGCCAGCCGCACCGCGTTCTCCATCGGCGTCCCGTCGAAGCCGATCGCCGCGAGCTCTCCTTCATCGAGGCTCGTCAGCACCGTCACACCGAGCACCAGCAGCGATTCATGCGCGCAGGCGCGCAGCATCGCCGGGCCGCCGCCGGTGTGCACCGTCAGGATCGACGCGCCGAGCGTCGCCGCCTCCGCGACGGCGTGCTGGGCGGTGTTGGGGATGTCGTGAATCTTCAGGTCGAGGAAGACCTTCTCCCCCCGCGCAACTACCTCGCGCACGATATCCGGGCCGTTGGCGATGAACGCCTGCAGGCCCAGCTTGAAGACCCCGGCGACGCCGTGCAGCTCGTCGGCGAGCCGGAGGATCTCATCGCGGGACGAAAGATCGACGGCAATGACTAGTCGCTCGTCAGGGCGCAATTCATATCCGTTGGCTTGCATCGCGCGCCATCATAATCTTCACCGCGATGGACAAATGGACCGTAGCCCGCACGCTCGACGAGATCTCCCACTACATCGAGCTGAGTGACCCGAACAAGTTCAAGGCGCGCGCCTTCGAGCGCGCCGCCCGCGCCGTCGAAGGCATCGTCGAAGACGACATGAACGCCGTCGTCGAGCGCGGCCGCCTCACCGACATCTCCGGCATCGGCAAAGCCACCGCCGAGGTCATCGTCGAGATCGTGCGCACCGGGTCGTCCACCTATCTGGAAGAGCTTCGGCAGCAATACCCGCCCGGCATCTTCGAGCTCCTGCGCGTGCCCGGCCTCGGGCTCAAGAAGATCGGCCTGCTCCACGAAACGCTGGGCATCGGCAGCCTCGACGACCTCGAAGCCGCCGCGCGCGCCGGCAAGCTGGCGAAGCTGAAAGGCTTCGGCAAGAAGACGGAAGAGACGATCCTCGAGGGCATCGAGTTCGCGAAGAAGCGGGAGTCGCTCCATCTCCTGCCGATCGGGATCGAAGTCGGCGAACTCGTACGCGAGCGGCTCGCGGAGCTCGACGCCGTCGAGCAGGTCGAAGTCTCCGGCAGCGTGCGCCGCCGCCTGGAAGTCATCCGCAACGTCAACATCGTCATCGCCACGAAGAAGCGGGAGGACGTCCTCCGCGAGCTGCCCGGCGTCGCCGCGAACCTGGAGCTGCTCGACGACGACACCGCGAAGGGCACGGTCCGCAACGAGATGGAGGTGCTGTTCCACCTCACCGAGCCCGCCTCCTTCGGCACGACGCTCCTGCGCACCACCGGCTCGCGCGAGTTCGTCGAGGCGTTCGAGACGAAGGCGGCGAAGGTCCCGAAAGCGCGCACCGAGGACGACGTCTTCGAGAAGGCCGGCATCCCGTTCGTCGAGCCGGAACGCCGCGAGAGCGGTGAGGACCTGGCCCGCAAGAAGCGGCCGAAGCTCGTCCACTACGACGATCTCCGGGGCACGTTCCACGTCCACACCACCTACTCGGATGGCCGCAACAGCGTGCGCGAGATGCTCACCGCCGCACGCTCGCGTGGCTTTGAGTACGTCGGACTGTCGGATCACTCGAAAGCGGCGTACTACGCCGGCGGCCTCACGGAAACGCAACTCGTCGCGCAGCACGCCGAGATCGCCGCGGAAGAGCCGGAAGTGGCGCCGATGCGCGTCTTCCGCGGCACCGAGGCCGACATCCTGCAGGACGGGAGCATCGATTACGGCGCCAAGACGCTGGCGATGTTCGACTTCGTCATCGCCTCGGTCCATTCGAACTTCAAGATGCCGCAGGACGAGATGACTGCCCGCATCCTCCGCGCCATGGACGACCCGCACGTCACCTTCCTCGGCCACCTCACCGGCCGCAAGCTCCTGGCCCGCGAAGGCTACAGCGTCGAGTACGACGCCATCTTCGACAAGGCTGCCGAGACCGGCGTGATGATCGAGATCAACGGCAACCCGAACCGCCTGGACGTCGACTGGCGCCACCTGCGCCGGGCCGTCGACCGCGGCGTCGTCTTCAGCATCCACCCCGACGCCCACTCCATCGGCGAATACAACGCCGTCATCACCGGAAGCTGGGTGGCGCGCAAAGCCGGCCTGACCGCCAAAGAGATCTTCAACACGCGCAGCGTGGAAGAGGTGGAGGAGTTTCTCGCGGCCAGAAAAAGGTGAACGTGGGACAGACACTCTTGTCTGTCCGGTGGAGCGGAACCGGTGCTTCCTGGCGCGAACGGACCTTTCGGGTGCGCCTGACAGACAGGAGTGTCTGTCCTACATCCACAAAAAAAGGTGCGCGGCGCAGGGGTGAGCGTCCCGCGCCGCGCGAAGTGTGGAGAGATGCGCTTCTTCAGCGCCTGGCCGTGATCACGATCATCAGGGCGCGCTGGCTTTCCGGAGCCTTGGCCGCACCAATGATCAACTGCTGTCCAAGCTTGAGGTTGAGAGTCGACTTATGAACCTGCGTGAGTTGGTCGTTCTCGAGTTTTGAGATTCTGAGGTCCGACACCTTGATCGAGTTGCTCGCGGGGTCGTACTCGCCGAGCCGGAACTCAGCGCGATATTTGTCCATGTCGATCTGGCCCGGCTCCCCTTCACGTCCCTGGAAGCTGGCCTCACCGAGCTTGTCGAAGGCGTTGTAACGCATCATCGAGAGCTTGGTGGCAATGTCTTTCATGTCGTCCGAGACGCGCGGCGCCTGCTCCGCTTTCACACGGCTGGCGGCGACGAGCCGGATCTCGAGCTGGAAGTTCTGGGCCGGAGTGTCGAACGCCACCAGCGCCGCGGCGATGGCTTTGAGGTTCTCCGGACGGTCCGTGATGCTCAGCGCATTCGCCGACGGCTGCAGCGAAATCGAGCCCTCGGCGCTGACCAGGTCCTTGATCGCCGCGGCGGCCTTGTCGGCCGACTTGTGCTTGAACGTGAACGAGCGCACGGTGAGCGACTTCTCGGCCGGAGGCTCCGCGAAGGCGGTGCCGCAGACGAACGTCAGTGCGAGGAGGAGGCCGATGATCCGCTTCAACGTCATAAATCCGCCGGGAGATCTTCGTCGAAGATCATGACGATCGCTGTGTCGGCCGTTTCGGCCGGCACTTCGACGATGGTTGCATTGTTGGAGTCATACCGCTCCACGGACGGAAGCGAAACCAGCGCCACCTGGGAGGCGGCCACTGGACGCGCGATCGCCGCGGCCGGTGTAAGAGCGCTGCCCGGCGTCGTCGCCGGGGCGCGGAAGTAAAACAGGGTGGCGCTCGTGACCGCAACGGTGAACGTGGCGGCGACGGCGAGACGCCGCGTCCAGCTCAGCACCGACGGGCGGTGGCTGCTCTCGACGGCTGTCTCCGCATCGCGGACACGCACCTGGCGCATGACGTCGTCGACGAAGGCTTCGACACCGCCCGGGGGCGTCATCTCGCCGACACCGATGGCGCGGAACAGGACGTCCGGATCGATGCCGGCAGCGTGATCGAGGCAGGCGTCACACGAGCGCAGATGCTCGAGCACCTGGGCGTCTTCGGTCGCGGGGGCGAAGCGGGAGCGGAAGGCGTCGCAGGAGATCATCGGGCCCTCCACAACTGGGCGTACTCGGGGTAGCGCTTCTGAAGTTGCTGCTGCATGAGTTTCCGGGCGTTGAATAGGTGGTTACGGACGGTCGACTCGCGGCAGCCGAGGATCTTGGCGATCTCGGCGGACGGCAGGTCATCCATCTGATTCATCACGAAGATCGTCTTCTGTTTCGGCGAGAGGACGGACGAGACGTCTTCGAAGACGCTCTCGATCTCCTTGCGCTGCACGACGACGCCCTGTTCGGCGTCGGCGGACGTACGGACGAGACGGAGGTTCGAGTTCACCGCGTTCTCGCGCGACTGCTTGTTGCGCATGAAGTCGATCGACACGTTCGTCACCATCCGGTACAGCCAGGTGTCGAACGCGTAAGCGGGGTCGTACTTCTCGAGGTTCTCCCAGAGCTTCAGAAAGACGAGCTGGGAGATGTCTTTCGCATCCTCGGCGTTCCCGATGATGCGATAGCAGAGGGCGTACACCTTGGACGTCTTGCGTCGAACCAGTTGTTCGAACGCATCAGAGTCCCCCTCGCGAATCGTCTTCACCAACTGGCGATCGTCGAGCTCAGGTGCCGGAGTAGTCGGGGTCATCAGGCGCAATTCCGCGGCCATTGTGATGCTAAGTACGGTGGCTGGTGGCGGAACGTCTAGGGAGGGGGCGCGCTTCCCGCGGGGGGGGGGGCGTTGTCCGTTGCCCGTTGTCCGTTGTCCGTGTGGGGCGGCGGTTGTTGGTTTTTGGTTGTTGGTTGTTGGTCCCCCCACCAAAAACCAAAAACCAACAACCAACAACCAGAACGAGCCTCCCCGGTTCACGGACAACGGACAACGAGCAACGGCCACCGGCCCGTCAGGTACAATCCCCCACACATGCGAGTTCTCGTCGTCGGTCAGGGTGCACGCGAGCACGCCATCTGCTGGAAGCTCAAGCAAAGTCCTTCTGTTCGTGAGATTTATGCGGCGCCGGGCAATGCCGGGATCGCGGCGCTCGCGGACTGCGTCCAGATCGGGGTAGCGGACATCATCGAGCTGGCAGACTTTGCCGAGTCGTTGAAAATCGACCTCACGGTCGTCGGTCCGGAGCTGCCGCTCACGCTCGGGATCGTCGACGAGTTCCAGAAGCGGGGGCTGGCCATCTTCGGCCCCACCCGCCTCGCGGCCGAGCTCGAAGGGTCGAAGGTCTTCTCGAAGGAGTTCATGCGCAAGTATGCGATTCCGACGGCCGAGGCCTTTACGTGTAACACCGTCGAGGAAGCGCGCGACGCCCTCAAGAAGATCGGCTACCCCGCCGTCATCAAAGTCGACGGCCTGGCCGCCGGCAAAGGGGTCGTCATCGCCGAGTCGAAAGCCGACGGCGAGGAGTACCTCAAGCTCGTCTACGAGGAGAAACGGTTCGGCAACGCCGCCTCCCGCATCCTCGTCGAAGAGTTCCTCGAAGGGGAGGAAGTCTCCTTCATGGCCATCACGGACGGGAAGAAGACCGCCCCCCTCGCCCCGGCCAAGGACTACAAGAAAGCCTTCGACGGCGAGACCGGCCCGAATACCGGCGGCATGGGCGCGCACTCCCCCGCGGTCGTCCTCAGCGGCGAGACCGCGGCCGAGATCATGCGCACCATCATCCATCCGACCATCCAGGGGATGGCTTCGGAAGGGCGCCCCTACACCGGCGTCCTCTATGCCGGCGTCATGCTCACCGAGAAGGGGCCGAAAGTCCTCGAGTACAACTGCCGCTTCGGCGACCCTGAGACGCAGGTGCAGATGCTCCGGCTCGAAGACGATCTGGCCGAGATCTTCCTCAGCGTCGCCCGCGGCAACCTCGGCGAGACGAAGCTCTCCTGGAAGAAGGAAGCGGCCGCCTGCGTCGTCGTCGCCGTCGACGGCTACCCCGACGAGTTCCCGAAGGGGCAGGAAGTCATCTTCGATCCCATCGACGACGATTCGGTCGTCATCTTCCACGCAGGCGTGGTCAAGCGCGACGGGAAGCTGGTCAACCAGGCCGGCCGCGTCGTCAGCGTCTGCGCCCGCGCCGCCTCCCTCACCGACGCCCTCGCCAAGGTCTACCAGGCCGCCCCCAAGGTCCGCTTCGAAGGAGCCCGCTACCGCCGCGACATCGGCTGGCGGGCGCTGGAGACGAGGAACAGCGCAAGCGGGAAGTGGCCGGTGGTGGGTTAGTTGGCGGTTGGCAGTTGGCGGTTGGCAGTTGGCGGTTGGCAGTGGATCAGGTCACGATTCTGCCGCTGCCTCCGTCGCCGCCGCGGTCGGAACCATCTTCTGTTCATTTGCAAATTGGATTAGTCTCGCCGGGCAGCGACCTCGTGCTTCATCCACCGCCAACTGCCAACTGCCAACCGCCAACTGAACTATGAACAAACCGTGGGTTCTCATCGTCATGGGCAGCGACTCCGATGCGGAAGTCATGTCCCAGGCCGCCGCCGCGCTCGACGAAGCGGGTGTGCCGTACGTCTTCACCGTCGCCTCGGCGCACCGTTCACCCGAGCGGACGCATACGATCGTCACCGAAGCGGAGCGTGACGGCTGCGCCGTCTTCATCGCAGGCGCCGGCATGGCCGCGCACCTGCCGGGTGTCGTGGCCTCCTTCACCACGCGGCCGGTCATCGGCGTGCCGCTCGCCAGCGGAGCGCTGAACGGCGTCGACGCCCTCTACGCCGTCGTGCAGATGCCGCCCGGCATCCCGGTGGCCACCGTGGCCATCGGCGGGGCGCGCAACGCCGGCATTCTGGCGGCGCAGATCGTCGCCACGGCCGACGCCGAGCTGGCCGCGCGGCTCAAGGAGCAACGCCGCTCGATGGCCGACGCCGTCGCCGCCAAGTCCCGCAAGGTGGAGAAGTCGACGCGGTGAGCCGTGATGGCGCACGCCCATCAGCATCACGGCCCGCACGCGCATCACGCACACGCGCATAGCCACGCCGTTTCGCGCAAGCTGACGGTGGCGACGGTCGCGAACCTCGTGATCGTCGCCAGCGAGCTGGGGATCGGCCTCTGGGCCGACTCCCTCTCCCTCGTCGGCGACGCGCTCCACAACCTCACGGACGCGGTCGCGCTCCTGCTCGCGCTCGCCGCCGTCCAACTCGCGCGCCGCCCGGCCACGCAGAAGAAGTCGTTCGGCTACCAGCGCGCCGGCATCCTGGCCGCCTTCATCAACGGCGGCCTGCTGCTCGCCTTCACCGCCTGGATCTTCGTCGAAGCCTTCCAGCGCCTCCGCGACCCCCACCCCGTGCATACCGTGGCCATGCTCGTCACGGCCACGATCGCCCTGATCGTCAACACCGCCACGGCCGTCTCGCTGCACTCGGACGGCCGCGACGACGTGAACATCCGCAGCGCCGTCATCCACATGATCGGCGACGCCCTCTCCTCTGCTGGCATCATCGTCGCGGCCCTGCTGATCCGCTTCACCGGGGCCATGGAGTGGGACGCGATCATCTCGATGGTCATCGGCGTCCTGATTCTCTGGAGCGCCTACGGCATCCTCAGGGAGACGGTGAACCTGCTGCTGGAAGGCACCCCCTCCGGCATCGATCCCGACGCCGTCACCGCCTCCCTCGGCAGCATCGACGGCGTCCTCGGCGTCCACCACGTCCACATCTGGGCCCTCGGCCCCTCCAGCCCCGCCCTCTCCGCCCACCTCATGGTCGGCGACATCCCCCTGTCCTCGACCACCCGCGTCCTGGACGACGTCAAAGCCATGCTCGAGCACGACTACCGCATCGCCCACACCACGATCCAGTTCGAGTTCGCCCTCTGCGCCGAGGATGATCCGTACTGCGTGCCGTTCGTGCGTTAGAGGCGCGTTGTCCGTTGCACGTTGTCCGTTGTCGTGCTCCGCGACACCAGGCAGCGCGCCTGAACATCGACGGTTGGGGCTCCTCGTGGACCCCGCACGCCGGAGGCGTGCCGTAAATTAGCCGGTGGCAAGTGCCGAAGGCACGCCGCCACCGGTTTCGGTTGGAAGAAGATCGGCACCCCGGCAGGGGTG
>DASWMP010000247.1:0-8050 GCA_036399695.1 Thermoanaerobaculia bacterium | reverse complement strand
CAGAACTACGTCTTCCCGCCGACGTTCGTCACCGACGTGACGGCCTCGTGGAAGACGAAGATGAAAGCCACCGCCGCGTTCAAATCGCAGTTCTATGACCCGAAGTCGAAGGAGCCGAAGACGGTCCTCTCCGACCCGAAGTTCATGGAGATGATCGACGCCCGCGGCCGCCATTTCGGCGCGCTGATCGGCGCCAGATATGGCGAAGGTTTCCTGACGAAGCAGCCGCCGCGCATCGACGACGTCATCGCGGCGTACAGTGGGCGTGAGGTCTAATCCTGAGGAGCGAAGCGACGAAGGATCAATGGAGCCTCAGCGATGAGGTGGACTTTGTAGCTGAGGCTCCACTGATCCTTCGCTTCGCTCAGGATTGAGAGGCCAGATGAAGATCGGCATCACCTGTTACCCCACTTTCGGCGGCTCGGGCGTCGTGGCGACGGAGCTTGGCCTGGCGCTGGCCAAAGAAGGGGACGACGTCCACTTCATCAGCTACGCGCTGCCGTCGCGGCTGAACATCCTCCACGAGCGGGTGCACTTTCACGAGGTGACGGTCACGCCGTATCCGCTCTTCGATCCCTATCCGCCGTACACGCTGGCGCTGGCGACGAAGATGGCGGAAGTGGCGGCGTACGAGCGCCTCGACGTGCTGCACGTGCACTACGCCATCCCCCACGCCATCAGCGCGCACCTGGCCAAGCAGATCCTCGGCGAGCAGAAGGTGAAGGTCATCACCACGCTGCACGGCACCGACATCACGCTCGTCGGCCGCGACCCGAGCTACCTGCCGATCACGAAGTTCGGAATCGAGGTGTCGGACGGCGTCACGGCCGTCTCCCACTGGCTCAAGCGGGAGACGACGCGCAACTTCGCCACCGACAAGCACATCGAGGTCATCCCGAACTTCGTCGACCCAACGCGCTTCCGGCGCCACGAGAGCAGCGCCTACTGCCACATGTTCGGCCCGCCGGGAGACAAGCTGCTCTGCCACGTCTCGAACTTCCGCCCGGTGAAGCGGATCATGGACGTGGTGGAGGTCTTCGAGCGCGTCGTGCGCGAAGTGCCGAGCCGCCTGCTGATGGTCGGCGACGGCCCTGACCGCTCGCGCGCCGAAGCCTACTGCCGCGATCGCGGCCTGCGCGACCGCGTGCACTTCATCGGCAGCGTCCCGAACCTCGAGGAGATCGTCGGCTCGAGCGACCTGTTCCTGCTGCCATCCGATGCCGAGTCGTTCGGCATGGCCGCCCTCGAAGCGCTGGCCTCCGAAGTCCCGGTCATCGCCACCCGCGCCGGCGGCCTGCCGGAGGTGGTCGACGACGGCGAGACTGGCTACCTCCTGCCGGTAGCCGACGTGGACGGCATGGCCGAACGCGCCATCGAGATCCTTCGCGACGACGAATTGCGCCGCCGCATGGGAGCCCGCGGCCGGGAGCTGGCCGTGGAGCGGTTCGATGTGGGGAAGATCGTGCCGCAGTATCGCGCGCTGTACGAGAACGTGTAGCGGGGGAGGTTTTCGGTTTTTTGGTTTTTGGTTTTTGGTGCTCCGCTTTGCGGTGATCCGAGGGGCAACTTAGCCGCCGTGTAAGATTCGCCACAGCGGAGCACCAAAAACCGAAAACCAAAAACCAGTAACGCGCTGCTCCGCGCGTTACGGCTCCGCCCGAATCCCACCCGCCGGCCCGCCGCCACCATAGATCTCGTTGTACCGCTCGTACGAGTTCATCACCTTGCGGATGTAGTGCTTGGTCTCGTCAAAGTTCACGGACGAGAGAAAGTAGTCATCCCCGTGGCCCGGCTGCATGCGGGACCACAGCGCCACCTGCTTCGGGCCGGCGTTGTACGCGGCCGCGACGCGGTAGCGGTTGCCGCCGAGCTGTTTCGAGAGCTCGCTGACGTACTTGGCGCCCAACTGGATGATCACGCGCGGGTCGTACAGGTCCTCCGGGTCGACGTCCACCAGGCCGATGCCGCGGCCGATCTCTCTCGCGGTGGTGATGATGAACTGCAGGAGGCCGCGGGCTGCGGCGACGGACTTTGCGCGGGGGTTGAAGCGGGACTCCTCGCGCATGATCGACAGCACGAGCGTCGGGTCGGCGCCGAAGCGTTTGGCGTCGGCGGCGATGAACTCCTCGAAGTAGCGGGGATAGAGCAGCTCGCGGACGCTGCGGGGGAGCAGCTCCGGGTAGAAGTCTTTCGGGACGCGGTTCATCATCACCTCGATCGCATAGATCGATTCGCGTGACGCGCTGCCGCGGTTCAGCGCCAGCGAACGGGTGAGCGCTTCCTTCGCCGGACGGAGATCCCAGCGGCGGGTGATGTCGTCCACTGCTTCGTCGTACAGCCCCATGGCCATCAGCAGCAGCGCGCGGTTGTCCGACTCCATCGGGAACTTCGGAAAGGCGTGCGGCTCGAGCGCCAGCACCGCCTTATACGACGGCAACTGCTGGTAGATGCCGCGCAGGATCTCGAGCTGCTTGGCGTGATCGCGCGACGACAGCAGCACGCGATCCGTCTGGATCTCCTTCGCCTCGTCGAACTTCTTCTCCGCGATGAGCGTGCGCACCTGAGCCTCGCGGCGGGTCAGCTCCTGCGTCAGTCGTGGGGCCATCGACGGCGAGTCGAGCCGCCGCCGCGAGAAATAGGCAAAGTGCGCGGGGACGTCCGAGCGCAGCACCGACAAGTATTCGCGAAACGCCGTGGCCGGATCGGCCGTCTCCAGCGCGCGGGCGCGCCAGTACGACAGCTCCGCTTCGTCGTAGCCGTCGAGCAGCGCCCGCGGAATCGCATTGAGCGACCCGGTGGCGGCGGCGGGCTGGTTCCGCGCGACCATGCCGATGGCGTACGCGAGCGACCCTTCGAGCACGGCCCGCTCGTTCGGCGCCATCTTGCGCAGCAGAGCCAGATCCGACTGCGCTTCGGCCATACGGCCGGCGCGCAGCCGGGTGCGCAGCCTCTGCGTCAGCGCCGCCAGCGTCGCCGGGAACTTGCCCGGCACGGCGATGGCCTGGGTCATCAGCCGCTCGGCGGTGGCGTCGTCGCCGCGCAGTTGCGCCGCGCGTGCGGCGTGCCAGAAGAACGTGACCTTCTGATCCGGTTTCTGCGTCGCCGCGGCCCCTGCGAGGTATGTCCGTTGCGCCTCGACGAACTGCTCGTTGCCGAAGTAACTGCGGCCCAGGGCGAAGCGGAGGTCGTCCTGGCGGGCGGGGAGGCGGGGGATGGCCAGCGACAGCAGGGCCACGGCACGGTCGTAGTGGCGATGGTTGCGGAACGTCTCCCCCATGAGCGCCCACTGCTCGGGCGTCATGCGTTTGATCAGCTCCGGCCGGTCGAGGGCGCGGGAGATGCGATCCGAAGCGTCGTCGGTGGCGTTGGCGCGCAGCAGCGGCAGGCCGGTGGCGAGGGCGCGCGCTTCGTCGCCGGCGCGCACCAGCGAGGAGACGATGCGGGCGTCGGTATCGCGCCGCTGCTGCGCCGTCCCCGTCGGGTTGAGGCGCATGGCGAAGACGAGGAGCGGCTTCGTGTCCTCGAGCGTGGCCAGGTAGTCGAGCTCCTCGTCAATGGCCGGGTCGCGGTACATCGCGTCCGGGTACTTGAAGATCAGCTCCTGGCGCGAGCGGCTCGCCGCCGCTTCGTCGCCGCCGGCGTCATCGAGCGCCACGCGGTGATAGAGAGCGAGGTCGCGGAAGCGGTTGCCGTCGACGAGGAAGGGGGCGAGCCGGCGCTCCGCTTCGGCGCGGTCGTTCTCTTCGATCAGTGCGCGGGCGTGCAGGTAGCCGAGGGACCACTGCTTGTATTCGTTCGGATGGCGCTTCTCCAGCTCGTCGAGCAGGTCGTCGAGCTGCGACGGGGGAAGCTGCTGGAAAGCCTCACTCCACCGCTCGAGCGGCGGGAATCCCGCCGGCGGCGCCGGCTTCACTTCCCCGCCGGTCGTGCGGAAGACGCGGTGACGCTGCACGCGCTGGCGCGCCAGGTAGATTGCGGCGATGGCCGCGATCGCGACGACGGCGGCAGCGAGGATGAGGAGCGGCTTGAGCGGTTTGCGCCTGCGCGGTCGTTCCTCACGGGTATCGGTCATTGTTTTTCTTCGATCAGCGTTCCGGAGCGGATCGCCTGTGGAGCCCGCCTCAGGATTTCCGCGCGTGCAATCGCGTAGCCAAGGATGGCGTCGACCAGGACCCGCCGTCCGTCATTCGACAGCAGAATCAGCACTTTGCGCCGGACTTCGCGAACTTCGACGACGTCCTCCCACCGCATCCACTCCCCCCTTTTGCCAAAGAGCTTGAGCAGCCGGTTCTCGTACTTCACCCCCTCGGACGAGAGGTAGATGTGATCGCCGTACTGCATGACGAAGCCGGCCAGCGTGCCGAGGAACAGCAGGACCAGCCCCGCCATGATGAGGATGCTGTAGTCCGTCGGATGCTCGGCCAGGTACATGAAGAAGATGGCCGCGGAGCCGAATGTCGCCGCGCAGGAGATGAGCCGCGAGACCGGCGGACGTTCGAAGACGAGCATGCGCCGTGAATTGTAGTTGGCAGTTGGCAGTAGGCGGTTGGCAGGGGAGAAGAGAAAACCAAGAACGCAGAACGCAGAATTGAGAAGCCGGGGGTTCCCGTGCTCTTTTCTAAATTCATCGTTCTGCGTTCTGCGTTCTGCGTTCATCTTCTCCCCCGGTCGCCCCCGTCCCCTCCTCCGCCAACTGCCAACCGCCAACTCCCTACTGCTAGAATCGCCATCCTTTTATGCGCTGGTCTCAATACTTCCTCAACACGCTCCGTGAAGTTCCCGCCGATGCCGACGTCATCTCGCAGAAGCTGATGATGCGCGCCGGGCTCATTCGCAAAGTCGCGGCCGGGATCTACACCTACCTCCCGCTCGGCCTCCGTTCCATCCGCAAGATGGAGAACATCGTCCGCGAGGAGATGAACCGCGCCGGGGCTGCCGAACTGCTCATGCCGGCGATCCAGCCGGCCGAGCTCTGGATGGAATCGGGCCGCTGGCAAAAGTACGGGAAGGAGCTGCTCCGCATCAAGGACCGGCACGACCGCGACTTCGTCTTCGGGCCGACGCACGAGGAAGTCATCACAGACGTCGTCCGCGATTCGATCAATTCGTACCGCCAGCTCCCGATCAACCTCTACCAGATCCAGACGAAGTTCCGCGACGAAGTCCGTCCCCGCTTCGGTCTCATGCGCGGCCGCGAGTTCATCATGAAGGACGCCTACTCCTTCCACTCCAGCCGTGAGTCACTGGATGAGACGTACGACAAGATGCGCGACGCCTACACGTGCATCTTCCACCGCTGCTCGCTCGATCACGTCCCGGTCGAAGCCGATACCGGCAACATCGGCGGCTCCGCCTCGCACGAGTTCATGGTGCTGGCCGGCTCCGGCGAGGACGCGGTCGTCGGCTGCCCGAACTGCCGTTACGGCGCGAACGTGGAGAAGGCGACGTCGAAGTTCTTCGACGACGAGCCCGAACCGGTACCGATGGAGCTCGAGGAACTCGCCCCGCTGCACACCCCCGGCACGCAGTCCATCGACGACGTGGGCCGCTTCCTCGGCAAGCCGACGTCCGAGCTGGTGAAGACGCTGATCTTCGACACGGACCTCGGCCCGGTGATGGTCCTGGTCCGGGGCGACCGCGAAGGCAACGAGGTCAAGATCAAGAACCACCTCGGCGTGCAGTGGATGGAGATGCTGCCGGACACGCGCTTCGAAGAGGCGACCGGCGGCGTGGTCGGCTACTGCGGCCCCGTCGGCACGAAGTGCGCCCGCGTCTTGGCCGACGTGTCGCTGAAGGGGCGGAAGCGCTGGACCGTCGGCGGAAACAAGAAGGACACGCATCTGGCGAACGCCGTCCCCGGCCGCGACTTCCCGGAGCCGGAGTACGGCGACTTCACGACCGTGTACGCTGGCGACGCCTGCCCCCGCTGCGGGACGGCACTCGAGATCTACCGCGGCATCGAAGTCGGCCACATCTTCAAGCTCGGCACGAAGTACTCCGAGGCGATGCACTGCGAGTATCTCGACGAGAAGGGGCAGCGCGTCCCGATGATCATGGGCTGCTACGGCCTCGGCATCGGCCGCACGGTGGCCTCGGCCATCGAGCAGAGCCACGACGACGACGGCATCATCTGGCCGATGCCGATCGCCCCGTTCGAGGTGCTCGTGACCTCGGTCGGCAAGGACGAAGCCGTCATCGCCGAGGCGGCGCGCATCTATGAAGCCCTGCTGGCCGCGGGTGTCGACGTGCTGTTCGACGACCGCGACGAACGCCCCGGCGTCAAGTTCAAGGACGCCGATCTCGTCGGCTTCCCGCTGCGCGTAGCCGTCGGCTCGAAGAGCCTCGCCGCAGGGCAGGTGGAGTGGAGCTGGCGCAAAGACCGCGCAAAGCAGCTCGCCGCCCCCGCGGAGATCGTGGAGCTGATCGTAGGGCACGTGACCACCGGGCGGTCGGCCGGGCGATAGCAAGAACGATGGGACCGATGGGACTCATTGGACCGATGAGAGCGATGCCGCCGACGCTGCGCAGCTCCCATAGGTCCCATCTGTCCCATAAGTCCCATCGGTCCCATAGCCCCCCGAGTGGCGCCCCGCGCGCAACCTAAGTAAACTCGGCCCCGCCATGCGCAAACTGATCGTGATCCTTGCGCTCGTCTGCTCGACGAGTGCCTTCGCCCAGAACACTGACATCGAAGCCCTCGCCGGTCTGCAGTTCAACTTCGGGAACCCCGGCGCCCGGTCGCTCGGCATGGGAGGCGCGTTCCTCGGCCTGGCCGACGACGCCTCCGCCGCGGAAGCGAATCCGGCCGGTCTCACGATCCTCCGCAAGCCGGAGATCTCGATCGAGGTGCGCAACTACCTCGAGAACCAGATCCTCACGACCAGCGGCAGCTATCCGGAGTTCGAGCGCACCGCGTTTCGCCATCACAGCGACCGGGCCGTCGTCTCTTTCGCCAGCGCCGTCTTCCCGATCAAAAACTTCACCATCGGTGCGTACTTTCACGAGCCGCTGCGCAATGAAGGGGCCGGACAAGTCATCGCCCAGCGCGACGAGCTCACCGGACAGATCGACAAGGACGTCCCGAACTTCTTCATGGAGCAGGAGAACTTCCAGCCCATCGGCGGCCCGCTCAGCCTGGCCGAGTGCGAGGCAGTCCGCACCCGGCGCAACGATCCGTTCTCGTGCGTCGAGTACACCGTCAATCCGTTCATCTCCGCCGTCGACGTGCAGCAGCGGACCTTCGGCCTGGCCGGCGCGTGGCAGGTGCACCCGAAGTTCTCGATCGGCGCCACCGCGCGCTACCAGACCTTCCGCGAGGAAGCGTTCACCTTCCGCGTCGATCCCTTCTTCAACTTCGTCGGCTTCGCCGTGCAGGCCACCGGCGACGTCACGGGTGACGACGTCGAGCTGAAGGAAGAGACGGACGTCACCTTCGCGGCCGGCTTCAAGTGGAGCCCGAGCGACCGCCTGAGCATCGGCGGCGTCTACAAGCAGGGCCCGAGCTTCAGCGCGCCGACGTTCGTGGCCACCGAGGCGACGAACCTCGAGTTCGTCCGCGTCGCCAACTCCCAGTTCCACATCCCCGACGTGGCCGGCCTGGGCGTCTCCTTAAGGCCCATTCCCGTCCTGACGATCAACGCCGACGCGGTCCACGTGCGCTACACGAACCTCGTCGACGACTTCACCCCGACCGTGGCCGTCGGCGACCTCGACGAACCGTACCGCACGAACGACGTCACGGAGCTGCACCTCGGCGCCGAGTACTTCTTCGCCACCAGGATCCCGTTCGCCATCCGCGGCGGCTACTGGCGCGACCCGGCCCACTCCATCGAGTTCAACGGCCCGCTCGATACCCCCGACCGCATCGCCGCGTCACTCCTCTATCCGGAAGGGGAAGCCCAGAATCACTTCTCCATCGGCGCCGGTATCGCCCTGCCCCGCTTCCAGATCGACCTGGCGTACGACACGTCGGACACCTACAAGGTCGGTTCGATCTCCATGGTCACCCGCTTCTGAGCGCCATATCTCGGAGTGGGGGGGGGGGGGGGGG
>DASWMP010000246.1:0-14194 GCA_036399695.1 Thermoanaerobaculia bacterium | reverse complement strand
TGTCTGGCCTTGCGAGGGCCGTGTCGCATTGACGATCTAACTGGTGTCTTCCAGAACGTTGTTCCTATCCAGGCGACTGGCCGGAGGCACATCACACCTGACCGGTCTCGGTGAACCGAACGCAGCGTGTGTAGAATGGTTTGGTGGACCGCTTGTCGGATGTCGATGAGCCCGATCCGGTGATCGAACATTACAAGAAAGGCGTCGATCGGACGCTTCTTCGGGAGAACCTTCGACGATCGCCCGACGAGCGGCTCCGGAAACCTCGAAGCGCTGCAACGATTTGCGGCGGAGCTTCGGAGAGCGGGTAAAGCGCTGCGTAACAAGACCGATGACCCAGCTTGATTTCCGCGTCAAGCACGGATGCTTACCGCCGGAGTCAATTTGATCTCGGCGCCAAGCACGGATGCTCGCCGCGGCAGCCAATTTGGTTGCGGCGCCAAGCACGGGTGCTTACCGCGGAATTCAATTTGGTTGCGGCGCCAAGCGCGGTGCTTGCCGCGGAGGTCAAGACGGACAGGATTGTCCGTCCTCCACTGAACGCTCGAACGCGCTTCTTGGCCTACCAGCCCATTGCGGCGATGCCGCCGGTCACCAAAGGGATCAGCGGGGCGAGCGAGAACCAGAGGGCGGCGCGCGGACGGCGTGTGGCGAAGAAGATCCATGCGAGGATCAGGGCGGCGATGCAGGTGACGGGAAACGCGACGACGCTCCAGAAGAAGGCCACGATGTGAGGATTGCTGGTCGAGCCGGGGGCGTCGAACATCATCGGAGACATCAGCGCCGCGAAGCCGCCCAGGGCGATGGCCGGAATGCCGAGGATCGTCTCCACGATCAGCCAGACGCGCAGGGCACCGGATCGCCGTGGTGGAGAAACGATCGGGGAAGCGGGCGACGTGGCGCTCATCACTGAATCATAGAGCAGCACATCCTCGCGCGGTTCAAATGTGGGACAGGCACTCCTGCCTGTCCGCCTTCATGCGGGAGCAGTACCACAGCCGGTGAACAGGTAGGATCAGCAGGTGAACTTCAGCGGCCGAAGCGACCGTAACAACTCAGAGCAGCCGATCGAAACCGACAGCCTGCAGCAACTGCTGAAGTTTCTGCTGTCGTTCGCGGCGGAGATGCTGGCGGACGCCGGGTCATTCCTCCCGTTCGGAGCCGGTGTGACGGCAGACGGGGAACTGACAGCGACGCCGAGTCTTGCAAAGCTTCCGGCAGCCGATCCGCGTACGGTCCTGGCGGCGGTCTTCACCGATTTGAGACTTCAAGCGTCATCCGGGAGTATCAACGCGGCCGGGATCTGCACGAACGTGCAGATGTCGCTGCCGGGCGCGCCGCTTCCGGCTGACGCGATTTGTCTCGAGTTGGAAGACCGTGCAGGAAGGGCGGTCGAGGTCTTCGTTCCCTACACGATCGGGAGTGGAGCGCCGCTCCGGCTTGGTGAGGCCGTCATTACGGGCGGTGAGCCGTCGATCTTCGTCGCGTCTGCTGATTGACGGCAGGCGCACAGCGCAGCCGCGCGGCGGGTGCAGGGTGGCGGCGCTGACGACAGGCTGACCGCGATCGCCGGCCGACGCTGCCGCACGGGCCTTGCGCTAACATCGAGCCATGTACGTGCGAGCGTCGCATCGGCCGCGGAGCGTGGCGGACGTCATTCGGGTGATGAACGAGCACATGTTCGCGACGATGGTGTCGCACGGGCCTGACGGCGCCATCGCGTCGCATCTGCCGTTCATGATCGACGAGAGCCGCGGCGAGCAGGGGACGCTGCTGGCGCACATGGCGCGGGCGAATCCGCAGAGCGCCGTCATTGGCACGGACGCGGAACTGCTGGTGATGTTTCTCGGGCCGCATGCGTACATCTCGCCGTCGTGGTACGAGGATCGCGCGACGGCGCCGACGTGGGATTACGTGGCGGTGCACTGCCATGGGAGATCCCGAAGGCATTCGGACGAAGAGGCGCTGCAGAACATCGAACGGCTGGTGAATCTCGTGGAGCAGCCGTCGCCGAAGCGGTGGTCGATCGACGACCTGACGCCCGCAGACGTGCAGGCGCTGCTGCGGAACGTGGTGTCGTTCGAGATTCCGGTTACGCGGATGGAAGGCAAGTTCAAGCTGAATCAGGGGGACAAGCCGGAACGGATCGCCGCGGCGATCTCGCAGCTCGAGCAGCAGGGGGATGAAAAGCTGGCTGCTTACATGCGGCGGTACAACGACGTTTAGCGACGGGGGCCGCACAAACAGCGCGCGATTCTCGCGGCGCTCATCTGCGCACGGCGCTCCTCCTACGCGAGTTGCTCCTCCACCGAGCGGGTGAGCGGCGTGATGGTGTCGCCGGTGTGCTGGGTGGTGACGGTCTCGATCAGGAGGATCCAGCACTCCTCCTCCGCCACGGGGTTGTGCATGACGCCGCGCGGGACCACGTAGAACTCCCCCTCGCGCAGCCTGACGGGATCGCTGTTTTCGAGCTCGATGCGCAGCTCGCCTTTCATGACGAGGAACAGCTCGTCCTCCCCGTCGTGCTTGTGCCAGGCGAACGTGCCCTGGACCTTGGCCACTTTCAGATATTGGTCGTTCACACGGCCGATGACCTTCGGGGACCAGTGGTCGGTAATGCGGCTGAATTGCTCGAGGATGGCTGTGGATTGGTTCGGCATGGGCAGAGCGTAAGACAACGGATCGACGGCGGATGTCACAAACGGGTTTCCGGGACGCCGAGGTCGGTTTCGTAACGCGTTTGGCAAGAATCCGGTGATGGTGCAGGCGCCTAATGGAGGCATGCGCTACGCGCTCGCTCTTGCGCTCTGCCTGGTCACCGCGACGACGCTTCACGCGGAGCCGCGGCCCTCCTTCCGGCTGGACTCGGCGTCGTGGTATGCGACGCACGTCATCGTCGCGACAGAGGGCGAGTCCATCGACGGCACGCTCACGGTGCTGGAATCGTGGAAAGGGGATGTCCGGGCCGGCGAGACAGTGACGATTCCGGAACTGGCGGCCTTCCGGACGGAGGAGTCGCGGGGCGTCTCGAAAGGGTGGCGGCAGGATGGCGAGCCTCCGCTGTTCGTCACCGGCAAGCGGATGATCCTGTTTCTCACGCGGAAAGAGGGGCGCTGGAGCGGCGTTTTTCACGACGATCTGAAGACGTCCGTCGTCTGGATCGAGCGCGGTGCGGCCTACGCGTTTTCGCAGATCATCAATCCGGGCGACTCATTGCTCCTGGCGCATGATGAGGAACCGTCAGAGCCACGGATCGCGGCGCGCTTCGCCGAAATCGAGCGGACGCATCGCGCTCTCGATGCCGCACTCGCGCGCGAAGCGGCGGATGCGCGAGCCACGGCGCTGGCGTCGTTCGCCGATGACGAATTGTGGTTCGTGCGGGAAGCCGCCTTCGCGGGACTGCGTACCTGCGGCGCAGCGGCCGTGCCGGTGCTGACGCGCATGCTGCACGACGACGCCAGGCTGACGGTCCATGACGACGCCATTGCAGCGCTCGCGGAGATCGGTCTCGCGGGTGGTGGCGAAAGCGTCGAGGGGATCGGCGCGGAGCTGACGCGCGTGGTGCGGGAGGAAACGGCGTTCTGGCGTGCCACGGCGCCGCGTCTCTCCGCCGGCTGGTGGAATGACGTCGAAGATCCGAAGACGGAGCGTCTGCGAGAGCGCTACTCACGCGTCTTTGCCGCGTTGAACGCGCTGCAGAAGGTGAAGTCCGCCGGGGCCGCGGCCGCCGTCACGGAGCTCCGCGACCTCTGGCGATCGCTTCCGCAGCTCGTCAACCGCAGCGGTGTGGACCAGCTCAGCGAAGCATGCAACGCGGTGCTGCGGCATCAGGGCGAACCGGCGTCCTGCCACTAGGCGGGCATAAGGCGGTCCGCTGGGCCGGATGTTAGGCAGTAGAACGTCCGGCCGGGCCGGATGTTAAGCAGTAGGGCGGCCCGCCGGGCCGGATGTTAAGCAGTAGGGCGGCCCGCCGGGCCGCCCCGCGCAAAACAGGGTTACTTCTTGGAGCCGATGATCGCGTCTTTCGCGGCCTTGGCGATGCGGAACTTCAGCACCTTCTTGGCCGGGATTTTGATCGCTTCGCCGGTCATCGGATTGCGTCCGGTGCGGGCTTTGCGGTTGACGAGAACGAGCTTTCCGAGGCCCGGGAGCGTGAAGCCCTTCTTCGCTTCCTTGTACGCGATCTCGCTGAGCGTCGCGAGCATGAGCGTTGCGGTCTTGCGCGGAACTTCGGCTTCTTCGGCAATCTTGTTGATGAGCTGCGATTTGGTCATTGGACCTGCTGCCATGTGTGGTTGGTGACTCCTTTCAGGTATTTGGACGAAGACGCTGAAATGTAGCGACGAACGGCTGCAGAAGCAATGGCTTTTTCGCGAAAAACCGGCCTTTTTTGCGATATCCTCGCCCGCGAAGTTCATCGAGGAGGTCCGGCTTGCCACATCGATATCCGCAGGAGGCCGCGCTGCGTGACGGCCGGCGCGTGCTGCTCCGGCCATTCGCGGAAAGAGACGTCGACGCCCTGTACGATTTCTTCCACCAGATGCCTCTGGAGTACCGCCGTTTCGCCTGGGACAATCTCGACAACCGGCCGTTGATCGAGAGCTGGGGCCGCAACGTCGATTACGCGAAAGTCTTCCCGCTCGTCGCGTTCGAAGGGCAGCGTATCGTCGCCGACGCCACGCTGCATCTGCGCGAAGGCGGTCCGCTCCGGCTCGTCGGCCGCGTGAAGTGGATGATCGCTCCCGACTTCCGCGGCGCGGGGCTCGGCACCACGCTGGTCAACCACCTCATCAACATCGCCCGCGAGCGTGGCCTCCGCCACGTCTCCTGCATGCTGATCTCGGATCTCGAAGCGGATGCGGTGCAGACTCTCGAGAACCTCGGCTTCAAGTCGTACGTACAACCCGGTTACGGAACCGATCCGGACGGGAACCAGCACGACATGACGAAGCTCGTCCTCAAGCTGCACTAAAGAATGGCCGTCAACCGCGCCGTCATCATCAAAGCCGAGAAGTGGGCGATCTGGCTCTCGCTGATCGCCATCGTCTTCCTGCTGCGCCACCTGTTCCCGATCTTCTTTCTCACGTTCGTGCTGTCGTACATCGGCAGCACGGCCGTGAATGCGATGACGCGCCGCTTCCCCCGCCGCCGCGTGAATCTCGTGATCGTCTATCTCATCTTCCTCGGCGTGCTCGCCGGCGGGATGGTGCTGATGGTGCCGCGCATCCTCGGCGAAGCACGCAACGTGGTGCGCCAATACATCACGACGACGAACGCCGCCGGCGATAGCCCGGTGCAGGAAGGGATGCTGCAACGGGAAGCGCGGGAGGTGGTGGACGGCGTGATCATCGGCGTCGCAGGACGGCCGGCGTTCGACGACTTCCGGCAGAGCGACGCCTACGCCGCGATCGTGGCCGAGATCGACGACACACTCCGCGGCGCGCTGCCCCGCATCGCAACCGCGGTGACGGTGTTCGCGAACAATGCGGTGCTGTTCGTCTTCAACTTCATCCTCTCGATCCTGTTGTCGTTCCTGATGCTCTGGGATCTCCCGCGCACGAAGGAACGGATCGCCAGTTTCGCCCACGGCCGCACCGCCGAGATCTACGCGGAGATCGCCCCAGGCCTCCGCGCTTTTGGGATCATGCTCGGCCGCGCTTTCGAAGCGCAGACGGTCGTGGCTGTGGTGAACTCGGTGCTCTCGGCGATCGGCTTCATCGCCCTCGGCCTCCCGTCGATCGCCCTGCTCGGCGCGATCGTCTTCGTCTGCTCGTATATCCCGATCCTCGGGATGGTCCTCTCGACGATCCCAGCGATCGTGCTGGCCTTCAAGCTGGGCGGCATCACGAAGGTGTTGTGGCTCCTCGGCATGGTGCTGGTGATCCACGCAATCGAAGCCTACGCGCTGAACCCGCTGATCTACGGCCGCCACCTCCATCTCCACCCGCTCCTGGTCCTGGTGGTCCTCCTGGTCGCCGAACATCTCTTCGGCCTCTGGGGCCTCCTCCTCGGCGTCCCCATCGCCGCCTTCGTCCTCAAATACGTAGTCGAAGGCCACGACGTAGCCACGACCAAGCCGCGCAAGTAGCTCCCGCGAGTTACCTGGCGCGGGCGTATTGGGGGGGCCAGTAGTCGACTTCGATGCCTAGTTCTTTGGCCGCGTGGAGCGGCCAGTAGGGATCGCGGAGGAGCTCGCGGGCGAGGAGCACCGCATCGGCCGAGCCGTCGCGGAGGATGCCTTCTGCCTGGCGGGCTTCCGTGATCATCCCCACCGCGCCCGTGGGGATCTTCGCCTGGGCGCGGATCGCGGAGGCGAAGGGGACCTGATAGCCGGGGCCGAGCTCGATCTTCTGATGCGGGACCATGCCGCCGCTCGAACAATCGATCAGATCCACGCCGAGGTCGCGGAGGCGTTTCGAAAGCTCGATCGATTGGGCCAGATCCCAGCCGCCTTTCGCCCAGTCGCTCGCGGAGATGCGGACGAAGAGCGGGAGATCGGCGGGCCAGCGGCGGCGGACTGCTTCAGAGACGCGCAGCGTCAGGCGCATGCGGTTCTCCAGCGAGCCGCCGTACTCGTCGTCGCGTTGATTCGCGAGAGGGGAGAGGAACTCGTGCAGCAGATAGCCGTGCGCCGCATGGATCTCGATCACGCGGAAGCCGGCGTCGAGCGCGTACCGCGTCGAGGCGTCGAACTGCTCCACGATCCCGTCGATCTCCGTGAGTGTCAGCTCGTGCGGGACCGCCCAGCCTTCCGCGAACGGGATGGCGCTCGGGGCGTCGGGGATCCAGGAGTGCGGTCCGTCGACGATTGGTTTGCCGCCGAGCCACGGCTTGTCGCTGGACGCTTTGCGGCCCGCGTGGGCGAGCTGGATGCCGGCGACAGAGCCTTGCGCGTCGATGAACTGCGTGATGCGGCGGAAGGCATCGGCGTGAGCGCTCGACCAGATGCCGCTGTCCCAGTCCGTGATGCGTCCCTTCGGGGTCACGCCGCTCGCTTCCACGATCACCAGGGCCGCACCGCCGACCGCGCGGCTGCCGAGGTGGACCAGGTGCCAGTCGTTCGGCATGCCGTTGTCGCTGGAGTACTGGCACATCGGCGAGACGAAGATGCGATTGCGGAACGTGATGGAGCGGAGGGACAGCGGGTCGAACAGCATGGGGCGGCAATTAAATCACGGCGGGGCGGTAGCGCCTGCGATGCAGCATACGGTCGAAATGGCGCGTGATGGTCTCGGCGTAAATCGAGAGGCCATCGGGCGCGACGACATCGGCGCGCAGGCGTTCGGCGTCCGTGGCGCTGTGGCGCTCGACGCGCAGCCAGGGGACGTCGAGGGGTGCGATGACGACCGGGACGACGAGCGACGCCGTGGCGATGAGGGAGCGCAGCGTCTCGGGCGGGTCGGCGCCGGCGTCGAGATCGTCGGCGAGCGATTCGAGATCGCGGGCGAGCTCCGCCTGTTGCGAGGCGCGGGCGCACTCGAAGGAGTTTGGGAGCGTGGGGATGTCGATGGCGGACGCCCGCACGGGAGCGTGAGGCGCGAGCGGCAGGTCGTCGAAGAAAAGGGAGCGCTGGCCGGGGTAGGCCAGGCGGTGGAGTGTGGCGACGACGTCATTGCCCGCGACCTTCGCGATGGCGCGGCGGAGGGGGAGATCGTCTTCCCCGAACCAGTATCGGAGCAGCGAATCGCCGAGGTCGTGAGGCAGCTCTTCTTCGTAGGGAGTAGGGGAGTCGTGGCGGTGGATGAAGAGGCGGATGTGGATGTTCAGGCCGCGCGTCTCGTTGTGCCACGTCCGCTGCGCAAGCACGTCGATGTCGTGCTCTCCGACGAACACACCCCGCTCGGTACTCCACCCCTGCGCGGCCAGCGCAGCCGCGATGTCGCCTCTCCGCAAGGGCGGAAGTATAGCTTGTAGGGATCGGGGCTCGGGGCTCGGGGCCGGGGCCCAATGGCGTTGACCTAGAGGTTTGCCTCATGTGGGACAGACACTCCTGTCTGTCCGGCCCCCCCCGAGGTCCTCCAGACAAGCGGCCGTTCGGGTGCACCGGACAGACAAGAGTGTCTGTCCCACATCTAAGTTAACGCCGTTGGGGCTCGGGGCCCGGGGGGAGACGACGGGGGAGGCTCTAGAGCACGCCGGCGAGGTCGTGATCGTGGGCCAGCCAGCGCTCGTGCGCGTAGCCGCGGCGGATGGCCTCGTTCAGGAACTCGCGCGCGCGTTGCCGGTCGCCGATCACGGCGCAGTAGCAGGCGGCGTTGTAGAGCGTGAAGACATCCTCCGGCTCCAGGGCCAGGGCGCGGGACATCCAATCCTCCGCCTCCACCGGCCTGTCCACCGCCAGCAGCGCCTGGGCGCCGAGTGCGAGCGCGCGGGCGTCGTCGGGACGGCGCTCCAGGTGCTGGGCGCACAGCGCTACCGTTCGTACCCCGGCGGTGCGCGCTTCGGCGGCACGGCCGGCGGTGCGGTAGAGCTGGATCAGCAGAGCGGGTGATTGGTAATCCGTCGGCTGGATCTCCCACGCCGTCTCGAACAGCTTCGTGGCCTCGCCGAGGTCGCCTTCCGCCCACTTCACCCGGCCGAAGCGGTAGTACGCGTCGAACGAGCGGGGGCTGAGCATCATGGCCAGATCGAACTCGGACGTCGCATCGGTGAAGCGTCCGTCGAGCGCCAGCACCTCGCCGCGGCAGATGTGCGCCTCCGCGAGCTGCGGCGCCAGCTCCACGGCCCGCTCGCTCGCCTCCTCGGCGCGCAGGCGCAGCGATTCGTCATGCTGGTAATAGAGGTAGAGCTCCGCCAGCGCGTCCGCCAGGCCGGCGTAGGCCGGCGCGTAGCGGGCGTCGAATTCGAGCGCCACCTCGAACATCCCGATGGCTGCTTCCAGGCTGCGGCGCACCATCTGCGTCAGGTAGGTGCGACCCTTCAGGTAGAACTCGTACGCGTCGATGCGCACCGGCGTCGACTTCATCGCCTTCCGGTTCCGGTCGCTCAGGACGCCGAGGAGCGCGCGGGCCGTGTTCTCGGCGATCTCTTCCTGCAGGGCGAAGATGTCGCCGACCCTGCGGTCGTACTTTTCGCTCCAGACGTGGTGCCGGGTGCGCGTGTCGACGAGATGGACGGTGATGCGCAGGCGGTCGTGGGCCTTGCGGACGCTGCCACGCAGCACGTTGTCGACGCCGAGCTGTTCGCCGAGGACGCGCAGGTCTTCGTCTTTGCGGAAGTCGAAGGCCGCGGCGCGGGAGACGACCTGCAGTTCCTCGAGGCGCGTCAATGAGTTGATCAACTCCTCGGCGATCCCGTCGCAGAAATAGCCCTGATCCTTCTCCGGCGAGAGGTCGGTGAACGGCAGCACCGCCACGGAGCGGCGCGCTTTCGCGACGGCGGGCGGCGCCAGGATGGGCAGCCGTTCCGTGATCGCGTCTTCCACGACGATCGAGACCTCGCCGACGAAGCGGAAGCCGCGGCCATAGACCGTCTTGATCCAGCGGGGATCGGACGACGAGTCCTCGAGCAGCCGGCGCGCGTCGCGGATGGTGGAGGAAAGCGCCGACTCCGAGACGAACGCGCCGTGCCAGAGGGCGTCGAGCAGCTCCTCCTTCGGGACCACGCGCTCCCGCTGGTTGATGAGGAAGTTCAGCATCTCCAGGACGCGCGGCTCCGCCTTCAGGACCTCGCTGCCGCGACGGAGCTCGTAGCGGTCGATATCCAGCTCGTAGTCACCGAACCGAAACAAGGAAGAAGGCATCCGCAGACTTTCTCCAGATTTTCGCCCGGATTCGATCCGAGGGGTGACCTACATTTCAGCATCGGTCATGTAACCGGTTTCATTTTCACCATTTCAGGAGGTAAATCCCCATGGCGACCCTGGAGCAGGGCGTGGGCGCGGACGTCTACGCCGCCCGCATCGTCCGCACCCTCAACGACGGATTCATCACGCTCATGATGAGCATCGGCCACCGCACCGGGCTGTTCGACACGCTGTCCACGCTGCCGCCGTCGACGAGCGCGCAGGTCGCCGAGGCGGCCGGCCTGGACGAGCGCTACGTGCGCGAATGGCTCGGGGCGATGACGACCGGGCGCATCATCGAGTTCGATTCCGCGACCGCGACTTACTCGCTGCCGGTCGAATACGCGGCGGTGCTGACCCGCGCCGCCGGACCGAACAACCTGGCCACGGCGGCGCAGTTTCTCCCGCTGCTCGGCGCGGCCGAGGAGCAGGTCGTCGCCGCGTTCCGCAACGGCGGCGGCGTGCATTACGAGCAGTTCGCGCGCTTCCATGAGGTGATGGCGGACGAGCGGGCCAAGTCGGTGGGCCCGGAGAGCGTCGAGGCCATCCTGGCGCTGATGCCGGGGATGCGCGAGAAGCTGGTCGCCGGAGCCGAGGTGCTGGACGTCGGCTGCGGCCGCGGACGGATGATGAACGTCATGGCCGCGATGTTCCCGGCCTCGATGTTCCGCGGCTACGACCTCTCCGCCGAGGCCATCGCCGCGGCACGGGAAGAAGCGGACGAGCGGGGCCTGCGCAACACCGGCTTCGAGGTCGTCGACGTGGCGGAGCTGCACGAGCCGCGCTCGTACGACCTCATCACGGCCCTCGACGCCATCCACGACCAGGCCTGGCCGACGAAGGTGCTGCAGAACGTCGCCGCCGCGCTCCGTCCGGACGGCGTCTTCATGATGCAGGACATCGCCGCCTCCAGCCAGCTCCAACAGAACGTCGGCCACCCCTTCGCGCCGATGCTCTACACCATCTCCACGATGCACTGCATGACCGTCTCCCTCGCTTTCGACGGCGAAGGCCTCGGCACGATGTGGGGCGAAGAACGCGCCCGCCAGATGCTCGCCGACGCCGGCTTTACGAGCTTCGTCTTCGAGCGGCTGGAGACGGATCCGGTGAATTACTACTGCATCGCCAGACCGTAGCTGACAACCAACAACCAAAAACCAACAACCAAAACCCAACGCCGCCACGGCCAACCGGCCACTGACCACAAATACTATGTCCCCCATGCTCCGCAAAGCCAACCACGCCGACCTCCCGCACATCGAGCGCGTCATGCGCGAGTCCCTTCGCGGGCTCGGCGCCGGTGCGTATGACGCGCAGCAGATCGCCAGCGCCGTCGTCTGGATCGCCCGTCCGGACACGCAGCTCATCGACGATGAGACGTACTACGTCGTCGAGGAGCAGGGAGAGCTGGTCGCGTGCGGCGGCTGGAGCAAGCGGGGGAAGCTGTTCACCGCCGGAAAGGGTGCGGCCGACGAATCGCGGCTGCTCGATCCGGCCAGGGAGGCGGCGCGCATCCGCGCCTTCTTCGTGCATCCACAGTGGGCCCGCCGCGGGCTCGGCCGCCGCATCCTCGAAGCGTCGGAGCAGGAGGCGTATGCCTCCGGTTTCCGGCGCTTCGAGCTGATGGCCATGCTGAGCGGCGGCGAGCAGATGTATCTCGCGCTCGGCTATCGCCCCGTCGCGCCGGCCGAGATCACGCTCGGCGACGGCGTGGTGCTGGCCTGCACGCTCATGATCAAGGAGATCGAGTGATGCTTCCTTCCGCCGCATTTTCCCCGGACCGGCAGCCCGCGCGCTGTACGGCGCTCCGGATGGACCGCCGCATCGGAGGTACGAAGATGACGAAGAGCATCGGCCGCGCCGCGGCCAAACTGTTCGCCGCCGATTGGGTGCGCAACTGGAACATGCGCGACCTGCAGACGATCCTCGGCCACTACGCCGACGACGTGACGTTCATCAGCCCCATGGCCGTGAAGATCGCCGGCCGCGCCATCCTGCACGGCCGCCGCGAGCTCGAGGACTACTGGCGCGCCGCCCTGGCGAACATCGCCACGCTCCGCTTCACGCTCGACCACTTCGTCTGGGACTCGCGCGCCCGGCGGATGTCCATCACCTACGTGGCCGATCTCGACGGCCAGCGGCTGCGGGTCTGCGAGACCATGGCTTTCCACGACGACGGCCGCATCTTCACCGCGGAAGCGTTCTACGGGGTGGCGGCATGACGCGGGGGTAATCCGCCAACGGCTACCGCCCCTTCTGGACCTTGCGGACGAGCGCGAGCAGCAGTGACGCTTCTCTCGTGGACAGCCGCACGCGGCCGGCCAGTGACGACAGCTCGGCGCACATGCGGTCGGGGCTCTTCTCGCCGAAGAAGTCGATCTCGTGCAGCAGGGCGCGGGTCTGGCCGGTCAGCTCCTGCAGCAGTTGGTGCGTGGCCGGCTCCTTCTCCGCCGGACGGGGACGCAGCCCTTTGCCCAGCTCGTAGCAGAAGATGGCCACGGACTGGGCGAGGTTCATGGTCGGGAACTCCGGCCAGGTGGGGATGGAGGCGGTGCGCTGGCAGAGCGCCACTTCCTGGCCGGTGAGCCCCGACTTTTCGCGTCCGAAGACGACGGCCAGGCGATGCTCGTCCCCCAGCATCTCCTCCGCCAGGCGGGCCACGTCGAAGGGTGCGAGCTGTTCGTAAACCTGCCGTCCGCGAACGGCCGTCGTGGCCACGGTGAGGTGGCAATCGGCCAGGGCATCCTCGAGCCGCGGCACCCGCGTCGCCCCGCTGACGATGTCCAGCGCCCCTACCGCCCACCACTCCGAGACGTTGTCCACCCGCTCCAGCCCCCGCCCGACGATCCAGAGATCCGTAAACCCGAAATTCTTCATCGCCCGGGCGGAAGCGCCGACGTTACCGGCATCCTGCGGCTCGACGAGAACGATGCGCACGTGCATGGCGGGAGGATAACTGGTGGTGGAGGACGGACAATCCTGTCCGTCACGCGAGAAATGGCGCGAGCACGCTGCACTTCCGCACGCTTGGTGGCTACTTTCTCGCGTGACGGACAAGATTGTCCGTCCTCCACTGCGCCACCGCTTCTACGGAACGTTGGCCGCAACCGCAAGACGCCGGCGCCGACGAGTCTCTAACCGGCCACCGGCCACTGTGGTACTACTCGCGGCGTGACCGTCATCGGGCGCTTCGCCCCGTCGCCTACCGGGCCGCTGCACCTCGGCAGCCTCGTCGCGGCTGCCGGCTCGTGGCTCTTCGCTCGGCGCGCCGGCGGGCGGTGGCTGGTGCGGATGGAGGACATCGACACGCCGCGCGTGGTACGCGGCTCGGCCGAGGAGATTCTCGCGGCGCTGGGGCGCTATGGGCTGGAGTGGGATGGCGAAGTGGTGTGGCAGTCGCGACGTCTGCCGCTCTACGAGGAGGCGCTCCGGCGGCTGCGCGACGAAGGTCTGATCTACGACTGCGCCTGCTCCCGCGCCGAGCTCGAGGGCGCCGTCTATCCCGGCACCTGCCGTCCCGGCATCGCCGCCGGCCGGCAGGCGCGGGCGATCCGCTTCCGCGTCCCGGACGAGGTCATCGCTTTCGACGATGCCATCCACGGCCACGTCGAGGAGCACGTCGGGCGCGACAGCGGCGACTTCGTCGTTCGCCGTGCCGACGGGCTGTTCGCCTATCAGCTCGTGGTCGTGGTGGACGACGGCGAGCAGGGGGTGACGCAGGTCGTGCGCGGCGGCGATCTCCTCACCTCCACGGCCCGCCAGATCGCCTTACAGCGTGCGCTCGGGTTACACGCGCCGGAGTACGCGCACCTGCCGCTCGTGGTCGATGCCGACGGGGCGAAGCTCGGCAAGCGCGACGGCGCGCTGCCGCTGCCGTCGCTCGATGAACCGCGCGTGCGTGAGACGCTCGCCGTGGCGATGCGCATCCTCGGCATGGAGGTCGCGCCGGCGCCGCCGCGGGAGATGCTCGACGAGGCGCTGCGGCTGTTCGATCCCGCGCGCGTCCCGTCCCAGGTCATCGCTCTCCCACGAGAGGACCACTAGTGCTGGTGCGATTCCTGAACACCCCGCCCGCATGAGCACTGACATCCGCCACAACGAAGCCGAATCGCGCTTCGAGACCACCATCGACGGACACACCGCCGTTGCCGAGTACCTTCTCGGCGATGGCCGCATCACCTTCACCCACACCCACGTTCCCTCCGAGCTCGGCGGCAAAGGCATCGGCGGCCAGCTCGCCAAGACCGCCCTCGAGCATGCCCGTTCGCAGAAGCTGAAGGTCGTCCCGGCCTGCCAGTTCATCGCCAGCTACATTGAGCGCAATCCCGAGTACCAGGAACTGGTCGACGGCTAAAGCGAGTTTCGGAGTGCGGTGGCGAACGCCACCGCTCTTCTACACGGGTACCAGAG
>DASWMP010000245.1:0-7339 GCA_036399695.1 Thermoanaerobaculia bacterium | reverse complement strand
GCCAAGCACCGCGCTGCGCGCAGCGCGGTGCTTGGCTCGGGATGACAGTTGATACCGTCGGCTGCGTGGCAGCGGACACGCCGCTCCAACCCTTCGCGTTCACGATGAGCGCGGCTAGCGAGAACGGACAACGAGCAACGGACAACGTACACCCCCCCCGCCCTCACACGTGCAACCCGCACTCCGTCTTCTCCGTGCCGCTCCACCGCCCGGCTCGCGGGTCCTCGCCCGGCGCTACGGCGCGGGTGCAGTGGGTGCAGCCGATGCTCGGATAGTTGCGGTCGTGCAGGGGGTTGTACGGGACGTCGTAGTCGTAGATGTAGCGCCAGACCATCGGCGAGGTCCAGTCGGCCAGGGGGTTCACTTTGACCAGGCCGAACTTCGGGTCCCATTCGAGTTTGCGGGTGTTGGCGCGGGTGGGGGCCTGGTCGCGGCGGACGCCGGTGACCCAGGCGTCGAGCATGGCCAGCTTGCGTTGCAGGGGTACGACCTTGCGCAGGTTGCAGCAGCGGTCCGGGTCCGTCAGCCAGAGGCCGTCGGCGGCGTCGGCGGGAGGATAGCTGCGCTCCACAGTGACGCCGTACCTGGTCTCGATACGGTCGATCAGCGCGTACGTCTCCGGGAAGAGCACGCGCGTGTCGAGGGTGAAGATGCGGATCTCGGCGCCGGCGCGCGACGCCAGGTCGATGAGCACGACATCCTCGGCGCCGAAGCTGGAGGCAATGGCGACGTTGGGCGCGTGATGCGCGGCAGTCCACTCCAGCAGCTCGGCGGCGCTCCAGTGTTCTGCGTTGGGAATCGGTACGGGGACAACCAGTCCTTTCATGGGCTTTCCTTTCAGGGCCCTTTTTCAGGGCACTAACAGCGCGGTGCCGCCGCAGAGCGAGACGACGTAGGCGATCCAGACGATGAACGAGGCGCGGACGGACGTGGTGCGGCGCTCCAGCCACGTCGCCCCTCCGGCCAGGGCGAGCAGTGCGATTCCGAGCAGGTGAACGGTCGTCATCTCACACCTCCAATCCATGCGGCGGCGCGGCGGCCGGACGGTCGCGCTCCACCGCTTCCACGGCGATGCCGGCCAGATAGCCGCGCAATGCGTCGTTTGAATGACGGGCGAAGAACTCGCGCAGCGACTCGCCGTCGTCGCGCAGCTCGAGGTACGACCGCAGCAGCCGCTCGATCGCGTCCGGTACTTCCAGCGCGGAGCAGCGGTAGCCGACGGGACGCGCGATGGCCGGGAAGGCTCCGACGCCGCCGCCGACGCAGAAGTAGTAGGCGTCCACCATCTCGCCGCCGGCGCGCACTTTCTTCCCCTCGATGCCGATGTCAGCGATCCAGTGCTGGCCGCAACTGTTCGGGCAGCCCGTCACGTTCAGCCTCAGCTCCTCGGCGAAGCCGGGCAGCCGCTCCTCCAGCTCGTGCACGAGCCAGCGGGTGAACGACTTCGTCTCCGTGATGGCCAGCTTGCAGAACTCCATGCCGGTGCAGGCGACGGCGCCGCGCGCAAAGGACGACGCGCAGACCGGCAACCCGGCCCGTTCGAGCGCGGTCACGACCTCCGCCACCTGCTCGTTGCTGACGTTAGGGATGAGGAAGTTCTGCATGTTCGTGGTGCGGATCTCCCCCGAGCCGTAACGGTCCGCGAGATCGGCCGCCACTTCGAGCTGCGCGGGCGTGATGCGTCCGCGCAGGACGTTCACGCCGACGAAGCTGTAGCCGGCCTGCTTCTGCGGGTGCACGCCGACGTGATCGCGATACACGCCCGCCGGCGGCGTGTCGCGCACCAGCGTCTGGAGGCGATGGCCGAGACGCTCCTCGATCGCTTCGCGCATCCGCTCGGCCGTCCAGCCGTGGCGGAGGAAGAGCTGCTTCATGCGTGCCTTGTCGCGGTGCTCGCGCAGCTCGTCAGCAGCGCGGAAGACCTCCGCGATCGCGCGCACCACCGGCACCGCTTCATGCCAGCGGACGAACACCGGCACGCGCACCGCGAGATGCGGCTCGTTCGACAGGCCGCCCGCGACACGCAGGGCAAAGCCGACTTCGCCCTGCTGTTCGACGGCCGTCAGGGCGACGTCGTTGATCTCCGGGTAGCAGCACCAGAGGCGGCAGCCGGTGATCGCCACCTTGAACTTGCGCGGCAGGTTGTAGAACTCGGCATTGCCGACGAGCTGTTGTGTCGCTTCGAGCGCGAGCGGCGAGGCGTCGACCAGCTCGTCGCCGTCGACGCCGGCCAGCGGGCAGCCGGTGATGTTGCGCGTGTCGTCGCCGCACGAGCCCATCGTCGTCAGGCCGGCGCTCCAGAGGGCGTCGAGGACGTCCGGCAGGTTCTCGATGCGGATCCAGTGGAGCTGGATGTTCTGCCGCACCGTGATGTCGGCCGTGCCGCGGGCGTACTCGGCGGCGACGCGGGCGATGGTGCGCACCTGATGGCTGCTGACGATGCCGTTCGTCAGCCGGATGCGCGCCATGAGGAACGGCGCGGAGCGCCCTTCCCCTTTCACGCCACCGAGGACGCCGGCACCGTCGCCCTGCGTATAGACGCCCCACCAGCGGAGATAGGTGCCGAGCCACTCGGCCGGGATGTTGTCGAAGCCGAGCGGGGCGAAGGCGCGCAGCTCGTCGAGCGCTTCCCACGGGTTCTTCTCCCGCTTGAGGCGCTCGACCTTCTGGGCCTTGGTTTCCGGGACTGCAGTCGTGATCGTCATGGTCAGAATCCCACTGGAAGATCGAAGGAGGCGCGGGGGCCGCCGGTGCCGGTGAAGTCGGCCACGAAGGCGTTGGCAGGGGAGTGGAGGATGTCGCGCGGGGAGCCGGTCTGCTGCACGCGTCCGCCGTCGATGACGACCACGCGGTCCGCGAGCGCGAACGCTTCGTCCTGGTCGTGCGTGACGAAGACGCTGGTGGTGTGGATCTCGTCGTGGAGGCGGCGTAGCCAGGCGCGCAGCTCCTTGCGCACGCGGGCATCGAGCGAGCCGAAGGGCTCGTCCAGCAGGAGCATCTTCGGTTCGGGAGCGAGTGCGCGGGCCAGGGCGACGCGCTGGCGCTGCCCGCCGGAGAGCTGCGCCGGATAGTGCTGCTCGTAGCCGCGCAGTTGCACGAGCTGCAGCAGCTCGCGGACACGCGCGTCGGCCTGCGGCCGTGGCACGTGCCGCACCCGCAGGCCGAAGGCCACGTTCTCGAAGACGGTCATGTGGCGGAAGAGCGCGTAGTGCTGAAAGACGAAGCCGACGTTGCGCTCGCGCACGGCGCGGAAGGTGACGTCGTCCGTGTGGAAGTGCACGGTGCCGGAATCCGGCAGCTCCAGCCCGGCGATGATCCGCAGCAGCGACGTCTTGCCCGAACCGGACGGCCCGAGGAGCGCGACGAGCTCGCCGGTGGGTGCGCTGAAGGAGGCGTTGTCCACCGCGCGGAAATCGCCGAAGTTCTTGGTGACATGCAGGACCTCAATGCTCATGACCTTGCTCCTCGGTGGGTACGTCGTTCGATCAGGTGGCGCGCGGCGAGGGTGACGAGCGCCAGCAGCGTGAGCAGCGACGCGACCGCGAACGCGCCGGTGAGCTGGTACTCGTTGTAGAGGACTTCGATGTGCAGCGGGACGGTGTTGGTCTCGCCGCGCACGTGGCCGGAGACGACGGAGACGGCGCCGAACTCTCCCATCGCCCGGCTGTTGCAAAGGATCACGCCGTACAGCAGCCCCCACTTGATGTTCGGCAGCGTGACGCGGAAGAACGTCTGCCAGCCGCTGGCGCCGAGGATGACGGCCGCTTCTTCCTGCTCGCGGCCCTGCGTCTCCATGAAGGCGATGAGCTCGCGCGCGACGAAGGGGAAGGTGACGAACAGCGTCGCCAGGATGATCCCGGCGGGGCCGAAGACGACCTGCAGGCCGTGGTCCTGCAGCCACCCGCCGAGCGCGCCGCGTGCGCCGAAGAGCTGGATGAACAGCAGGCCGGCGATGACAGGGGAGACGGCGAACGGCAGGTCGATCAGCGTGAGGAGCACGCTTTTGCCGCGGAAGTCGAACCGCGTGATCGCCCAGGCCGCGGCCAGTCCGAAGAGGGTGTTGAGCGGCACGGCGATGGCGGCGGTGACGAGCGTCAGGCGGATGGCCGCGAGCGCATCGGGATCGACGATGGAGGCGGTGTAGAGCGAGGCGCCTTTGCGGAAGGCCTCCATGAAGACGATCGACAGCGGCGCGATGACGAGCAGCAGCACGAATGCGAGGGCGGCGGCGATCAGCACGAACCGCACGAACCGCGGCGCGCCGGCCGTGGCGGTGCGGGCGGGGTAGAGCTCGAGCACGGTGCCGCTCATCGCGCGCTCCAGCGTTGCAGGCCGTTGATGCCGAGGAGGAGAGCGAAGGAGACGGCCAGCATCACGAAGGCGAGGGCATTCGCGCCGGCGTAGTCGAATTGCTCGAGCTTCGTCACGATGAGGAGCGGCGTGATCTCCGTCTTCATCGGCATGTTGCCGGCGATGAAGATCACGGAGCCGTACTCGCCGACCGAGCGGGCGAACGCCAGCGCCAGCCCGGTGATGGCGGCGGGCAGGACGTGCGGGAAGATGACGCGGCGGAACGTCTGCCACGCTGAGGCGCCGAGTGTGGCCGCGGCCTCTTCGAATTCAACGGCCAGTTCTTCGAGGACAGGCTGCACGGTGCGCACGGCGAACGGCAGCCCGACGAACGTGAGGGCCACGACGATGCCGAACGGCGAGAAGGCCGCCGTGATACCGACGCTCGCCAGCGCCGCGCCGATCCAGCCGCGCGGCCCGAGGAGCGTGGCCAGCGTGATGCCGGCGACGGCCGTCGGCAGCGCGAACGGCAGGTCGATCAGCGAGTCGATGAAGCGGCGTCCCGGGAAGCGGTAGCGCACCAGCACCCAGGCCACGAGGAAGCCGGCCACACCGTTGATGAGCGCCGCCAGGAACGACGCGCCGAACGTGAGGCGGTACGAGGCCAGCGCGCGCGGCGCCGAGACGGTGGCCCAGAAGGCGGGCCAGCCGGTCGTCAACGTGTTGACCACCACGGTCGAGAGGGGGATCAGCACCAGCAGGCCGAGGTACAGGACCGTGTAGCCGGTGGAGAGGCCGAAGCCGGGCAGGGCCGAGCGGCGCGCGCGTGCGGTCATCGTCCGGCCGCCTCGAAGATCTGGTCGAAGAAGGCGCCGTCGGCAAAGTGCGCCTTCTGCGCGGAGGCCCAGCCGCCGAAGCGCTGGTCGATCGTGAAGAGGCGCACCGCCGGCAGCACCGTCGGCGCGCTGCGCGGGCGATACGAGTGGCGGGCGATGAGCGCCTGCGCTTCCGCGGAGTAGAGGAACTCGAGGTACGCCCTGGCCACGGTGCCGGTGCCGCGCCGCGCCACGACTTTGTCGACGACCGCGACGGGCGGCTCGGCGAGGATGCTCACCGGCGGGACGACGATGTCGAAGCGTCCCTTGCCCAGCTCCTCGACTGCGAGATGCGCCTCGTTCTCCCACGCCAGCAGCACGTCGCCGAGACCGCGCTCGGCGAAGGTGGTCGTCGAGCCGCGGGCGCCGGAGTCGAGCACAGGGACGTTGCCGTAGAGGCGGCCCACGAAGGCGCGCGCCGCGGCGGCATTGCCTTTGTTTTTCTCCAGCGCGTAGCCGTAGGCGGCGAGGTACGTCCAGCGCGCGCCGCCGGAGGTCTTGGGGTTGGGCGTGATGACGACGACACCCGGCCGGACCACGTCCTCCCACGTGCGGATCTTCTTCGGGTTGCCCTTGCGGACGAGGAAGACGATGGTGGACGTGTAGGGGGTGCTGTTGTGCGGCAGGCGCCGCTGCCAGTCGCGGGCGAGGAGGCCGGCGGAGGCGAGGGCGTCGATGTCCGAGGCGAGAGCGAGCGTGACGACGTCCGCCTGCAGGCCGTCGATGACGGCGCGGGCCTGCTTCGACGAGCCGCCGTGCGACTGCTTGACGACGACGGTCTGGCCGGTCTTGGCCTTCCAGTGACGAGCGAAGGCGGCGTTGACGTGGTGATACAGCTCGCGCGTCGGGTCGTACGAGACGTTGAGCAGCTCGATGGTCTTCTTCGGTGCCTGCGCCTGCAGTGCCCCTGCGCCGATGCATGTGACGATGAGGATCAGTAGAGTTTTTCGGATCACTGGATTCGTTCCTTGGCCGCAAATGAAAAAGCCCACCGCCGGTTCAATCCGGCGGTGGGCTGGGGGCTCGATCACTGGTCATTCAGGGATGGAGTCTCGGCAGACACACGCCGGGCGCGCCGCGACAAAGACAACAGCTCGGGGTGATGCGCAGGACGGCCACGATGCTCATGAAGATCTCCGGAAAACAAAAAGACCCGGCGGAGTCCGCCGGGTCTTCATTCAAGTGTGCGATGGATGTGTCTTAGTGCTGACGCCCATCCGCAAGCGAATGCGACCCGTAGCCGGGACAACAGACGAAGGCGGAGAGGTGAGCGCGAGCAGTCATTGAGTGTTCCTTTACGGTAAAGACGGATTGAGGCAGAGTCAAGTTACGAATTGCATGCGGATTCTTTGCGGACGGTCACGGCGCTCCGTAGTTGTGGAGTGCGGCGGCACCAGCGCGTGTCAAGCGCACCGGATTGAGGATTGAGGATTGAGGATTGAGAAAGCTCCGCTCCGCCGGCCCAAGCCCAAACCCGGAACCGCTCCGCCTTCCTTAATCCTCAATTCTCAATCCTCAATCCTCAATCCCGAACCATCACCACGACGAACTGCATAGCCAGCAGCCCATCAATCACATCCTGCGGAGCCTCTTTCACCACCACCACCCGCGCGCCCTCCGCGAGCCATGCGCGGTGCAGCTCCAGCGCTTCAGCTTCAGTGCGGGCGGTGAGCACTCGGCCGGCGGAGCGCGTATGTTCGTTCTCCAGCACCCTGGCCACCAGCCCCGCGGCCACGGTCTCGTTGGTAACGGCGTCGATGAGGATGAAACTGCCGGCGGCGCGGCTCTCTTCGTAGCGGCGCACCACGAGTGGCCGGAAGGTCTCGAGCTCCACGCGCACGATCTCGTTGATCGTGACCTCGTCGCGCACCACCGCGCACGACGTCTCCACGTCGATCGCGTGCAGCACGCGGCGGACGCTCGCGCGGGTGGTGCGGGTCGTGTGTTTCACGACGTACGAGCGGTCGATGCGCAGCGGCGTGTCGGAGCACCAGATCAGCGTCGCTTCGAGCTGCTGCGCGGCCACGGGTGCGTCGTCGAGCGCGCAGATGGCGTCGCCGCGGGAGAGGTCCACTTCGTCCGCGAGCGAGAGCGTGACGGACATCGGCGCGTGCGCTACATCCAGATCGCCGTCGAAGGTGGAGATGCGCGTCACCGTCGACGTCCGTCCGGAC
>DASWMP010000244.1:0-11732 GCA_036399695.1 Thermoanaerobaculia bacterium | reverse complement strand
CAGCCCACCGGCGCTCGCAAATCACCCACGCTTTTAAGCGTGACGCGACACTAGTCCTTTTTCAACCCCGCCTGCTTCCAAATGCTTCCGAGGGTGCCGACCGGAACGTCTACGCCCATCTTCCCGGCGTGAAGAACCTTTGGGGCCACAGCTTCTTTCTTCGCTCGCGTGACCCGTCGGCGTCCGAGCTTCTTCCCGCGCTGCTGCCCTTCGTCGCTCTACGACGGCTGTCGTTCTCCGTGTACGGGGCCACCGCAGGTAGATCCGGGTTCTTCTTGATGCGACGGCGAAAGCTCTGACCCCGTACTCCTGTCGATAGAGGAAGAGCAGCGCGCCGAGTGCCTGGTTCTGCGTCGAGTCACTGACATTCCGGCCGGTCGCCAGCCAGGACAGGAAGGCGTTGACCGCAGGTCATCGTTTGATCCCTCGGGCACACGACTGCCGCATGGTGAGTTATTCTGTGCCCGGATGACCGTCTCTCCGCAATCGCATCACGACTACTCGTTCGCGGAGTATCTCGCGCTCGAGCGCGACAGCGACATCAAGCACGAATTCGACACGGGCGAGATCCTGGCGATGGCCGGTGGAACCGCGCGGCACAGCGCCCTGGCGGTGAACGTCGCGTTCGCCTTGCGCGGTGCGCGTCCCTCGGGTTGCACTGTGTTTCAGTCCGACATGAGGATCCGCGTCGTCGCCACCGGGCGCGCCACCTATCCGGATGTCTCCATGGTTTGCGGAGAGATCGTGTACGACGCCGAGGATGTGGCCCGCACCACCATCACGAATCCGGTTCTCCTCGTCGAGGTGCTGTCGGTCACGACGGAAAAAGGCGATCGCGGCAACAAATGGATGCACTACCAGCGCATTCCATCCTTGCAGGAGTATGTCCTCGTAAGTCAGGAACCGCGCATCGAAAGGTTCCGGCGCCTGCCGGCCGGCGGCTGGGAGTACACGGAGACGCACGAAGGTACCGTGAAGCTCGCCTGCGGGCCGGAGCTCGACCTCGCCACGCTTTACGCCGATCTTCCGGAATGAGGGCGCGCTCGTCCCGCGCAATACCGATCGGGAGGCGCAAACCAGAAGGGTCACCCTCACGGGTGTGGACACTCCGCGAGACAGGCAACGGCATTCCGCGCGGCGCGAAGTCAGCGCGCGCGCCGGTAGGGCATCGATGATTCGCGAGCACTTTGAGCGGGAAGGGTGGGCGTTGGTTGAGGGCTTCCTCGCGCGGCGGGACGTGGAAGCGCTTCGGGTGGCGAGCGATGATCTGGCGGCGAAGGGGGCGCACCTCGTGGCGGATGCGGAGATCGACGGGGCGCGGTATCAGGTCCAGTCCGCGGGTGGGCGACGGGGGGAGGGGGCGATCCATCCGGGGGCGCTGCGGAAGATTACGTTTGCGTCGTCGGCGAGTGGGGAGGTGGGTCTCTTGCGCACCGACCGGCGGGTGCTGAAGCTCGTCGAGGAGGTCGGGGTGAGCTCGCCGCGGTGGATCGTCGATCAGCTCAACCTGAAGGCGCCGCGGGTCGGCACTGGGTTTCCGTGGCACCAGGACGTGGCGTTCGTGGCCTGGCAGCAGCGGGACGCGATCGCGAAATACGGCGGGGCCAACCTGGTGATCGCGCTCGATCGGGCGGACGAGGGGAACGGCGGGTTCGAGGTCCTGTCCGGTACGCATGCGGGCGGGGCGGTGAACTTCGATTACGACACCTCCGGTACGAATGCAGGCGTGTTCGACGAGAGCCGTCGAACGCTCATACCGCTCGATCCGGGCGATGCGGTGATCTTTCATCCGCACCTGGCGCACGGGTCGGGCCCGAATACCTCACCGCTCCAGCGCCGGCTCGTCGCACTGTGGTTCATCGGCGGGCCGGTCATCAATGGGCGTCGGCGGGTTCAGGATCTGGCGGCGGAGTGAAGCCGCACGTTCCCCGTCCGCCCCGGACACCCGTGCCCTGACTCGCGTATAACGTGGGTCTCATGTCCTGGCTCATTCTCATCATTGCTGGTCTGCTCGAAGTCTGCTGGGCTGTGGGGCTCAAGTACACGGATGGGTTCCGCAAGCCGGTCGCGTCCATCCTCGTGGTGGCGGCGATTGCGGCGAGTATGTTTCTGCTTTCGTATGCGGCGCGGACGCTGCCGATCGGGACGGCTTATGCGGTCTGGGTGGGGATCGGGGCGTTCGGGGCGGCGGTGCTGGGGGTGTTCCTGTTCAAGGAACCGGTGACGCCGGCGCGGATCGTCTTCCTCGTGCTGCTGCTGATCTCGATCGTCGGGTTGAAGTTCACCTCTGGCACGTGATAGAACGTGCCGCTTTTTCTAAGGAAAACACGACAAATGCGCTATCTCGTCACCGGCGGCGCCGGGTTCATCGGATCGAATTTCATTCGCCACCTCTTCACCAAATACGGCGCGGACGCGCAGGTGGTGAATCTCGACAAGCTGACGTACGCCGGCATCCGCGAGAACCTGGCGGAGTTCGAGGGGCAGCCGAACTACCGCTTCCTGCAGGGCGACATCGCCAAGGCTGAGGACGTGGCGGAGGCCTATCGCGGCGTGGACGGCAGCGGCGTCGATGTGGTGGTGAACTTTGCCGCGGAGACGCACGTGGACCGCTCGCTGATGGAGGCCGGCACGTTCATCGAGACGGACGTCCACGGCGTTCTCGTGCTCCTCGAGGAAGCGCGCAAGCACGCGCCGAACCTGAAGCGCTTCGTCCAGATCTCGACGGACGAGGTCTACGGCTCGATCGACGAAGGCTCGTTCAAGGAGACGGATCCGCTGAACCCGCGCAATCCCTACTCGGCCTCGAAAGCGGGCGGCGACCGGATGGCCTACGCTTACTCGCAGACGTACGGGATGCCGGTGATCATCACCCGCGCCTCGAACAACTTCGGGCCGTTTCAGTACCCGGAGAAGCTGATCCCGCTCTTCGTCACGAACGCCATCGACGATCTGCCGCTGCCGCTCTACGGCGACGGCCGGAATGTGCGCGACTGGCTCTTCGTGGACGATCACTGCCGGGCCATCGATTTCGCCATCGAGCACGGCACGAACGGGGAGACGTACAACATCGGCGGCGGCAACGAGCGGGAGAACCGCGAGATCACGCACCGCATCCTCGAAATCCTCGGCAAGCCGGAATCGCTGATCAAGCGGGTGGCCGACCGCCAGGGCCACGATCGCCGCTACTCGATCGAGATGACGAAGCTCGAGCAGATGGGCTTCAAGTGCGATACGGATTTCGACGCCGCCCTCGAGCGCACGGTGCGCTGGTACGTGGACAACGAGCCATGGTGGCGCGCCATCAAGGAGCGCAGCGCGGAGTACAAGGCGTATTACGAGAGGCAGTATTCTCAGAGGGCCTAGCGCCCAGGGCCTAGGGCCCAGGGCTCGGGGCTCAGTCGGTCTCAGGCGCGGGGTCTGGGGGGCAGCTTCGCCGAGTGGCGCCGTCCTTCGAACCTTGCGAACAGGGCCTAGGGGTCCTCATGTGGGAGAGACACTCCTGTCTGTCGGGCCCACCCCGAGGTCCATTCCTCCAGACAAGCGGCCGTTCGGGTGCACGGGACAGACAAGAGTGTCTGTCCCACATCTAAAGTTAACGCCGTTGAGGCTCGGGGCTCAGTCGGTCTCAGGCGCGGGGTCTTTGGGGCCGCCGCACCGGGTGTCACGGTCCCCCGAACCTTGCGTCCGAGACCCGCTGGGCCCAGGGCCCAGGGCCCCGATCCCTAACGCACACACGTCTGGATATCGGCGATGAGCTGGGCCATGTCGAAGGGCTTGGCGTGCACGCGGAAGACCGGCATCTCGAAACGGCGAAGGATCTCGCTCTCGGGGACGGCCGAGGCGATGATCGTGCAGGCGAGCTTCTCGGGGTGGAACTGCTTCATGTGCTGGAGCACCCCGTAACCGTCGACGCGTGGCATCATCATGTCGAGGAGGATGACGGAGTAGCCGTCCTCGTCGAGACGCTGGATGGCTTCCTCCCCGTCGCGGGCCGTGTCGACCTGCAAATCCTGCCGCTCGACCACTTTCGCAAGCATGGTCCGGATCGGGTCGTCGTCATCCACCACAAGGGCACGCTTCTTTTGAGTCACGGCTGAGAGCGCAGCAAGATCACTGCCGCCCCGGTTCTCGTCCCCGATTAGACCGCCATTCCGATGAGGGCGAACGGCAGTGCCACGAGCGCCAATCCGGCCGCAACGACGAGCAGCGGCACGAGCAGGGCAAGGACGACCGGGACGATCAGCGTGACGGTCACGACGACCGCGACGATGGCTCCGACGGCCTTCAGCGCCACCACGACAAGCGCCACCGGCAGCAGCACCAGCTTGACGAATGCCTTCACCGCGAGCGCGGCCACGGCAAAGATTGCAACGCCCACGGCCAGCAGCACCAGCAATCCAAAAAGCTCGAACATGAGTGCCTCCCGATTGGAGGTACGAGGCGGATGCGCGCGGGTTTCGACGACTTCTACCTGCCGCCCACGACGATCTTGCCGTCCTTCATGACGAACGTGACCTGCTCGACGCGGTGGATGTCTTTTGAGGGGTCGCCGCTGACGGCGATGACGTCGGCGAGTTTGCCGGCCTCGAGCGAGCCAACGCGTTTGTCCCAGCCGAGGAGACGGGCGCCGCCCATCGTGGAGGCGGTGATGGCGTCGAGCGGGCGCATGCCGCCCCATTCGACCATGAGCAGCAACTCGCGCATGTTGGCCCCATGCGGACCGACGCCGGCATCCGTCCCCATGGCCACCGGGACGCGGTTGGCGATGGCGATCTTCAGGGCGTTGCGTCCGGCGGCGGCCGCGGCGAGCGCCTTCTCTTTGCGCAGGCCGGTGAGGACGTTCGATTTCGCCGCCTGCTCGACGCGCTCGAGCGCCGAGAGGGTGGGGACGAGGAACGTGCCCCGCTCGGCCATCAGCCTGGCGCCCTCGACGTCGAGGAAGGAGCCGTGCTCGATGGAGGCGACGCCGGCGCGGACGGCGATCTTGATCCCTTCGGTGCCGTGCGCGTGGGCGGCGACTTTGCGCTCGTGCTTGTGCGCTTCGTCGACCATCGCCTTGAGCTCGTCGAAGTCGTATTGCGGCGCGCCGACGGCATCCCCCTCGGACAGCACGCCGCCGGTCGCGCACGTCTTGATGACGTCGGCGCCGTACTTGATCATGTAGCGCACCGCGGCGCGGACGTCCTCCGGGCCATTGGCGATCCCTTCGCGGACGCCGGCGTCGAGCACGCCCGGCCGGTAGCCGTTGTCGTCGCAGTGTCCGCCCGTGATGCCGAGGCTGTAGCCGGCCGCCTGGATGCGCGGGCCTTCGACGTGGCCTTCATCGATGGCCGTGCGGAGGGCCACGTCGTTGAAATCGCTGGTGCCGACGTTGCGGACCGTGGTGATCCCGGCGCGCAGCGTCTTCTGCGCGTTGGCCACGCCACGGATCGCGCCGTAGGCCGGGTAGTCGCGCACGGATGATTCGTTCCAGCCAGGCTCGCCGAGCTCGCGGCCGAAGAGATGCGTATGGGCGTCGATGATGCCCGGCAGCAGTGTGGCGTCCCCGAGATCGATGACCCGCGCGCCGCGCGGGATCGTGAGGTTCGCGCCCGCGGCCGTGATGCGGTTCCCGGTGACGATGACCACACCGTTCTGCACCGGCGCCGCGCCGGTGCCATCGATGAGGCGCGCCGCACGAAGGGCAATCACTTCATCGGCGGCAAAGGCGGTGGTGGCCACGAAGCAGAGCAGGACGAGCAGTTTGCGCATGAAGCGCAGTTTACCGTGGGGGCGTGGTCAGTGCGCTCTGTTGGCGGTTGGCAGTGGGCAGTTGGCAGTTGTGCGGTCCGGGTATCCACCGCCAACCGCCAACCGCCAACCGCCAACCGCCAACTATTCCGCCAGCACCCGCCGCTCCCCCACATACACGCTCTGGGGGCGGATGATGCGCTTGCTCTGCCGCTGCTCGAAACAGTGGGCAATCCAGCCGGCTACGCGGCTCACCGCGAACGTGGGGGTGAACAGCGGGACCTCGAGTCCCAGGCCGTGCAGCAGAAGCGCGGTGTAGAACTCCACGTTCGTCTGCAGCTTGCGTCCGGGCTTGTGCTCTTCGAGCAGGCGGATGGCCTCGCGCTCGACGGCGCGCGCCAGCTCGTAGAGCGACATGTCGCCGGCGCGGGTGAACATCCGCTCGGCGGCGGCGGAGAGCACGTCCGCGCGGGGATCGCGCACGCGGTAGACGCGATGGCCGAAGCCCATGAGCCGTTCGCCGGCCGCGATCTTCGCGCGCAGCACTTCCTCGGCGCGGGAGGGCTCGCCGATCTCGAAGACCATGTCCAGCGCCGGTCCGGGCGCGCCGCCGTGCAGCGGCCCCTTGAGGGCTCCGACGGCGCCGACGATGGCGGAGATGAGGTCCGACTGGGTCGAGGCAATCACCCGCGCCGTGAACGTCGACGCGTTCAGGCCGTGGTCGACAACCGTGTTGAGGTACGTCTCCATCCCGCGCACCTGCTCCTCGTGCGGCACCTCGCCGGTGAGCATGTAGAGGTAATTCGCGGCGTGTCCGAGCGTCCCGTCCGGGGCGATGGGCATGCGGCCGTGCAGCAGGCGCCAGTACGACGCGACGATGGTCGGGAAGGTAGCGCCGAGCTGCATGGCGGCATCGCGTTCGTTGCGCGGCTTGCGCAGGCTGAGCGTGCCGGCGGCGATGCGCAGCGCGTCCATGCCGTCGACCTGTTCGCGCGCGCAGGCAGCGAGCAGCTCCAGTGTCTCCGGGGGCAGCGCGCGCCGCGCGGCGAGCTCGCCGCGGAAGCGGGCGAGCGTCTCGGCATCCGGCAGGTCGCCGTCCCAGAGAAGCAGCACCGTCTCCTCGAACGTCGCCTTCGCGGCGAGGTCGGCGACGTCATAGCCGCCGATGATCAGCTCGCCCGCGTCACCGTCGACCATGCTCAGCCGCGTTTCGGCGGCCACGATTCCTTCGAGTCCAGCGTGTACGACGTTGTCCGTTGTCCGTTTTCCGTTGTCCGTGCTCATACGACGAAAACTAGGCTCGATGTACCATGTTGTCAATATTGATCGTACAATCAATACATGGGCGCACGGAAAACGGACAACGGACAACGGACAACGAAGCAGCAGCACTGGATCACGGCCGGCGAAGCGTCCCGCCTGCTGGACGTGAACCGCGCCACGCTGTATGCCTACGTGAGCCGCGGCTACATGCGGTCCGAGCCGGTGCCGGGAAAGCCGCGCGAGCGGCGGTATTCGCGGGAAGACGTGGAGCGGCTGCGCAGCCGCAATGAAGAGCGGCGGAATCCGGAGAAGGCCGCGGAGCGTGCGCTGCAGTGGGGGATGCCGATCATGGAGTCGTCGCTGACGCTCATCGCCGGCGGGTCTGTTTACTACCGCGGCCATGAAGTGGCGGAGCTGGCGCGGACGCGCTCCGTCGAAGAGGTGGCGGCGCTGCTCTGGACGGGCGATTTCGAGGCCGACATCTTCGACACGCCGCTGCACGTGATCTCCGGCGGCGCGTCGGAGGATCTGCCGCTCATGAATCGCGCGCAGTCGATCCTGCCGCTCGTCGCCGCACGCGATCCGCTGGCGTTCGACCTGCGACCCAAAGCGGTCGCGCAGACCGGCTGGCGCATCGTCAACCTGTTGACCAGCGTGTTCGCGAACACGCAGGAGCTCGAACCGACGGTCGAGGAGACGCTGGCCCGCGCCTGGTGCCCGGACGTCCGTTCGGCGCCGGAGCTGATCCGCGCGGCGCTCATCGCCACGGCCGATCACGAGCTGAACGTCTCCTCCTTCACCGCCCGCTGCGTAGCCTCGGCCGGCGCGAATCCGTACGGCGTCGTGCTGGCCGGCCTGGCGGCGATCGAAGGAACGAAGCACGGCGGCGCGACGGTGCGCGTCGAAGCGCTGATGAACGAGCTACGCCGCTCGCGCGACCTGCGCAAAGCGCTCTCGGATCGTCTCCGCCGCGGCGAGCCGATCGAAGGCTTCGGTCATCCGCTCTATCCCGCCGGCGATCCGCGCGCGAAAGTGCTGTACGAACTGCTCGACCGTGCCTTCCCCCGCTCGAAAGAACTGCAGTTCGCACACGCGCTCGAGGAAGCAGGGGAGAAGCTGCGCGGCGAGAAGGCGACGATCGATTACGCGCTCGTGGCCCTGGCGCGCGTGCTGGAACTGCCGCCCGGTGCGCCGCTGGCGTTGTTCGCGCTGGGCCGCACGATCGGCTGGATCGCGCATGCCATCGAGCAGTACGCGCATCAGGGGATCATCCGGCCGCGGGCGAAGTATGTGGGGGAGATGCCGTAGGCCAGTACGCGTGCTGCGCACGCTCGCGGTTGGCGGTACGCGCGCTGCGCGCGCTCGCGGTTGGCAGTAGATCGGTCGCGCAGCTTCCACTGCCAACCGCCAACTGCCAACCGCCCAACTGGTTCACCGCATCGCGGACACGTTCGAGAAGTACCGCGCGAACGCCACCATGCCGCCGCTGGCCTGCTGCCAGTCGAAGTTTTCGTTCGGGGCGTGGTAGCCGTGCTCGGGGAGTGAGAGGCCGAGGAACATCACGGGGCCGAGGATCTTCTCCATCGAGATGACGGCGCCGATCGAGCCGCCTTCGCGGACGAAGACCGGCTCGCGGCCGAAGGCGAACTTCATCGCGTCCTTCACCGCTTCGGCGAGCGGGCCGGTGGTCGGGGCCTTGTACGGCCACATCTGATTCTCGATCTCCACCTTCACGTCGGGGCTGCGCTCCTTGACGAAGGCTTTGACGATCTTCTGGATCTTGCGCGGGTCCTGGTTCGGCACGAGGCGGCAGGAGATCTTCACTTCCGCTTTCGGCGGGATGACGGTCTTGATGCCGGGGCCGGTGTAGCCGCCGACGAGGCCGTGCACCTCGAACGTCGGGAGTGCCCAGATGCGCTTCATCACGTCCACCGGATCGTCGCTGCGGATCGAGCGGAAGAGGTGATCCTTCATGAAGCCTTTGATCGTGAAGCCGGAGGCGGCGAACTCCTGCAGCTCGCGGCGCGACGGCTGCTGCACGTCCTCGTAGAAGCCCTTCATCTTCACCTTGCCGGTGCGGGCGTCGTACATCTCGGAGACGAGCTGCATCAGCTCGCCGAGCGGATTGCGCGCGGCGCCGCCGGTGACGCCGGAGTGCTGGTCCGTCTCGCCGGTCTGCAGCGTGAGCGTGAAGCCCTGCAGTCCGCGCAGGCCCGCCGGGCAGGCCGGCTGTTTGCGCGAGACCCAGATCGTGTCGGAGACGAGGACGTGATCCGTGGCCAGCTTCTTTGCGTTAGCCTTGATTGCTGACTCAAAGCTCGGGGAGCCGACTTCTTCTTCGAGCTCCCACAGCACGCGGATGTTGACCGGGAGGTCCGCTTCGCGCGCGGCTTTGATGCCCCAGAGCGCGGCCATGGCCGGACCTTTGTCATCCGTCGTGCCGCGGCCGAAGTAGCGGTCGCCGTCCTTCGTGAAGGTGAACGGGTCGCTGTTCCACGGCTCGGTCTCGCGCGACGCCGGCTGCACGTCGAGATGGTTGTAGATCGTGACCGTGGGGTAGCCCTCGCCGGCGTCCCAGCGGCCGTGCACGAGCGGGAAGCCGTTGGTCTCGATGAGCTCCGCCTGGCCGCCGAAGTCGCGCACGAGCTGCGCTCCGTACTCGGCGCAGCGGCGGATGTCGCCCTTGCGGTTCGGATCGGCCGAGACCGAGGGGATCTCGACGATCTCTTTCAGCGTGTTCTCGAACTTGTCGCGCTCGCCCGCGGCCCACGCGGTGAGGGTTTTCTTGTCGACTTTCATGGCCGCGGATTGTATGTCAGGAGGAGTTGGCGGTTGGCAGTAGGCGGTTGGCAGTGGAGTATGTGGGACAGACACTCCTGTCTGTCCCGTGTACCGTGGAGCCGGACAGACAGGAGTGCCTGTCCCACATAGAGGCACTAGACCACTGCCAACTGCTTCACCAGCCCACGGCCACGCCTCCCAGACGCGGATCGCTCGCGCCCAGCCGCATGCCGTTCACCGGATCGACGGCAATCCCGTGGGCGTCGCCCATGTCCGACGGCTCCTCCTTGCTGGCGCCGGGGATGGGGCGGAACTTGTGGCCCATCTTCTCGAGCACGGCGCGCGTATCGGCGTTGATGCCGAACGCCTCCCAGTACACCATGTCCGGCATCCACTGATGGTGCACTCGGGGGCTGTCGATGGCCTGCTGGATGTCCATGTCGAAGTCGATGACGTTGAGCAGGACCTGCAGGACGGTGTTGATGATCGTCGGGCCGCCGGGGCTGCCGATGGCGAAGGCGAACTTGCCGTTTTTCGTCACGATCGTCGGCGTCATGGAGGACAGGGGCCGCTTCTTCGGCTGGATGGCGTTCGCTTCCCCCTGCAGCAGGCCGTAGTCGTTTGGTACGCCCGGCTTCGAGGTGAAGTCGTCCATCTCGTTGTTGAGCAGCACGCCGGTACCGCGCGCCGTGACGCCGGCGCCGTAGCTGTCGTTGAGCGTGTAGGTGTTGCTGACGACGTTCCCCTCGCTGTCGACGATCGTAAAGTGCGTCGTGTCGGGCGATTCGTAAGGAAGAGGATTGGCCGCGCCGACCCTCTGTGAGGTGGAGGCGCGCGTGAGGTCGATCGTCTTCCGCCGCTCGGCGGCGTACGCCTTCGAGGCCAGGCCGGCCAGCGGCACCTTCACGAAATCGGCGTCGCCGAGGTGCTGGGCGCGGTCGGCGAAGGCACGGCGCATCGTCTCGATCAGCGTGTGGAGGTACTGCGACGAGTGCCAGCCCATCCCCTTCAGGTCATACGCTTCGAGGATGTTGAGCATCTCGATGAGGGCGATGCCGCCCGACGACGGGGGAGGCATCGTCAGGATCTCGTAGCCGCGGTACGTGGTGCGCAGCGGCTTGCGGACCGTCGGTTCGTAGGTGCGCAGGTCTTCGAGTGTGAGGATGCCGCCGTTCGCCTGCATGTCTTTGACGATGAGGCGCGCTGTCTCCCCTTCGTAAAAGTCGCGAGGGTTGGCTTTGATGCGCGCCAGCGTGGTGGCGAGCTCCGGCTGCACGAAGCGCTCGCCCAGCTCGTAGAACTTGCCGTCGCGCTGGAAGATGCGCCGGCTTTCCGCGAAGGCGGCCATCTTCTCCTGCGTCGACTTGAGGCGCAGACTGCGGGAGAGGTGATACGTGACCTCGAAGCCGTCCGCGGCGAGCGCACGTGCCGGCTCGACGAGCTCGGCCCATTTCAGCTTCCCGTGGCGTTTGTGCGCGAGCATCAGCCCGGCCACCGTGCCGGGGACGCCCACCGCTTTGTAGCCTTCGGTCGACGACCCTTTGATGACGTTGCCCTGCGCGTCGAGGTACATCGTGCGCGTCGCGGCGAGCGGGGCGCGCTCGCGGTAGTCGATCACTTCCGCCGTGCCGTCCGCCTTGCGCAGCACCAGGAAACCGCCGCCGCCGAGGTTGCCCGCGCTCGGCCAGGTGACGGCGAGAGCCAGCGCCACGGCCACCGCGGCATCGACCGCGTTGCCCCCCTTCTTCATCACGTCTGCCCCGATGCGTGAGGCGAGCTCGGAGGTGGACGCCACCATGACGTGCTTTGCGCGGACAGGCTCGCGCGAGGCGGCCTGCAGGTCGATGGCGCAGATGAGCAGAAGGGCAAGGAAGGCGCGTTTCATCGCCCGGAAGTTTACGCGATGGGGCGCGCAGCAATCTCGGAGTGCGGTGGCGAACGCCACCGCTCTTCTA
>DASWMP010000243.1:0-27438 GCA_036399695.1 Thermoanaerobaculia bacterium | reverse complement strand
AGAGTGTCTGTCCCACATTGAATGCCAGCGTGCCCGCGGGTGCCCGATATTCGGCGGAATCTGAATGTGGGACAGACACTCCTGTCTGTCCGCGCCCGCAGGCGCCGTTTTGAGACACCTCCTTTTCGCCACCGCACTCCGAGAGGGCATTCGTCCCAGTTATCATGGCCAGCATGGCCCCGGACGAGCGAGTCATCCACTCCGACCCTGAGATTCTCGGTGGAACGCCGGTATTCGTCGGGACGCGCGTTTGGAACAGGCGAAGGACCTGCTGGTTGCGCATTCTGCTCGATGAGTGCGTTCCGCGCCGTCTGAAGCGGAGCCTCCGAGGGCACCAACTGGTGCTGACGGTTCCGGAAGCGGGCTTCGCCGGGCTGAAAAAGGTCAGCTTCTCCGGCAGATCGACGGGAAGTTCGACCTCTTCGTGACCACGGACAAGAGCATCCAGCACCAGCAGAACCTCGGCGCCTATCGCATCGGCTTCGTGTTGCTCCGGCCGCGGAGCAACGACTTCGTGGATATCGAGCCGCTCGTACCCCGCCTGCTCGAGCGCCTGCGCGACGTGACTCCGGGCAAGCTACTCGTCGTAGAGTGACTTGCAGCGCCGTCGCTGCTGCGGCCCCGAAAACGGACAACGGGCAACGGACCCCCAAACCCACTAACCGTGACCCTCCCGGCACGTCATAGAATCCGCATTCGCGAAACTCAACTACGGTGGTTTCGTAGAAGAGGCTTGTTTGGGAGGATTTGCATGACCGCAGTTCGACGGTTGCAGTTGATTACCTTGTCGCTCTTCGCAGCGACGGCGCTCACGGCGCAGACCACCACGACGACGGCCACGGCGCCGGCCACGACTCAGCGGCAGGCGGAGGCGGTCACCGCCGAGACGGATCAGGATGTCAACGATCCGCGGGCGCTTCGTCTCTCGCTCGACGAGGCGATCCGCACCTCGCTCGAAAACAACCTGGGCATCCGCCTCGAGACCTACGACTTCCGGATGTCGGGTGAAAACCTGCGCGGGTCGTACGGTATCTTCGACCCGCTGGCGACCGGCACCATCCGCCAGTCGAGCTCCCAGAGCCCGAGCATTTCGTCCTTTCAGGCCGAGTCGACCGAGCAGACGCTGTTCAATTTCGGTCTCGCCGGCAACCTGCCGACGGGCGCCAATTACGACATCCGCTTCGATAACGACCGGACGGACCAGGGCGGCGGCGTGCAGTTCGTCAACCCGTCGTATTCGAGCTCGCTCGGCGCCTCCATCACGCAGCCGCTCCTCCGCGACTTCGGGATGGACATCACCCGCCGCGGCATCACGATCGCGCGGAACAACCTCGGCATCAGCCGCGAGGCCTTCCGCGTGGCGATCATGGACACCGCCGTCTCGGTCGAGCAGGCCTACCTGCAGTTGATCTATGCGCGCCGCGCGGTCAACGTCGTCAAGGAATCGCTCTTCCTGGCGCGCGACCAGGCCCGCATCACCCAGATCCGCATCGACGTCGGCGCCTCCGCGCCGCTCGACATCCTCCAGCCGCGCGTCACGATCGCCACGAGCGAAGAGCAGCTCATCCTCGCCGTCGCCAACGTGCGCGACGCGGAAGACCGTCTCCGCCAGCTCCTGAACCTCGCGCCCACGGAGTGGGACCGCCCGATCGTCCCGACGGAGGACGTGTCGTACACGCCCACCACCATCTCCCTCGACGCCGCGGTGGCCCGCGCCTTCGAGCTCCGTCCCGAACTGCGGCAGCTCGATCTCGCCACCGAGAACCTGCGCGTCCAGAGCCTCTACGCCCGCAACCAGACCCTCCCGGTCGTCGACCTCTTTCTGGGGTACAACACCGCCGGCACGGCGGGGCGTGTCTATGACATCGACCCGGACACCGGCCGCCCGACCACCGAGGTCCTGCGGTCCACCAGCTACTTCCAGGGGCTCGAGCAGATCTTCCGCAACGACTTTCCGTCGTGGAACATCGGCGTGAACCTGGCGGTCCCGATCTTCAACGTCGCTGCCCGCGCCGAAGCGCGCCGCTCGGAGCTCGACCTCGAGCGCTCGCACGTGTCGGAAGAGCAGCTCCGCCAGAACATCCGCGTCGATGTGCGCAACGCCGCCCGCGCCGTCGAAACGGCCGCCCGTTCCATCCAGGCCACCCGTGCGGCGCGTGAAGCCGCCGAGCAGAACCTCGAGGCCGAGCGCCGCCGCTACGAAAACGGCATGACCACGAACTTTCAGGTCCTCGAGATTCAGCAGCAACTCTCCGACGCCCGCGTCCGCGAACTGCAGGCCACCGTCCTCTACGCCCAGAACCTCGCGAACTATCACCGCGCCGTCGGCGACATCCTCGATGTCCGCAACATCACCGTGGACGAGCCCGAAGTTCCGGCCGAGCCCCGCATGTTCTCCTTCCTCGACCGGTACAATTGGCTGAACTACGGTAGCCGGGTTCACTCGAAGGAACAGAACAATGACCAACAGCCCAAATGAGCCGCCCCAGGTTCCGCCGCCGGCCTACACGCCGGGCGGAGCCCCGGTAGATACACGTCCCGTCAGCAGCATGCAGCGTCTCGTGGGGGTGTTGTTTTCCCCCATCGAGACGCTCGCGGACATCGCCCGCCGTCCGAACATCCTCGCGCCGCTGCTGCTGATCGTCATCGTCACCATCGTGACGACCGCGATCATCGTCCCGAAGATGGACTTCGAGACCATGCTTCGTGAGACGTTTCAGAAGCAGTCGCAGGGGAAGATGAGCGAAGCCGACGTCGACCGCAATGTCACCTTCGCCGCCGGCTTCGCGAAAGTCATGGCCTGGGCGTCGCCGATCATCGGCATCGGCGTGCTCGCCATCATCGCCGCCATCTTCCTCGGACTCTTCCGCGCGTTCGGCGGTGAAGGCAACTTCAAGCAGTACTTCTCCGTCACTCTCTATACGTGGGTACCGCAGATCATCAAGAGCCTGGCGATGGTGACGATCATCCTTGCCCGCGGTGAGCCGGTCAATCCGGAGACCATGCCGACGATCCTGATGTCGCATCCGGGGGCGCTGGTCGACATGAAGGAGAACGCGATCGCGTTCGCGCTGCTCTCGTCGATCGAGCTCTTCAACATCTGGACGATCGTGCTGATGGTGATCGGCTTCGCCTTCGTCTCCGGATTGTCCAGGACGAAAGCGGCGGTCATCGTCGTCTCGCTCTACGTCGTCACGGTCCTGTTCAAGCTCGCCGGCGCGGCGATGCAGGCCCTCGGCAACAAGGCGGCTTCGTCGTGAAGAAACTCCTGATCATCGGCGGCGTCCTGCTGGTCGTCGCCGTGATCGTCTTCGCCAGCGTTCGCGCCGGTGGCCCCAAAGGAAAGAAGGTCTACGTCGAGCCGGCCGCGCAGCGGAAGCTCGAGGCCGTCGTCACCGCGTCGGGCGAGATCGATCCGAAGGTGAAGGTCAACATCGGCGCGCACATCGTCGGCAAGATCGAGCGGATCTACTTCGAGGAAGGGCAGACCGTGAAGCGCGGCCAGAAGCTCGTCGACCTCGAGAAGTCGATCTACATCGCCCAGCGGGACCGTCTCCAGTCCGAGCTGGCCAACCGGCGCATCGAAGTGCAGCGGGCGAAAGCCGCCCTCGGCACGGCCGAGCTGTCGTACCGGCGCGCGCAGAGCCTGCAGACGCAGGGCATCCAGACGCAGGAGCTGCTCGAACGGACGCGGCTCGAGCTCGACACCGCCCGCGCTGGTTACGAGTCGGCACTGCAGGGAGTCACCCAGGGCACGGCCATGCTCACGCAGGCCAACGAAGACCTCTCGCGCACCACGATCGTCTCACCCATCGATGGGAAGGTCGTGCAGAAGAATGCGAACGAGGGGGAAGTCGTCGTGACCGGCACGATGAACAATCCGGCGTCCGTCATCGCCGTGATCGCCGACCTCTCGCAGATCCTCGTCGAGGCGGAAGTCGGGGAGACGGAAGTCGTCGCCATCCGCGTCGGCCAGCCCGGCACGATCAAAGTCGACGCCGTCAACGACCGCGAATATCACGGCCGCGTCGTCGAAATCGGCAGTTCCGCCGCGATTCGTGCAACCGGAGGCACCGGAGTACGTTACTTCGTAGTGAAAGTGGCGATCGACGATCCAGACGACCGTCTGCGGCCGGGGATGACGTCGCAGGTCTCCATCGTTACGAATACGGCGGGCCAGATCGCGGTACCGATCCAGTCGGTCGTCGAGCAGTCGGACGATGAAGACGATGACGACGCGCCGAAGAAGAAAGTGGTCTTCGTCGCCCGCGACGGCAAGACGAAACGGGTGGAAGTGAAGACCGGCATCAGCGACGCCACGCACGTGGCGATCACGAGCGGGCTGAAGGCGGGCGACCCGGTCATCACCGGCCCCTTCCGGCTGCTCAAGACGCTGAAAGACGGCGAGGCGATTCAGATCACGAAGGAAGAAAAGGCGAAGCCGAAAGACGACGACGCCAAGGAAGACCAATGAGCGCTCTACCGGATACCGGATACGAACACCTGATCGAGATGCGCGAGCTGACGCGCGTGTACCAGCTCGGACCGCAGGAGATCTACGCGCTGCGCGGCGTGAACCTGACGATCGAGCCGGGCGAGTACGTGGCGATCATGGGACCGTCGGGCTCGGGCAAGTCGACGCTGATGAACGTGATCGGCTGCCTCGACACGCCGAGCTCGGGTGCGTATCTCCTGGACGGCCTGCCGGTCGAGCAGATGAACGAGGACCAGCTCGCGGCCGTGCGCAACAAGAAGATCGGCTTCGTCTTCCAGACGTTCAACCTGCTCTCCCGTACGACGGCCCTGCAGAATGTCGAGCTCCCGCTGATCTACGCCAAGATCCCGCGCGCCCAGCGCCGTGAGATGGCCGAGGAAGCGCTGGCGAATGTGGGTCTGAAGGACCGCATGAACCACCAGCCGAACGAGCTCTCGGGCGGCCAGCGCCAGCGCGTAGCCATCGCCCGCGCGCTGGTGAACAAGCCGTCGCTCCTCCTGGCCGACGAGCCGACCGGCAACCTCGATTCCCAGACCGGCCGCGAAATTCTCGACCTCTTCCGCGATCTCCACAGCCGCGGCAACAGCATCATCATGGTCACGCACGAAGACGACGTGGCCCAGGAAGCGAAGCGGGTGATTTACATTCGCGACGGGAAGATTGTTGTTTAGGGACCGGAGCACAGGGCCCACGGCCCAGAGAACCCACTGAGCCCCAGGCCCTGAGCCCTGAGCCCTGCCCAAAGCCATGTTCTTCGAGAACCTCAAAATCGCCCTGCGCGCCATCCTGGCGAACAAGATGCGGTCGGTCCTGACGGTGCTCGGGGTCATGGTGGGCGTGGCCTCGGTCATCGCCGTCGTCTCGATCGTGCAGGGGCTGCAGCACAAGATCTCGAACGATCTCGAGAGCATCGGCTCGACCTTCATCCGCGTCATCCCCGACCTCGGCGTGCAGCGCAATCCGTTCATCCAGAAGATTCCGGAACTGACGTGGGAAGACGGCTTGGCCATCCGCCGCGGCGCCAGCGCCATTCGCGAGGTGACGCCCATCTTCTTCGATCAGGCGGAGCTGAAGCTCGGCGATATCCGCCACACCACGCAGCTCTCCGCCGTGAGCCAGGGCTATCAGGAAGTCGTGAATCACTGGGTCGAGCATGGGCGGTTTTTCACCACCATCGACGAAGAGCAGACGAAGCGGGTGGTGGTGATCGGCGAAGAGGTGATGCGCAAGCTCGACCTCACGGACCCGATCGGCAAGCTGATTCAGGTCGACGGCAACTCCTTCACCGTCATCGGAGTCATGGAGCGGCGCGGCGCCTCGCTCGGCGGCAATCAGGACGACATCGTGATCATCCCGTTCTCGACAGCGCGCCTGATGTATGGCGTCGAGCGGATGAAGCATCTGCCGCTGGCGCTGCAGGTCCGCTCGCGCGAAGACGTCGATCTGGCCAAGGACCAGGTGACGCAGATTCTCCGCGCCCGCCACCGCATCCCGGAAGGGGAGAAGGACGACTTTCAGATCTCGACGCAGGAAGAACTGCTGAAGCTCTTCTCCACGATTCTGGGCTCGATCTCGGCGGCCATGGCCGGCTTCGTCGGGATTGCCCTCGTCGTGGGCGGCATCGGCATCATGAACATCATGCTGGTGTCCGTGACGGAGCGGACGCGCGAGATCGGCATCCGCAAGTCGATGGGCGCCCGCCGACGCGACATCCTGGTGCAGTTCCTCATCGAGGCCATCGCCCTCTCCGGGCTCGGCGGGGCGGTCGGGGTGCTGGGTGGCTTTCTCATGGCGACCATCGCCCGTCTCATCATCTCCCGCTGGTTCGACTTCCCTCCGGTCTACACGCCGATCTGGGCTGTGGTCATCGCCGTGACGTTCTGCGCCACCCTCGGCGTGATCTTCGGGATCTACCCCGCCGCGAAAGCGTCGAAGCTCGACCCGATCGAAGCGCTGCGCTACGAGTAGTGGCCGGTCGAGCTCCGCGGTGATGCCCGCGCATCTACCCACGCCCTTCATCTACCTATCGGTCCCATCTGTCCCATAGGTCCCATCGTTCTCATCGCCCGCCCGTCACCAAAAACCAACAACCAATAACCAACAACCGTTTGGCACGCCCCACGAAATGACAGCATGCCTCATCGCGTTGTCCACACCGTGCACCCGACAATCAGCCGCTTATCTCTACTCACAATTGCATTTGTGCTGTTTGTGACATCGGCCGCGTCGGCCGCGAACATGCCCCTGGCGGAAGTTCAGAAGGGGATGAAGGGCTACGGCCTGACGGTCTTCGAAGGGACGACGATCGAGAAGTTCGACGTCGAGATTCTCGGCGTGCTCAACAACATCGGCCCCGATCAGAACCTGATCCTGGCCAGGGTCGACCATCCGGTCGTACGCCGCGCCGGCATCATCGCCGGCATGTCGGGCTCGCCCGTCTTCCTCGACGGCAAATGCATCGGCGCGCTCGCGTACGCCTGGCAGTTCGCCAAGGAGCCGGTGGCCGGCATCACGCCGATCGACGAGATGCTCAAGATCGCGTCGAAGAACGCCCGCGGCGGCGGCGGTGCCACCGTGGCCTCGGCCACGCCGCGCTTCACCGGCACCGAGCTCTTGACGGCGCTCTCGAAGAGCTCTACCGACGACCTCTTCAAGAAGATGATGAGCGACTTCAGCACGAAGTCGGCGGCCTCCGTCGCCGGCGCGCAGCGCATCGCCCTGCCGCTTTCGCTCTCCTCCTTCGCCGCCGAGACCATCACCCGCTTCTCGCCCTACCTCGGCGACATGGGCTTCATCGCCGCGCCGAGCGGCAGCAGCGCCACCGCCGCGACCGGCTCAGGCACGAGCGGAACGGCCGCCGGGCATTTCACGCCGGGCGACCCGATCGGTGCCGTGCTCCTCAATGGTGACTTCAACGTCGCGGCGAGCGGTACCGTGAGCTACGTCGACGGCAACAGCATCTACGCCTTCGGCCACCCCTTCCTCGACATGGGCGAAGTGCGCTTCCCGATGGCGAAGTCGGAGGTCGTAACGGTCCTGCCGAGCGTGGCCAGCTCCTTCAAGTTCTCCAACAGCGGCCAGATCGTCGGCGCGTTCCATCAGGACCGCGGCGCCGGCATCATGGGCGTCCTCGGCGAGAAGGCCGACATGATCCCGGTCGAGCTGACGGTCGAAGGGGCGGGCCCGTCGAAGAAGTACAACGTCAGCGTCGTCAAGCACGCGCAGCTCTCGCCGCTCATCCTGGCGATGGCCGCCGACACCGTCATCTCCGGCTCGCAGCGCGCCGCCGGCGAGCGGACAGTGCTGCTCGAGTCGGAGCTCCGGCTCAAGGGCATCAAGGAGCCGATCTTCCTCCGCGACGGCTGGGCCGGTGCGCAGGCACGCCAGGCCATCCCGCAGTACCTCGCCGTCATCGCCGGCTATCTCATCTCCAACGAGTTCCAGGACGCGGAGCTCGAGAGCGTGAAGGTGCGCATCCGTCATGAAGACGATCTCCGCACCGCGAGGCTCCTCGAAGCGTCGCTCATCACCCCCGAGAACGGCCGCATCGTCCCGGGCGACACCGTCAAGGTGCGCACGGTCGTGAAGCCGTTCCGCGGCGAGTCGTTCGTCGAGACGTTCGAAGTGAAGATCCCGGACGATCAGCCGTCCGGCAATGCCTATCTTCTCGTCGGCAGCGGCTCGATGATGAACGCCGTCGACTTCATGCTCGTGCCGCCCGATCCGCGCACGCTCGGGCAGGTCGTCGAAGTCCTGCACCGTCTCCGCCCGTCGACCGACCTGACGGTCGGCCTCTACTCGAACGGTGAGGGGGCGGTCACGTCCGGCGTCTATCTGCCGAACCTGCCGCCGTCGATGCGCGCGGTCGTCAGCGCCGATACGTCGAACGCGGCTCAGGCGTCGGTGAAGTACTACGCCACCGGTCATCAGGCCAAGCCGCTCGGCTACATCGTCGACGGCGCGCTGAAGATCGACATCAACGTCCGTCCCGCACTGTAACGAAGAGTTGGCGGTAGGCAGTTGGCCGTTGGCAGTAGGGTGCCGTCGTGCCGACCGCCAACCGCCAACTGCCTACCGCCAACTTACAAGGAAACTGAATGCGCCGTTTGCTGCTCATTACTTCAGTGCTGCTGCTGGCGACGAATGCGTTCGCCGTGGCTCCGCAGTTCTGGCGGATCCGTTCCGCCGACGAGTTCCTGCAGGGTGAGATCACCGGCTTCGCCGTCACGTCGCGCGGCGAGCTCCGCCCCGCACCGGCGGTCCGCAAGCTCGCCACCTTCACCGATCCGTTCGTCCTCTCGCAGACGTCGGCGCCGAACGGCGACCGCTTCTTCGGCACCGGCAACGAGGGGAAGATCTACCGCCTGCGCGGCACCGACCTGAAGGTGCTGTTCACCGCCCCGGAGCCGGAGATCTACGCCGTCGAGTTCCGCGGTGACTCGCTGTACGTGGCGAGCTCGCCGAGCGGCAAGATCTATCGCGTGAATCCGGAGAGCGGCGCGCAGACCGTCTTCTTCGATCCGAAGTCCGCCTACATCTGGGACCTCGAGTTCCTCCCGAACGGCGATCTCGCCGTCGCCACCGGCGTCGATGGAAAGCTCTTCCGCGTGACGCCGCAAGGGGAAGGGAAGGTCGTCTTCGACTCCACCGAGACACACATCCGCTCGGTCGCCGCGCGCAAGGACACGATCCTGGCGGGCGGCTCCGGCCAGGGACGCATCTACGAGGTCGCGGCCAGCGGCAGCTCGCACGCGCTCTACGACTCGGCACTCAACGAGATCTCCTCGATCTACGTGGATGCGAACGGCATCGGCTGGGCCGCGGGGGTGACGAACGTCCTCCCGTCGAGCGCGCCCGCCAAGGCGGCCGCGGCGAAGAGCACCGCCCAGCAGGGTTCCGGGTCCTCGACCCAGGCGGGCGGCGAACAGAAGAGCGCCGAAGCGTCGACGGGCGTCGAGGTCAGCTTCTCCTTCGACGACGGCAGCAGCGCCTCGAGCGTCTCGCAGGCCGGCACCGCCGAGCTCTATCGCATCGATACCGACGGCTTCGTCGAGCCGGTGCAGAAGTTCGAGCGGGAGATGATCTACGCCGTCAGCGGCAGCGCGAACGGCGGCGTCCTCGTCTCGACCGGCCCGACCGGCCGCATCTACGAGTACCGCAACAACGAGTTCTCCCTCGTCGGCTCGGTGCCGGAAAAGCAGATCGTCTCGATCTCCAACGGCGTCGTCACGACGACCAACAGCGGCGCGGTCTACCAGATCGAGCAGCGTCCGTCCACGACGGCCGAGTTCCGCAGCAGCGCCAAAGACGTCGAGCGCTTCTCCCGCTTCGGCAACTACCGGATCGAAGGACGCAACCTCGCCACCGGCACGGTTGCGATCTCCTTCCGCTCCGGCAACACGTCCACCCCCGACGAGACCTGGAGCGCCTGGACACAGCCGCAGACGGCGCTCGACGGCAACATCGGCGCGCCGGCCGGCCGCTACCTGCAGTGGAAGCTCACGGCTCCGAAGCCCGGCACCGACCTCTCGGTCGATAACGTCACGCTGGCCTACGTCAACCGCAACGTCGCGCCGACCATCGACGCCGTCACGGTGCAGGACCCGGCCGTCGTCTTCATCAGCTCCGCCTATCCGGCGGCGCCGCAGGTGGTCGAAGCGACGAATCCCGACGAATACGGCATCTTCAGCAGCCTCGACACGCCGCGTGACCGCTCGCAGGACCCCGGCAAGCGGATGTTCCGCAAGGGCTTCCGTACCCTGACCTGGCGCGCGCGCGACGAGAACGGCGACGAGCTCCGCTACTCGGTCTTCTTCCGCGCCAAGGGCACGGACCGCTGGCTGCGCCTCCGCGAGAACATCGAGGAGAACCAGATCAACTTCGACACGTCGCAGCTCCCGGACGGCCGCTACGAGCTCCGCCTCGTCGCCAGCGACGCCGAAGCGAATCCCGACCTGCCGCTGACGTCGGTCAAGGAAGGCGTCGAGTTCCTCGTCGACAACACCTCGCCGAAGGTGGCGGTGTCGAACGACGGCAACAACGTCGTCGTCCGTATCACCGACGACCTCTCGCCCGTGGGCCGCGTCGAGTACTCCGCCGACGCCGAAAAGTGGGTGCGCATGACCCCCGACGATGGCCTGGCCGATTCCGGCGCCGAGACGTTCCACCTGGAGAAGAAGGACGTGGACGGCAAGTTCATCATCGTGCGGGCCGTGGATAGCTTCTACAACGTGGCCACGGAGAACGTGGGCCCCCGGTAAGAAACGCGGCCGTTCGGGTGCACGGGACAGACAAGAGTGTCTGTCCCACATCTAAAGTTAACACCCCCTGGGGCTCGCGCCCGGGGCTACGACGCTGGCGCCCGCGAGCGGGCTGAAGGCGCATCGCCCTCGCACCGGCTCGTACGGTAAGCCAATCTCCGAGAGAGGTGGCGAATGCGGTGGCTGACTGACGCCACCGCACTCCGAGATTCAACATGAGCCCGTATAATCGCTCGCGTGAAGCGCACCGTCATTTTTGTCGTCACGCTCGCCCTCACGTTTGCCTGCACGAAACGTGAGACGACCACGCCGGCCGCCAACACACCCGCAACGCAAGCGGCCGATGACGACACGCCTCAGGAAGGGGGGACGGTCATCCGTCGCCTCGAGGCCGACGTCAACTCGCTGAACCCCGTCCTCGCCTCCACGCTCTACGACCGGAAGCTCGACTTCTTCCTCTACACGCCGCTCGTCCACCTCGACGCCGACCTGCGGCCCATTCCGGGACTGGCCGATTCGTGGGAGATCAGCGAAGACGGGAAGATCTACACCTTCAAGCTCAACCCGAAGGCCACGTTCAGCGACGGCACGCCCGTCAAGGCGAGCGACGTCCTCTTCACGCTCCGCAAGATCACCGATCCGACCTCCGAGTCCGTGCAGATCGCCGGCGGCTTCGAGTTCTTCGACCCCGCCGCCAGCCGGGCCGTCGACGACCACACCGTCGTCCTCGTCTTCCGCGAGGCGTTCGCGTCGCAGCTCATCCGCTGCAACGACGTCATGACCATCCCGGAGCACGTCTACGGGAAGGGGAACTTCAAGCAGGACTACAACGCCACCGCCGTCGGCAGCGGGCCGTACCGGCTGGTGCGCCGCGTGCCGGGGCAGGAGCTCGTGCTCGAGCGGCGCGACGACTACTGGACGAAGAAACCGTACATCCAGACCATCATCTTCAAGGTCATCGACGATCACCAGACCGCCTGGAACGCCCTCAAGCGGGGCGACATCGACGAGACGACCCTGCAGTCCGAGACGTGGTTCCGCGAGAAGGAGAACCGCGAGCTCCAGAAGCGCGTCGAGTTCATGCGCTTCTACACCCTCAACTACAACTACATCGGCTGGAACAACCGCCATCCGCTCTTCGGCGACAAGCGCATCCGCCAGGCGCTGACGATGTGTCTCGACCGCCGCGCGCTGATCAACGATCTCTATCACGGCACCGCCCGCGCCATGAACGGCCCCTTCACGCCGGGGGAGTGGGCGTACAACCCGGCGGTGCCGACCATCGAGTTCAACCCCGAGGAAGCGAAGCGCATCTTCACCTCGCTCGGCTGGCTCGACACGAACGGCGACGGCATCCTCGACAAGAACGGCAAGCCGTTCGAGTTCGAGCTGATCATCACCGCCGGCTCCAGCACCGGCGCGCAGTTCGCCCAGCTCTACCAGGCCGACATGCGCAAGGTCGGCGTGAAGGCGAACATCGCCACGATGGAAGGTGGCGCGGCGATCCAGCGCATCCTGGCCCGCAACTTCGAAGCGGCCTACCTCGGGTGGGATCTCGATCCCGATCCCGATCCGCAGGCGCTCTTCCATTCCTCGCAGGTGCCACCCCGCGGCCAGAACTTCATCGGCTACTCGAATCCGGAAGCAGACCGGCTCATCGACCAGGGCCGCCGCACGCTCGACTTCGACGAACGGGTGAAGATCTACCATCGGCTGCACGAAGTGCTCGCCGACGACCAGCCGTACACCTGGACGATTCAGGTCTCGCTGAAATGGGGCGTCAACAAGCGCCTCAAAGGGGTGAAGGAGAGCCGCGGCGGTTACGGTCTCTCGCTCTGGTTCCCCGGTGAGCTCGACTGGTGGATTCCGCGGAACCAGCGGACGCATGACAAGGCCGCGAAGTAGGGCAGCGCAGACGAGTCCATGGCGACCTACCTCGTTCGCCGTCTCGCGTACGCAGTCCTGACGTTCCTCGGCATCACGGTCGCGACGTTCGTCCTGATCCACAGCGTTCCGGGCGATCCGATCTCCTTCTATCTCGGCAAGGCCGGCCCCCGAGGTATTCCGCCGGCCGTGCTGGAGGCGATCAGGAAAGAGCACCACCTCGACCGGCCGCTCACCGTGCAGTACGGCTACTGGCTGCGCGGCATCGTCACGCTCGACTTCGGCCGCTCGATCATCGACCGCCGTCCCGTCACCGAGCGCATCGCCGAGAAGCTCCCCAATACACTCACGCTGAATCTCCTGTCGTTCCTGCTGTCCGCGGGCCTCGGCGTCCCGATCGGCATGTGGAGCGCGGCGCGGGCGGGGAGGCGCACCGAGCGCGCCTCGGCCGTCTTCTTCTTTCTCCTCTATTCATTGCCGAGCTTCTGGGTTGCGCTGCTGCTGATGCAGCTCTTCTCGGTCCGGTTCGAATGGCTGCCGCTGTTCGGCATCGTCTCCGACGACTACGCCGAGCTCTCCGCCGCCGGCCAGCTCGCCGACCGGATGCAGCACCTCTTGCTGCCGGTGCTGACGCTCACGTACGCGCAGCTCGCCGTCTTCGCCCGCTTCTCGAAATCGGCGCTGACGGAGGTCATCCGCCAGGACTTCATCACCACCGCGCGGGCGAAAGGGGCGGGGACGACGGCCGTCCTCTGGCGTCATGCCTTTCGCAATGCGCTCATCCCGCTGATCTCGCTCCTCGGGCTGATCGTGCCGCTGCTGATCTCCGGCAGCGTCATCGTCGAGCAGATCTTCCAGTGGGACGGCATCGGGCGGCTCTACTTCGCGTCGATCCTGGCCCGCGACTATCCGACCGTCATGGGCATGACGGTGGCGACGGCGGTCGTGACGCTCTTCGCCGCGGTGCTCGCCGATCTCCTCTACGCCGTCGCCGATCCGCGCATCCGTTTCGGGCAGGAGGCGCGGTGAAGGCGGAGCCGTCCACGGTCTGGGGGCTGACGTGGAAGCGTTTCCGCCGCAGCCGCCTCGCGTTCGTCGCGCTGATCTACATCGGCTTCATGACCGTGATGGCGCTGCTCGCGCCGCTGCTGGCGAACCGCAAGCCGCTCGCGCTGCAGACGGCGTCCGGCTGGACGTTCCCGGCGCTCGACGACTACTGGATCGACGATCCGGACTTTGACCGGCCGGCCGTGGCGAGCACGAGCTCCATCTCTGCACCGATCCCGCATTCACCGAACTCCGTCGACGTGCGCGACCGGCTGGCGGCTCCGAAGGGGGAGCATCTCTTCGGTACCGACGAGCTGGGACGCGACGTGCTGTCGCGGATGATCCACGGCGCGCGCGTGTCGCTGCTCGTGGGGTTCGTGGCCACGGCCATCGCGCTGATCGTCGGGTCGTTCTTCGGCGCGCTGGCCGGCTACTACGGCGGCGCGGTGGACTGGGCGGTGTCGCGGCTCATCGAGATCGTGCTCTGCTTTCCGTTCCTGTTTCTCGTGCTCGGGATCGTGGCGCTGTTCAAGCCCTCCACGTACACGATCGTCATAGCGCTGGGGCTGACGTCGTGGACGTCCGAAGCGCGGTACATGCGGGGGGAGCTGCTGCGGATCCGGGAGATGGAGTTCGCGCAGGCGGCGAAAGCAAGCGGCGCAGGCGATGCGCGGATCATCTTCCGCCACCTGCTGCCGAACGCGCTGGCCCCGGTGCTCGTGTCGGCGAGCTTCGGCGTGGCCAACGCGATTCTCGTGGAGTCGGCGCTGTCGTTCCTCGGCTTCGGCGTGCCGCTGCCGACGGCCACGTGGGGCAGCATCCTGAGCACCGCGCGCGATCACATCGAGTACGCGTGGTGGCTGATCCTCTTCCCCGGGATCGCCATCTTCACGACCGTGGCGGCGTTCAACGTGGTGGGGGACCGGTTCAGGGATGCGCTGGATCCGCGGAGCGAGTGAACCGGGATGGGACCTATGGCTCCGCTCGGGGGAGGCGCGCCTTCAACGCGTCCAGCACGGTGGCGGGCACCAGGTGGGAGACGTCACCGCCGAGGCGGAACACCTCTTTGACCAGCCGTGAAGAGACGAACGTGTACTCCACGGCCGGGAGCATGAACATCGTCTCCACGTCGGCGTTGAGCTCGCGGTTCATGAGCGCCATCTGCAGCTCGTACTCGTAGTCGGAGACGGCGCGGATGCCGCGGATGACGACGCGCGCGTCGAGCCTGCGCATGAAGTCCACCAGCAGGCCGCTGAACGATTGCACCTCGACGCCCGTGAGGTCCCGCGTGCAGCGGGTGATGAGCTCCATCCGTTCGGTGACGGAGAAGAGCGGCGCCTTTCCTTCGTTCTCCAGCACGGCCACGACGACGCGGTCGAAGAGGCGGCTGACGCGGCGGATGATGTCGAGATGTCCGTTCGTCAGCGGATCGAACGAGCCCGGATAGACGGCGATGCGCATGAAGAAATCCTATCATCGATGGTCAATGTCTTGACGATCTCGCCGAACGAACCTAAGATGGGCACATTCGAATTAGTCCTGATGTGACGGGAGGGTGTGACGGATGAACGAGCGAGCCGAACGGGCCAGCCAGCGAATCGGGATCAAGCGTTCGAATCCCCCCATCAAGAACAAGAACCGGATCCTGTCGACGATCCTCACGTACCTCCCGGGTGCGTGGATCGACCCGAAGGACAACGAGCTCATCGCGCTCTACCGCCTCCGCTACAAGATGGCCATGGAAGAGCAGAAGCACGACACCGCGATGATCTTCCTCAACAAGATCCTCGAGCTCGATCCGATGAACGTCGAGGCGAAGCTCTGCAAAGGCGAGATCTACCACCGCTGCCTCGGCGACTACCCGAAGGCCATCGAGCAGTACAACAAAGTGATCCGCCTCACATCCGACGGCCAGGACCAGACCGTGCACACCAAGGCCCGCGCCGCGATGAGCGAGATCATGGAGTTGTTCTCGTAGCAATCCTGAGCGGAGCGAAGGATCTATGGAGCCACAGCTACGCCTGTGGCCTGGATCTTCGCTGAGGCTCCATTGATCCTTCGCTTCGCTCAGGATTACGAAGCGCTACCGATCCCTCTCCATCACGAAATCCAGCGCCATCTCCAGCGTCTCTTTCGCCGGGGAGGCCGCGAACGGCTCCAGGGCGGCGCGGGCGCGGAGGGCGTAGTCGCGGGCGATCTCGCGGCTTTTCGTGAGGCCGTCGTACTTGTGCACGAGGTCCAGCACTTCGCGTGGGTCGATGCCGTCGAACGACTTGGATGACGCCACGTGGGCCACGAGCTCCCGCTCGTGCGGTGTGGCGCGGGGGAGGGAGAGGAGGAGAGGGAGGGTGACTTTCCCTTCCTTCAGGTCCGACAGCGCCGGCTTGCCGAGCACTTCCGTACTCGAGGTGAAGTCGAGCAGGTCGTCGATGAGCTGGAAGGCGATGCCGAGGTTGTAGCCGTAGTTGAACAGGAGATTCGACTGGCTCTCCGGCATCTCCACGAGGTAGCCGGGGATGCGGCAGCAGGCACCGAAGAGCGCCGCCGTCTTGCGGCCGACGATCTCGAAGTAATCCTCGGTCGTCAGATCTGCGCGGCCGTTCGTCTCCAGCCCGAGGATCTCTCCCTCGATCATCTTGATCGTCACGTTCGAGAGCAGCCGCAGCACGTCGAGGTTGCCTTCGGCCAGCGCCATGGCCATCGAATGCGTGTAGAGATAGTCGCCCACCAGCACCGTCAGGTTGTTGCCCCAGCGGTAATTGATCGACGTCCGGCCGCGGCGGATCTCCGCCTCGTCGATGATGTCGTCGTGGACGAGCGTCGCCGTGTGGATGAACTCCACGACCGCCGCGTAGATCACGTCGCGATAGTCGTCGTAGCGGAGCATCTTCGACACGAGCAGCAGCAGCGCGGGCCGCAGACGTTTGCCGCCGCCGGCGAGAATGTGATCGCCGACGTCGCTGATGGTCTTGATCTTCGACTGAAAATTGCGGCGCAGCTCCTCTTCGACCAGTTCGAGCTTCGGCGCGATGAGCTCCAGCAGCCGCTCAGCGTAGGCAGCTTGCTCGTTCAAAGTGCGGGGGGCCGTCACGGGGGGAAGAATAATCGATAGGGGACCGGGGCTCAACCGCGATAGTTCGTGAACTGCAGCGGGATGCCGAAGTCCTCGCCCTTCACCACGGCCATGGCGGTCTGCAGATCGTCCTTGCTGCGTCCGGTGACGCGCACCTGATCGCTCTGAATCGAGGCCTGCACCTTGAGCTTCTTGTCCTTGATCGACTTGACGATGGCTTTGGCCTTTTCGATCTCGATGCCCTGCACGATCTTCGCTCGCTGGCGCACCGTGCCCTGGGCGGCCTGTTCGAGCTTGTCGTACTCGAGCGCCTTGAGCGCGACCTGCCGCTTGACGAGCTTCGTCTCGAGGATGTCCTTCACGCTGCGCAGCTTTCCTTCGTCATCGCTGATCAGGACGATCTCCTCGCCCGTCAGCTCGATCGAGCTCTTGCTCCCTTTGAAGTCGAAGCGCTGCGCCAGCTCTTTCTGAGCCTGCATCACCGCGTTGGTGACTTCCTGCATGTCGGTCTTGGAGACGATGTCGAACGAAAAATCCTGCGCCATGGTGAAACTCTCCGGGAGAGCGATAGCTCCTTAATTAGCGTTGACGACCTGCACGCCCGCGGGAGGAGTAAACCGGAAGAGATCGGCGGACGCGGCCCGGCGATGATACCCCGAGAAATTGAACGCGGTGCGGTTGCCTTCGCGGTCGCTGTACTCGATGCGCTGGATGAGGTGCGTCGACGGGTTGATCGTCACGACGACGTTCCGGATGAGGGCGTTTTTCGCCCGCGGCTCGAGCGTCGTCAGGACGTTGCCGCCGCTGTTCTTCTGCTTGACGACGAAGTTGCGCTCGCGCGCCGCGGCGTCGCCGAGGAGGAGGAACGGGAGCTCGCGCTTGCGCGCTTCGTCGATGCGCCCCACCGTCACCTGCCGGTCGGCGGGGACGTAGAACCACGACTGCGTACCGTCGAAGACGAACATCTTCTGCTCGGGCTTCGTGTACGACCAGCGCATCTGCGGCATCGTCCCGAAGACGACCGAACCGCTCTCGCTCTGCGTGGTCTTGAAGCCTTTCGGCGTGAACTGGTGGGTGAACGTCGCTTCCATCCCGGCCATCGCCGTGGCCGCGCGGTCGAGCTCGATGGGGGCCGCGGCCAGGGTGGCCGCAAAGAAAGTGCTGATGATAGCTGCAATGATCTTCATGAGTTTCGTTGTCCTTATCCGGTTGCGCGCCTCACGGACAACGGACAACCGGCAACGGAAACGTCCTCGGTCGTCAGCGCGTTGCGCCGCGGGTCAGAGCTTCTCGACTTCGATCGAAGCGATCGCCGAATTCACAACAAAGATGCGGTCGTTTTTGCTCCGGTCGGCCGGGTAGAGGAAAAAGCCGTTGCGCTCCGGGTTGTAATTCGCGATGCCGCGGATGACTTCGCCATCGGTGAATTCAACTGCGATCTGCATGCCGCTGGCAGCCTCGAGCTCGTCCACCGAGACCGTGCGCGGGAAGAAGACCGCTTTCAGCTCGGCAAACGACACCTCGAACGCGGCGCCGTCGTCGCGGCTTGCAGACAGCATTTCGCGGCCGGCGTCGATCGGCGCGAGGTTCGCGCGTTCGGTGCGGCCGTCGCGGTAACGTAGAACGACTGGACTATCCATCAGAAGAGCTCGAGTCCCCAGAGATCGTGGATGTGAATGATACCCTCGACCGGGCCCGCTTCGGAGACGACGAAGAGAGACGTAATGCGGCGCTCTTCCATGATCTGTAGCGCGGCAGATGCCAGCTCGCCCGGTTCGATGGTGATGGGATCGCGTTTCATCGCGTCCGCCGCCGTCTTGCGGAGGATGTCCGTCTCCTCGGCCTGCAGCAGGCGGCGGAGGTCGCCGTCCGAGATCACCCCCTGGAGGCGCGACTCGTCGTTCGTCACGGCGGTGATGCCGAAGCCTTTCTTCGACATCTCGTAGATGACGTCGTGCATCGACGTGGAGAGACGCACGGTGGGCATGTCGTCCCCCTTGTGCATCAGGTCGCGCACGCGGAGGAAGCGCTTGCCGAGCTTGCCGCCCGGATGGAGGAAGGCGAAGTCTTCTTCCTTGAAGCCTTTGCGCTGGAGGAGCGCCATCGCCAGCGCGTCTCCGAGGGCGAGCGTGGCGGTGGTGGAGGCAGTCGGCGCCAGGCCGAGCGGACAGGCTTCCTTCGAGATGGCGGCGTTGAGGTGATGGTCGGCCGTGCGGGCGAGGGTCGAGTTCGGGTTGCCGGTGATGGCGACGATCTCCGCCCCCATCCGCTTCACGTTCGGCAGGATGCGCACGAGCTCCTCGGTCTCGCCGGAGTTCGAGATCGCCAGGACGACGTCACCGCGCACGAGCATCCCGAGGTCACCGTGAATGGCCTCGGTGGGATGCATGAAGAAGGAAGGGGTGCCGGTGGAGGCGAGCGTCGCGCTGACTTTCTTGCAGATGATGCCGGACTTGCCGACACCCATCGTGACGACGCGGCCGGTCGTCGTCGCGATTTTCTCGACCGCGTCGACGAAGCTCTGATCGATGTGCTCTACGAGTCCAAGAATCGCCGCGGCTTCGACTTCGAGGACCCGCTTTGCCTCGGCGATGGCAGGGTGCGCCATATGGCCGCGCATGGTAACTCAGATGGCTCGCGCGGCGCGTTCCTGCGGGAGGAGCGCGTGATACAGCACCTCGGTGACGGGCGTCGGGACACCGGCTTCGCGTCCGAGACGCACCACCGCTCCGAGCTGCGCTTCCAGCTCGGACGGTTTGCCTTCCATGACATCTCTCTGCAGCGAGGCGGTCGATTCCGCTTGCAGCATGTCGTAGCGCTGCATCGTCTGGGCGACCACCTCATCGGCGAGGGCGACACCGCGGGCGTTCGCTACCGCGACGACTTCGCGGATCATCCGCTCGGCGAGCGCGCGCGGCTCGGGCATCGAGCGCCAGACGCCGAGGGGCACGCGCGTGGCGGCGCCGACACCGCTCATCGGCGTGATGAAGACGAACTTCGTCCACATCGAGCGATGGATGTCCTGCGGGATCTCGGCGGTGAGGCCGGCCTGGTGCATCGCGGCGAGGAGGCGCGTGGCGCGGTCGCTCGTCCGGTTGTCGAGCTCTCCGAACATGAGGAACGGATCGGCGCCGGCGTGGCGGATGTGGCCGGGCTCCACGACGAAGCTGACGATGGCGCACAAGCCTCCGGCGACGTGCTGCTGGCCAACGAGCGGCGCCAGGACCTCCGGTGCGTCGATCCCGTTCTGCAGCGGGACGACGATGGTGTCTTCGTGCAGGATCGGCCGCAGGTTCGCCGCGGCCTCGGGGAGCTGCCACGCCTTGACGGTCAGCAGGACGGCGTCGACTTTTTCGGTAGGGGAGTCGGTGGCGTTGACCTGCTCGAGGTGAAAGTCACCGCCGATGCTGTCGACGCGAAGCCCGCGCGAGCGGAGCGCCTCCAGCGTCCGCCCTCTGACGATGAACGTAGTGTCGATGCCGGCCTTGGCCAGCTTGCCCCCGAAATACCCGCCGACTCCGCCGGCGCCTACCACCGCGATACGCATGCCGCGCATTCTAAAGCCGCATCTAATCTCGGAGTGCGGTGGCGCACGCCACCGCTGTTTTACACGTGTACCAGAGCGGTGGCGTTCGTTCGCCACCGCACTCCGAGATTTACACCAGCCCCAAACGCCCCGCGTGCGTCATAGCCTCCGCGGAGCTCCCCACATACAGCATCTCCACCCCCAGGCTCTTGGCGTCGGCGATGATCTGGGCCACGGCCTTATCCCGCAGGTCGTGCGTCACGTCGCGGATGAAGGCGGCGCGGATGCGGCCGGGGTAGGCGCGGATCACGTCCAGGTAGATCTCCGGGTCGTGCTGGCCGCTGTCGCCGATCAGGACGAACGGCAGGCCGGCGTAATAATCAAGGATGCGGCGGATCTCTTCGAGCTTGTGGGTGGTGTGGGGCTCGTAGATCAGTTTGACGTCGTCGACGCCCCAGTCCTGGAGGCGGAGCGGCCCGGGAGGGATGCCCTGCAACTGGATGAAGTCCTCGATCAGGTCGTGCAGGTTCCAGGGGCTGCTGGAGACGTAGAAGATCGGATTCCGCTCCGCGTGGAGTGCGCGATAGAGCTCGGCCACGCCTTCGAACGGCAACCGTGAGGCGGCGTTCTGCAGGAGGACCGAGCGGGCCATCTTCAGGAGGCTGGTGGCGCCGGTCTGGACGATCGTGTCGTCGATGTCGCTGATGATCCCGAACGTGGCCGTCGCCCGGGGGACGAGGACCGGTGCCTTCGCCTGGATGTCCGTCCCGGGCAGCTCGACGATCACGTCGTGCCACAGCGACTCGGTGACCTGCGTCGGCTCGAGCCGGATCTGGAAGTGCCCCTCGTCGTCCGTCATCCCTTCGAGGACGGCGTCCTGGTAGCGGGCCACGACGCGCATCCCGGCGACTTCGGCGGAGAGAAACCGGCGGTAGGCGTTGAGCAGGTTGCGCCAGACCGGCTCGGCCGCCGTGGCGCGGGTGATGGCTTTCTCGACGAGGACCCGTCCATGGACGAAGAGCTCACGTCCGCGGCCGAAACCGCGGTAAGGATTGATGACCAGCCGCGTCTCGGCGGGGGAGCGCCGGCTCCTGCGACGGTCGACCTCCCGCTCCAGTCCGGCGGCAAAACGATGCACCACACTGCGAACCATGGCGCTCATTTTTGCCGATGCTGTGCCGAAATCACATCGTGTAGAATTTCCGCCTCTCGACCCCCAAGGCTGTACTCGGCGCGATCCTTGCGTCGATCGTGACCCAACATTAACTCCGAGCCAAGAGGACCTTCATGAGCGAACTGCTGACCGCTACGAATACGCCCGGCCATCAGCCCCCCAAGGCTGCCGCGCGTACGAAGACCCTGCCGGTCGAACCGAAGTCGACGATCTGGAACCCGTCGCCGGCGGACCTCCGCCGCTTCGCCGAGGAGATGCCGAATGCGCGTCTCACCGAATTCGGCAACCTGAACGTCGCGACCCGCGTCGTCTCCCGTTCCAAGCTCTCCACGTTCGTCGCCACCGATACCCCCGAGCAGCACTCCGATCAGACGATCTCCCGCGAAGAGTACGCCCGCGTCAGCAAGCTCCAGGACGACTACATCCGCACCCGCGACATGCTGGTCGTCGACGGCTACATCGGCAACGACATCGGCTTCCGGACCGCCGCGCGCCTGATCATCGAGAAGGCGAACGCGAACATCGCGGCCATGCAGCACATCCTCTATTACCCGGCCACGGCCGAGGAGCTCGAGACGTTCGAGCCCGAGGTGACGGTCATCTACACGCCGAACCTCAAGGCGGAAGGCTATCCGGACGATCGCCTCATCGCCGTCGACCTGCAGAACTACATCACCCGCGTCTTCAACTCCGATTACTTCGGCGAGTCGAAGAAGGGCGGCCTCCGTATGTGGAACAAGCTCGTTTACGAGCGCGGCGGCCTGGCCCTCCACGCCGGCTGCAAGGTCATCCCGGTCGGCGACAAGAAGCGCGTCGGCCTGATTGTCGGCCTCTCCGGCACCGGCAAGACGACGACGACGTTCACGAAGCAGAACAACTCCCAGCCGGTGCAGGACGACTTCTGCGCCCTCATGCCGGGCGGCAAGGTCTACGCGACCGAGAACGGCTGCTTCGCCAAGACCTTCGGCCTGAACCCGAAGGACGAGCCGACGATCTTCGACGCCTGCGCCTCGACGCACGCCTACCTCGAGAACGTCTCCCAGAACGAGGAAGGGAAGGTCGATTACTTCGATACGTCGTACACGCCGAACGGCCGCGCCGTCATCCGGATGGACGACATCGCCGGCGCCGCGGACGCGCGCGAGGTGACGAAGGTCGATTTCCTCCTGATCCTGAACCGCAACGAGAACATCATCCCGGCCGTGGCCAAGCTGGAAGGGCCGCTCGCCGCCGCTTACTTCATGCTCGGCGAGACGAAGGGCACGAGCGCCGGCGGCGCCTCCGAAGCCGGCAAGTCGCTGCGCGTCCCCGGCACGAACCCCTTCTTCCCGCTGCTGCACGCCTACCAGGGCAACCGGATGAATGAGCTCATGAAGGACAGCCCGATGGAGGTTTACCTCATGAACACGGGCGCGATCGGCGGCGACGGGAAGCAGGAAGGCTCCAAGAAGGTCAAGATCCAGCACTCGTCCGCGGTCGTGAAAGCGATCGCCGAGGGCACGATCAAGTGGGAAAAGGATCCGGACTTCGGGTACCTGGTCGCCACCGAGGTCCCGGGCATCGACGACATGGATTTCCTGCAGCCGAAAAAGATGTACGAGCGGCAGGGGAGGCTCGACGAGTACGCACAACTCGTCGAGAAGTACAACAAGGACCGCCGCGAGTATCTCCGAAAGTGGAAGGGGCTTTCGGAGGAGATCGTCACCGCGATCTAATCCTCGGGACGGCTCCACGGTTACCGCAGCACGGAAAGCCCCGCGGCAACGCGGGGCTTTCTGTTTCCCGTAACTCAACTCGATTAGCGCGGAAGTCGATTTGGTTGGCGCGGAAGCCAGCTTGGTTGGCGTCGAAGTCAACTTGGTTGGCGTCGAAGCCAAGTTGGTTGGCGTCGAAGTCAAATTGGTTGGCGTCGAAGCCAAGTTGGTTGGCGCGGAAGCCAAGTTGGTTGGCGCCGAAGTCAAGTTGGTTGGCGCCGAAGCCAACTTGATTGGCGTCGAAATCAGCAATGCTTGGCGCCGAAGTCAGTTCGGTTGGCGCGGAAGCCAATTTGCTTGGCGCCGAACTCAATTTGGTTAGCGCCGAAGTCAAATTGCTTGCCGCGGAGCTCGATTTGGTTAGCGCCGAAGTCAATTTGGTTAGCGCAAAACTCAATTGGCCTGTCCGGCAACCCAACTCGGCGGGCGCAAGCCGCAACGGCGTTAACTTCAGATGTGGGACAGACACTCTTGTCTGTCCCGTGCACCCGAACGGCCCCTTCTCTGGAGGAATGGAGCTACGTCTCGACGTGCAGGAACATGTACACGGCGGCGATCGCGAAGAGGATGTTCGCGCTCCACGCCGAGAGCATCGGCGGCAGGTTGCCGACTTCGCCGAACTTCGTGATCACGCCGAAGATCAGCGTGTACGTGATCCCGAGCACCAGCGCGATCCCGATCCCGTACAAGGCCCCACGTTTACCGACGCGGAAGGCGAAGGGCAACGCGATCAGCGCCATGACCATGCTGATGGCCGGCCACGAGGTCTTCGTGTACAGCTTGACCGACAGGTCGTCCGCCGAATAGCCGGCGTTCTTCACCGTGGCGATGTAGCGCCGCAGCTCCCGGAAGGTCATCTGGTCCGGCGACTTGACCTCGGCCGAAAAGTCCTCCGGCGTCTCCGCGTACTGCAACGCGATCGGCTGGCGGATCGGCGTGTATGTCGTGCTGCTGTCGTTGAGGATCGAGCGGATCCAGCCGTCCTGGAACTCCCACTGCTTGCCGTTCCAGCGGGCCCGGTTGGCGTAAACGCGCCGCGTCAGGTGGAAGTCGGAGGGCGCGTACTCGAAGATCTGGACCTGCGAAAGCGTCTTCGTGTCGTGGTCGTACGACAGGAAATTGATGATGTAACGCCCCTTGCCGAGGAACCAGAGCTTCTGCTGCGCGGACGCCGTGATCGGAGTCTTTCCTTCGATGCGCCGTTTGAGCCGGGCCACCCGTTCGTTCGAGTACGGCAGGACGAAGTCGAGGATGAAGTAGGCGAGCACGCTGATGACCGCGGCCACGGCGATGATCGGCAGGGCCACCCGGAACAGCGAGACGCCGCCCGACTTGATGGCCGTCAGCTCGTTGTTCTTCGCCAGCATGCCGAAGGTGACGAGCGTCGCCACCAGCACCGAGATCGGCAGCGTCATGTGCAGCACCTGGAAGATGTGGAACCGGTAGTAGGCGAAGATCGTGTTGAAGGCGACGTTGTTCGCCCGGACGTCTCGGGCGATCTCGGTGTAGTCGATGATGACGAAGAGCGCCACGACCGAGACGAGCACCAGCGCCAGGACCTTCGAGAACTCCCGCAGGATGTAGCGGTCCAGGATGTTCGGGAAGGTGATGTCGAGCCGGTTGAGGACACTCGGCTCGTCCTCGACGTTCGTCGACGAGACGTTCCTGCGCCGCCGGAACAGCCGGATGACTCGCGTGATCAGGCGGGCGAGGAGACCGCCCTCGGTCTGCGTCCCGGCGTCGCGGTTCGCCCGGATCGAGAGATAGATGCCGGCGATCAGCAGGAGGATGTTGCCGCCCCACATGCCGAGGGCCGGATGGATCTTCCCATTGGCGGCGAGCTGCTCGCCGTTGTTGATCAGCACGTAATAGATGACGATGATCGCAATACTTAAAGAGAAACCTGAGCTTTTACCGCCGCGGCGGTTCGTGATGCCGAGCGGCAGCCCGAGCACGCCGAAGGCGATGCAGGCGAACGGGATGGCGAACTTCTTGTGGATCTCGATCCGCGCCTTGTTGTAGTTGACCTGGTCGCGGCTGTGGCGGAGCTCGCGTTGCTGCTGGATGAGCTCGGGGAGCTCCATTTCGCGGAACGACCGCGCCAGCTTGTTGCCGTTGTCGTCGTTTTCGCCGATGGTCGGGAGCAGGATGCGCTGGGAGGCGTTCGACGTCAGGTCGTAACGCTCCGGCTTGCTCGGGTCCCAGGTGTGGTTCTGGGCATCCCGCAGGTTCATCCAGATCTGCCGTTCGCCCTTGGCGTCGGGCGGCGAGACCGTGAGGTTGCCGCTTTCGGCGACGATGATCCGCTGGCCGTCGCCTGAACCGAATGTCCCGATGGCGCCGTCGTCCTCGGCCGAGGGGTCGGTCGGTGTCTGGTCGGCGAGGTCCTGAGCGGTCGTGGCCTGCGTCGGCTCGTCGTCCGAGCTGCGGTGGTCCGCCACGAACACGCCGCGCCAGCGGCCGGTCTCGGCGTCGACATCGTTCACGTAAATCATCACGTTCGCGTACTGGTCGAAGAAGATCCGCGGTTTGACTTCTTTCTCCGCCGACGACGTGATGATCTCGGCCTTGAGGGTCTGGAACTGCGCGTTGCCGCGAGGCGTGACGTAGTTCATCAGGTACAGGCTGAGGAGGAAGATCAGGAAACTGAAGAGGAAAACCGGACGGTAGATGGTGCGCGTCGACAGCCCGAGCGCCCGCATGGCGATGATTTCCGAGTCCGAGGACAGCCGGCCGACGGCGATCAGGATGCCGAAGAGCAGCGACATCGGCACCGTGAGGACGATGATGTGCGGGAGCGACCAGAGCAGCAGCTTGCCAACGATCGCACCCGGCAGCGACCGGCGGATGATCAGGCCGGCCATGTCGAAGAGCTGCTGCGTCAGGATGATGAACGTGTAGAAGCCGAACCCGAGGAAGGTCGGGCCAAGCATCTCTTTGAAGATGTAACGCGTGAGGATGCTCATGCGGTCGGCGATTGTAACCGCGTGGCCGTGGTGCTCGTTCCGTACCCATGGCGCTTTCGCGAGAATGAGAATATCCACAGCGTCTATTAAGAGAGATTATGTTAAACGATGACACGGGTGCGGAACCCGCTCCTGCCTTTGCCTCTCTCTCAGACGACCAGCCGGACGATCCCAAGCGCGATCAATCGCTGGAACACTTCGACGCCCCTCTCGGGATGCGTGTCTTCCTCGCTCAGAACGACGACTCTCGTGGCGTAGACGTACGTGGCGGCGCCGAGGGCGATCAGGACGGCGTCGCGGTCCTGGTCGGCGCGCGTCAGAACGACGATCGCGGCGCCACAGCTCTCGAGCGCCTCGCGCACCGAACCGTCGATCGGTGCTCCGGGCTCGCCCTGCGCGAGCGCCACGCGATGCGGAATCCGGAACTGCTCGAGCAGCCGCTCCACCCGCGCCGAGGCCTCGCGGTCGGCGCCGTGCAGCACCAGAATCGGCCGTGACGCCCCGTGGTCCACGGGACGCTGCTGGTGCTGCGGCACCGGCGCCGGCGGCTTCTCGCCGGCCAGGAACGCCTGCAGCGCGTCCCGATCGAACACGAAACGCGTCGGCGCACCACGCCGGCCGATGATCATCTGACCGAGGCCAGCCGCCTGGATGAACTGGAAAAACGTGATGGCCTGCTCGTTGGCGATCTCGTCACTGGCGGAGGTCTCCTCCCGAAAGAACGCCCTCCAATGAGCGGTCACGTCACTCGCCGTCATTGACGCCATATCCTGATGGCCAGCTCGCTCTAATACCGCCGCATACTCTTTGACCGAATGCAGCGATTCGCCTAAAGCAGATTTGCCAGAACCGTTCTCGTTAACGGCGAATCTACGACCGAGAGCCGTCACTTTGAGCGGCTCGGTGGGCTCCAGGAGCCCCCAGTAACGAAGAGCGTGCACCCTGCGAGGCTCGGTTAACTTCTCTCCTACGATGCCTTTGGCTTCATCGAGGTGGGCGCCGTTCGGCTTTCGGATCAGGAATGAGCAGAGCTTCTGGGCGTCCTGAACGGTGGTTCTGGTCGGAAGCGGCACGGTGTTAGTTTTAACACGGATTGAGCGGTTAAGGACGGAGTTGGGCGTGTCGGGCGGGAGAACGATGGGACCTATTGGACAGATAGGACAGATGGGGGACACAGATGGGGGGTTCATGGGTCCCATCCGCGCCGGGTTTGGAGTGCGGCAGCGACGCTTCACCAGCTGCCGCTTTCTTACAGCCGC
>DASWMP010000242.1:0-2717 GCA_036399695.1 Thermoanaerobaculia bacterium | reverse complement strand
CGGCGTTTTGAATCGTCCGAATCGCTGCACAGCGTCGCTGCCGCACCTGTACATGGCCACCGGCTGATCTACGACACGCCTCCGGCGTGATGAATCGCCGTTCCGCATCCTTTACAGCGCACGCCGTTCCGCTGTACACGGGCCGCGCCGGCTCATTTACGACACGCCTCCGGCGTACCGAATCGTCCGAATCGCTGCACAACGTCGCTGTGCACCGAGGCGCTCGTGGCGTCCTGAGTTTGGAGTGCGGCAGCGACGCTTCACCAGTTGCCGCTTTCCCTTAGCGGAAGCGTCGAGCTTCCGCCCGTTTCGGACGCCGCGTGGGCCGCGGCTCGACACTGCGGCTATCAGAAAGCGGCACCTGATGTAGCGTCGCTGCGGCACTCCAAACTGGACGTCTCGCGCCATTTGCCCGTATCTCCTGCATGATCCCCCGTTTGCCCCGGTTGCTGCTCGCGCTGCTGCTTTCCGCTCCCCTCTTCGCCCAGACTCCCATCCCTACGGTACTGTCGCGCGCGGTTGACGTTGCGGCCCCCTCGCCCGTGACCGGCGGCGGTGCCGGGGCCGTCAGCATTGCGGCCGGGAGCACGAACTTTCTGACGGCGTCCGTGACTTTGACGCACCCGGCGTTCCTCAATACCGAGGTGCTGGTGATGCTGGTCGATGCGCAGGGGCGGCCGCTGCTGCCGTTTTCGTGGCGGCTGGGCAACACGCTCGGCGACGAAGCAGGCGTCGCTTCGAGCGGACGCAGCTACCTCGTGGCCTGGGGCAGCCTCGGCGCGACGAGCGGCGCGCTGTTCGACGACCGCGGCCAGCCGCTCGGCGACGTCTTCGAAGTCCACGCGCCGACGCGCCGGCAGCTCTCGTCGCGCGACGACGGCGGGTCGCGCACCGTGGCGTGGGACGGCAGCCAGTACGTCGTCGCCTCGACGGCCGAGTTCCTGCGCCCGACGCCCGCCGTCGAGAGTTTCCCGATCGCCACGCTCGTCAGCGAAGAGGGGACGATCCTGCGTAACGACATCCGGCTCTTCGGGTTCACCACGCCGGCGGTCGCCGCGCGCGATGGCGTGACCCTCTTCGCCACGCCGTACGAGCCGGTCCGCGGCATCAGCGTGCAGCGGATGACGTCCGACGGCACGGTGAGTGAGCCGACGGTCGTCGGGACGACCGCCGCGACGCACGTCTCCGTGGCCGCTTCGCCTGAGAACTTCCTCGTCACCTGGTTCGCGGGCGGCGCGGTGCGCGGGCAGTACATCGGCCGCAACGGGCTGCAGAGCGGGCTGCCGTTCGTCATCGGCACGACCGGCCAGGCGTTCGACGTGGACGTGACGTGGAACGGCAGCGCGTACGTCGTGTCGTGGGTCGATTTCGACCAGAACCTCCAGGCGCTGCGCGTCGCCGGCACCACGCCGCTCGATCCCGCGCCGCGCCTCATCGCCACCCGGGCCACGAACCATGACAGCGCCTCGAACGGCACGGCCACGCTGCTGCCGTGGAGCAGCACCTCGACGGTGCGCGCGCAGCCGCTCGGCCAGGAAGCGCCGGCACCGGAGGTCCATCGCATCCTGCCGGAGCGGACGAACCCGCTCATCGCCTCGCACAACGGCGCGGTGACGGCGGTCTGGCGCGAGGGGACGAACATCCTGCTGCGCGACCTCTCCACCAACACGCCCGCGCGCGTCGTCGGAACGGACATGCCGAACTTCCTGCCGATGGCGTTCGCGAAAGGCCCGGCCGGCACGCTGATCGTCGCCGGCACCCGGGCCATCGTGAACGAGACCTCAGTCGTCGAACTGGGGGGGACGCCGGGCGCACGGATGCAGGCCATCGCCACGTCCGACGGTTTCGCGGTGGCCTGGTCGTCGCCGGGCGAAGGGATCGTGGTGGTCCGCCTGCGCGCCAACGGCACGATCGCCGAGCGTCGCGTGCTGGCCGGCCGCTTCGCCGAGGAGGTCGCGCTGGCCGCTTCCCGCGATCGCCTGCTCGTCGCCTGGTACGGTTCGTTCGACGGGGGCCTCTTCGCCTCGATCGACGGAGGCGAGCCGTTCCTCATCGGCAATCCGGCGGTGCAGGCGCGCGTGATGTCGATCGCCTCGGACGGCGAACGCTTCCTCGTCACCTGGATCAACAAGCAGGGGGTGAACCCGAACGACTTCGTCCAGGGGCAGCTCATCGCCCCGGACGGCAGCTTCCTCGGCCCGCGCCTGCCGATCTATACCGGAGGCGACGACTTCAAACGCTCGCTCCGGCTGTTCTGGACGGGCGAGAACTACCTGGCGGTTTACAGCGACTCGGCTGGCGACACGTCCGCCGTGCGCATCGACGCCGGCGGCGGGCTGCTGGACTACCCGGCGCGCGTCCTCGGGCAGTTCGGCTTCCACGACGCGGCGCTCGTGGAGCCGGCGCGGCTTGCGTTCGTCGGGACGCTCGTGGAGCCGTATCCGAAGCCGTGGCACTCCCGCGTGGTGGTGCGGAGCGCGGAGACGCCGTCGCGCAGACGGGCCGTGCGGTGAGATGAGTTGGCGGTTGGCGGTTGGCGGTTGGCAGTTGGCAGTTGGCAGTTGGCGGTTGGCAGTTGGCAGTTGGCGGTTGGCAGTTGGCGGTTGGCAGTTGGCAGTTGGCGGTTGGCAGTTGGCGGTTGGCAGTTGGCAGTTGGCGGTTGGCAGTGGGCGGTTGGCAGTGGGGCCCCGCCCACCGGCGAAAGGTCCTGCTACTGC
>DASWMP010000241.1:0-3653 GCA_036399695.1 Thermoanaerobaculia bacterium | reverse complement strand
GCGCCGTCGCAGTGAGCTCATCGAGCGGCTATTCGGGCAGACCAAAGGCAACGACGGCTTCCGCCGATGGACGTACCGCGGCACCCACAAGGTCGCAGCGCAGTGGACGATGATCTGCACGGCCATCAACCTGCGGAAAATGATCGCCGCATTTCAGGATCGAGCACTCACCCCGGCCTGAACCGCCGCTTCGCTCGATTCTGAGCCCCGTTTACGCGCCTCTGGGCGACTTCGCTCGCTCGTCAACCAACTTCCGCTCCTTCACCACAGCTCGTCCAAGCGATCCGCGTGGCTGTCGACGTCCGTAAAAAAATGGCTTTTCGGCGGACTATGGATTTGAGACACCCTCCGTTCGCCACCGCACTCCGAGAACGCAAAACGGGACCTCAGGGGCCCATAGGTCCTATCGGTCCTATGGGTCCCATCGGTCCCATCGTCAGAAATACGGGATGCGAACTTACGCTTTGCGACGCGCTCCGCCCGAAGAGCTGGAACGGCTGCTGCCGCCGCCTGAAGATGAACCACCGCCGCCCGAGGATGAGCGTGCGGCCGGGCGGCGCTCGGCGCGCTCCTCTTCTTCACGCTGTTCGCGGCGGGACTGCAGAAACACGACCGCGCCTGCCGTCACGGTGATGCCGGCCAGCACGACCACCAGGATGTCAGGATTCTTGCGCAGGTATTCGCCTGCCTCGTCGAACAGGTCGTCGAACTCGATGTCCTCGAGACGCGTGCGCATCTTGCTCATCACCAGATCGATCAAACCGAGACGGTCGACGATGTCGAGCACCGTATCGGCACTGACGGCCGATGACGCAGCGCTCTTGAGGGAGGTCGAGCCGCGGCTCGACTTGCGACCCGATCCGCCGCTGTTCGATTCGCGTTCGTTGTCACTCGTGGTGTTGGTTGCCATTAGTTCCTCCTGTGGTCTCAAACTGCACGGGGTGTGCCGGTTACACTCTCGCGCGTGGCCATCGACCGGCGTGTTTCGGAGTTCCTGCGCGAGCTTGCGGCGGGCGAAGGAATCACCGTGCGCGTGCGCGGCGACTGCATGGAGCCGCTGATCCACGCCGCGTCCGACGTCCGGGTGACGCGCAAACGTGTCTACCTGCCGGGCGACGTCATCGTCTTCCGCACGCCCGCCGGCGACTTGGCCGCGCACCGTCTCCTCGGCTATCGCCGCATGGACGGCGCGATGGCCTTCGTCACGAAGGGTGATCACTGCGTGATGCACGACGCACCGGTGAGCAGGACGGACGTGCTGGGCCACGTCGAAGCGCTCACGATCCGCAAACGCGACCGCCTGCGCGCCGTCGCGAACCTCGGCCGCATCATCTTCCGGAGGCTCACGCGATGACATTCGGCGCCCGCTTCCTCGTCTCCCCTTCTCTCTTCCCGGCGCGCCTGGCCGGCGAGACGTGGGGAGAGCTCGACGCCACCCTCGATCTTCCGGGCGGCCCGTTCCGCCTCCGCGGCCTCTCCGCGTCGCAGCGCGAAAGCCTCGGCCAGCGCTACGACACGAGCGGCGACGGCGAAGGCTTCGACTTGACGATCTACCGCGCCCCGCGCGAAGACTTTCGCGAGATCGACACGCGCGGCTGGGAGTACTCGCTCGATTACGAGACGTCCGGGACGTCCATCAGCATCGCCGGGATGAACCTCATGGCGCGACTCGACCTGTCGCGCAACCGGGCCGCCATCTGGACGCCGGTCGACGACGTCGCCTCCTTCTGGGGCGTCGTCGAGAACGTCCTCCGCCCGCTCGTTGCCGAGCGCCTGTTGATGACCGGCGGCCTGCTGGTGCACAGCGCCGCCATCGCCCTCGATGGACAGGGCATCCTCTTCGCCGGTCCGTCCGGCGCCGGCAAGTCGACGGTCTCCCGTCTCGCCCTCGACGCCCGGCACGCGGTCCTCAGCGACGACCTCAACGCCCTCGTCCGCGACGGCGAGCGCTTCCGGCTGCTGCCCCTCCCCTTCACCGGCGACCTGACGCGCGAAGAGCTGAGCAGCACCGCGGTCCCGCTGCAGGCGCTCGTGAAGCTGGAGAAGGGGGACGAAGAAAAGCTCCGGCCGATGCACGCAGGCATCGCCGCGTCGCTGCTCGTCAGCGCCGCGCCGTACGTCAACCAGGACGCCGCACGCACGCAGCTCCTGCTGGAACGGGCGGACGAGATCGCGTCGACGGCCACGCGTGTCGTCCTCACCTTCCGGCGGGACGGAAGCATCTGGCCTATACTGCGGGCACTCCGATGATCACTCTCGCCACGCGTCTCGCTGCAACGTCTCACGTGCGTTTCCGGCGCTTCGAGGACGAAGGGGTGGTCGTGAACCAGAAGAGTGCCGAGGCGCTGGTGCTCAATGAGGTCGGAACGCGGCTGCTGGAAGTCGCGGACGGCTCGCGCACGTTGCAGGAGTGTGCCGACCTCCTCGGCGACGAGTTCGACGCCGACGCGAGCCTCATCCAGCGCGACGTCCTCCGGTTCGCCGGTGAGCTCGTCGACGCCGGGGTGGCCCAAGTCGTCGAACCCTGACGCAAGTCGTTGAACTATGACCCTCGATCAGATCAATGCGCGCAGTTGGAACCACAACCGGCTCTTCTCCGTGCTGATCGAGCTGACGTACCGCTGCAATCTCGACTGCTTCTTCTGCTACAACGACCTCGGGCTGCGCGGCAAGCCGCTGTCGTTCGAGCAGTACGACGCCTTCCTCACCGATCTCGCGTCGATGAACGTGCTGAACATCGCCCTCACCGGCGGTGAGCCGCTCGCGCATCCCGACTTCTTCCGCATCGGCGCCCGCGCCCGCGAGCTCGGCTTCGTGGTGCGGGTGAAGTCGAACGGCCACGCCCTGCACGGCGCCCTGGCCCGCCGGCTGCGCGACGAGGTGGACCCGTTCGTCATCGAAGTCAGCCTGCACGGCGCGACCGCGGCGACGCACGACCGGCAGACGCGCGTCCCCGGCAGCTTCGACCGCCTGCTCTCGAACATCCGCGAGATGCTGGAGCTCGGCCTTCGCCTCAAGGTCAACTCGACGCTCACGCGCTGGAACGAGCAGGAAACGGCGGCGATGTACGCGCTGACGGATTCGCTCGGCCTCCCGCTGCGCTTCGACCTGCAGGTCTCGCCGCGCGACAACGGCGACCGCGAGCCGCTCGACGTCGCCCCGACGCCTGACGGCATCCGCACGCTGCTGGCCGTGGAGACGGCGCGCTACGCTTCGTTCTCCCATCGCCCGACGGTCGACGACGAGCTCCCGCCGCCGGCGACGGACAAGCACTGCGGCGCCGGCTCGGCCGGGATTGCCATCGATCCCTACGGCAACGTCTATCCCTGCGTGCAATGGCGCCGCTCGGTGGCGAACCTGCACGATCAACCGATCGCCGAGATCTGGGGCTTCTCCCGCGCTCTCGAGCAGATCCGCGAGGAGACGACGACGGCGCGCAAGGTCGTAGCCGCGCATCCGCTCGGCGGTTTGCTGAACTTCTGCCCTGGGTTGGCGGAAGTGTTGACGGGCTCGGCGACGACGGTGCCGGTGGAGCTGGAGCGCCAGGCCGCGATCGTCGATCAGGCCAAGTAATCTCGGAGTGCGGTGGCGCCTGCGGGCGCTGACAGACAAGAGTGTCTGTCCTACAACGAAAACGTCCGCCGAGGTCTGAA
>DASWMP010000240.1:0-36203 GCA_036399695.1 Thermoanaerobaculia bacterium | reverse complement strand
TCCGGGAGCTGCATCGCGTGATCCGGGAGCTGCATCGCGTGATCCGGGAGCTGCATCGCGTGATCCGGGAGCTGCATCGCGTGATCCCGGAGCTGCATCGTGTGATCCCGGAGCTGCTTCGTGTGATCCGGGAGCTGCTTCCTGTGATCCGGGAGCTGCTTCGTGTGGTCCGGGAGCTGCTTGGTTCACCTCAAACGAGAAGAGGGCGGGCGCTTTCGCGCCCGCCCTCCGGGTAACCACTGCTTTAATAGTGACTTACTGCGAGACGGGGATGACTTCGACCTGCATCATCGTGCCCTGAGCGCTGGTGTTGACGATGCGGATCGACGTGCCGGTCTTCGGAACGATGACGCTGTTCTCCGGACGGGCGGCCGACCAGTAGGCGTTCAGGTCGTTGAAGACCGAGACGCCCGGGAGCGACGGGTACTGCGTGACGAACTCGACGACGCGGTTCGGTGTGCCGGCCGGGCTGCCGGCGGCGGGCGGCAGGGTACCGGTGAACGGCAGCGTCACGGGGTCGGTCTGCTCGAGCGTGAAAGTGGCGTCGAACGTCTGGATCGAAGCGGACCAGGGGGAGAACGTCCAGTTCAGGCCGTCGTACGGGACGACGCGGCGGAGCGGCTCCGGATGGGCGTCGATCGGGAGGGCCAGGCCTTCACCGCGATGCAGAGAGGTGTTGTTGTTGACTTCGCCGGCATCCCAGTAGGTGATGAGCATGCCGTCCTGATACGGGAAGTGCGTGACCCAGCTCGGACGCGTGAGCGCCGTGCCGAAGGTGTACGGTCCGGTCTGCAGGCCCTTGTCGTAGGTGCGGTACTGGCGGTACTCGGCGATGTAGTAGTGCGGGGCGTTCGAGCTCTCGACGCCGTCGGTGATCTTGAAGCCGCCAGCCACGGTCCAGCCGTTGTCGCCTGCTTCGGCGCCGTCGGTGAAGCCCGGGAAGGTGATCTCGTCGACCATGAGGCCCTTCTGAGCGACGGCCTCATCGGTCTTGTAGCGGATGCGGAGGAGGACCGTCTTGCCGGCGAAGGGCGACATGTTGAACGACGCCAGGCGCCAAACGTTGTTCGACGTACCGGTGATGCCGTTGCCGAGGTTCTGGCCGTTGGCGTTGGTGTTCGTCGTGATGGCGACGTTGGCGCCGTTGGTGCCGCCCGGCCACGTGCCCGGCAGGTTCGCCCAGGTCGTGCCGCCGTCCTGAGAGACGGAGACGTACGCGTAATCCCAGTTGGTTTCGATCTGGTAGTTCAGGCGCATCTGCAGCGTCGAGGCGCCGGCCGGCACGACGAGCGTGCGGACGATCGACGAGTCGAGGTTGTTGTCACGGCCGCCCCACCAGGCGCGGGTGCCGTACTGCAGCTTCCCGGCGGTCGGGTCGTACATGTAAAAGACGTTCTTCTCGGGCGGGAGCGGGATCACGAGGGCCTGAGCCTTCTTGGTGTTCGTCTCCGCCGGTCCGAGCTTGTGGTTGGAGTAGACGCCGACGGTGGCCTCGTCATAGTTCAGCCAGCCGAGCTGGAGCTTGTCCCAGGCGCCGAAGTCGCCCGGACGCGTGCCGATGTCGGTCGTGCCGTCGCCGAGGTAGGAGCCGCTCGACATGATGGTCCAGTAGCCGGTGCCGTTGCTGCCGCCGTTGGTGTCGTAGTGATCGGGAAGACCGAGGTCGTGGCCGTACTCGTGAGCGAAGACGCCGAGGCCGCCATTCTCCGGCTGAACCGTGTAGTCGCCGACCCAGATGCCCGTCTTGTTGACCGGGTGGGCGTAGGTCACGGTCGCGGCCGTCGTCGGGCTGGCGGCGGAGACCGACGCATTGGCCGAACCAACGGTGGAACCGCTCGGGTTCGCACCCCAGCCGCCACCGAACTCGACGCCGCCGTCCTTGTTGAAGGCCGGGCCGTCGACGCCGCCACGGTTGTACCAGGCCTGCCAGCGGTGCGACCAGATGGCGTCCGCGCCCTGCGCGCCGCCGCCGGTCTCTTCACCAGCGCCCGAGTGGACGATCTGGAAGTGATCGATGTAACCATCGGCCTCGTCGAAGTTGCCGTTGGCGTTGTAATCGTAACGATCCCACTGGTCGAAGGTCTTGAGGTAGGCCGTGACCTCCTCGAGCGTCTTGCCACTGTCGAGCTGCTGCTTCGTCCAGATGTTGATGGCGTCGGCGATGAGCGTCCAGGCGCCGGCGTCGCCCATCAGGTTCGAGCCGTAACGCGAAGCGTTGAACGGGACTTTGACCCATTCGGTGACGTCGCCGTTGAAGGTGTAACGGCCGGACGACTGCGTCCGGTAGTAGTCCACCATCTTGCTGAAGTACATGTCCTGGTAGTGGGCGCGGTTGTAGTCGGCCTGCCAGATGGTGTTGTTGTCCAGCGCGCGGTTCGGCTGCGCGATGTTGTTGTGCACCGGACCCGGCACGGTCGACAGCTTGTTCTGCACTGCCGGGGGCGGCGGGTTCACGATGAAGCCGGCGTTATTGCCGAACTCGACGAGGACCACGAAGATGCGGTCCGTACGCTCGAGGCCGAGCTCGACGAACTGGCCTTTGGCCACTTCGTGCACCTTGCCGGCGCTGCTCTTACCCTTCAGCTTCTGGCTGAGCGCCTTCTGGCGACGCTCGAAACGTTCGGCTGCCTTGGGCGACTTGAAATTGTCGCCGCCGCGGAGGGCGAAGGCGTTCTCGTCGTCGGTCTCGACGCGGGCGCGCTCTTCTCCGAGCACTTCCTGTTCGGCCTCGAGGACAACTTCTTCATCGGCCGATTGAGCCCACGCCATCGGCGCGGAGGTGGTCAACAGCATGGCAGCGCAAAAACCGGACAACAGACGTTTGATGTCGAATCGCAAGTCGCTTCCTCCAGAAGTGTTGGGTGAGAGTGGGACGAATTGAAGGCCGAGAAGGCGCGTGTAACGAGCGCGCCGCCGCCAGACCAGATTTGTTATTTGAAGAACTGAATCTTAACGGAGAGACCGACGTGCGTCAATAGTTATGTGTGGCAGAGACCGGCTTTTGGTGCGAATTGGCGGGATGTGGGGATGAAGCCTGGTCCTCTCCTCCCGGTGACCTGCCTCACACATAGCGTTCTGTTAGGAAACGTCCCGGTGAACACCCCCTCGGGACGGCTTCTTTTCAGATCCGGCTAGGGAACTCTTAGCAACCGCGGCGGCGGGCGGTGCCTAGATTGGGGGCAAGTCCAAACCGGAATCCGCAGTCCAAAGGAGAACACCGTGTCAACAGTCGAACTCGCCGTCGAGCCCGGCGTCCTTGCAGCTCTCGAATCGATGCTGCTCATCCGTACCTTCGAAGAAAAATCGGCCTCGCTGCAGGCCGCGGGGCAGAGCCCGTCGATGTGCACCTCCGTCGGCCAGGAAGCGAGCGCCGTCGGCGTCATCAGCGCGCTCACGAGCCGCGACCGCATCCTCACGAACCACCGCAGCGCCGGGCATCTGATCGCCCGCGGCGCCGATCCGAAGCGGATCATGGCCGAGATCCAGGGCAAAGCCACCGGCTACTGCAAAGGCAAGAGCGGCAGCCTGCACATCAGCGTGAAAGAGCTCGGCGTCCTGCTGACGTCGACCATCGTCGGCGGCGAGCTGTCGCTGGCAACCGGCGTCGGCCTCTCGATGTCGATGGAAGAGACGGACGGCGTCGTGGCGGTCTTCTTCGGCGACGGCGCCGCCACGGAAGGCATCTTCCACGAGTCCGTCAACCTCGCGGCCGTCTGGAACCTCCCGATCCTCTACGTCTGCGAGAACAACCAGTGGCAGGCGTACGTGCATCGCAAGGAGACGATGCTCGGCGACCACGTGAGCGAGTTCGGCAAGGCCTACGGCGTCGAGTCGCTGACCGTCGACGGCAACGACGTCGAAGCCGTCGCCGCCGCGGCGCGCAACGCGGTCGAGTACATCCGCCGCACGCGCAAGCCGTACCTCCTCGAGACCTACACCTATCGTACGCGCGGGCACATGGAGCCGGACGACCAGTCGTACGTCGACAAGAACGAGCTGGCGTCGTGGAAGCGCCGCGACCCGATCGCGACGATCGAGCAGCGGCTGCTCGAGGCCGGCGCCGTCGATCCGCGCGAGCTGGACGCGATGCGTCAGCGCGTCGTGCAGCAGGTCGAGGACGCCGCGGCGTTCGCCTTCGCCTCCCCCTACCCCAGCTTCGACGAGCTCACCACCGACGTCTACGCGTAATCAGAGGACACGACGACCATGAGAACGATCACTTCCGAACAAGCCATGCATGAAGCGCTCGCCGAAGAGATGCGGCGGGACGCGAGCGTCATCACCTTCGGCGAAGGCGTCGCCACGAAGGGCTACCAGCTCGTCGCCGAATTCGGCGCGAAGCGCGTCCGCAACACGCCGCTCGCCGAAGGGATCATCGCCGGTACCGCCGCCGGCGCCGCGGCCACGGGCCTGCGCCCGGTCATCGACCTGCTCTTCGCCCCGTTCCTCACGTTCGCCATGGAGGAGATCGTGAACAGCGCCGGCAAGCTGCGCTACATCTCCGGCGGCCAGTTCTCGTTCCCGATGGTGACGATTACGCGCACCGGCGCCGGCTGGGCCGTCGGCGGGCAGCACAATCACAACAACGAGGCGTGGTTCGTCCACGCGCCGGGCCTGAAGGTCGTGATGCCGTCGAACGCCGCCGATTTCAAGGGGCTGCTCAAGAGCGCGATCCGCGACGACAACCCGGTGATGTTCTTCGCCGACATCGGCCTGCTGCATGCGCCGGGCGAAGTGCCGGACGGCGATCACGTCGTGCCGATCGGCAAGGCCGCCGTCAAACGCGCCGGCGCCGACGTGACGCTGGTGTCGTATGCGAAGACGGTCAACACCTGCCTCGCCGCTGCCGAAGCGCTGCAGGAGCAGGGCATCTCCGCGGAAGTCATCGACCTCCGCTCGCTCAAGCCGCTCGACGAAGAGACGGTGCTGGCGTCGGTGCGCCGCACCGGCCGCGCCGTGATCGTGCACGAGGCAGCGGGCATCTGCGGTGTCGGCGCCGAAGTGGCGGCCATCGTCGCGGAGAAGGCGTTCAGCGCCCTGAAGGCGCCGGTGCTCCGCGTCACCGGTCCGGATGCGCCGGCGCCGGCGTCGTACCCGCTGGAACAAGCCGGCGTGCCGCAGTCCGACCAGGTCGTGGCGGCGGTGCAGAAGCAGTTCGTGCAGTAAGGCGGTTGGTGCGCGGCCATCGTGCGGGATGGCCGCGCAGCCTGTAGCCACCAGGGAACGATGGGACCTGTAGGACAGATGTGAGACTCCCATAGGTCCCATCTGTCCTACAGGTCCCATCCTCCCCCGGAACGACGTAAAATCGCCGCTCACCATGCTCACGGAAGTCAAAGCCATCGAGGCCAAGCTCAAGCAGATCCTCTATGGCTGCGTCGAGCACGTGCAGGCCACGAAGGCGGCGCTGTACCTCTGCACCTCGCACGACCTCACGGCCAAGACCTACGAACTGGTGACGAGTTACCAGTACAACCCCGCGGACCGCAAAGTCGTCAGCGCGAACGACGATCTCGTCGATCGCCTCTCCGTCCGCCGCAGCACTTTCTTCGTCAACGGGCTGGGGACCGACCAGCGGCTCGCCGAGATGCTCTTCCGCCAGGGCAACGACCGTCTGCTGGCCACGCCGCTCTTCTCGCGCGGGCGGCTCGTCGGCTTCATCGACATGCGCGACAAGGCGGGCAAGAAGCCGTTCGAGTCGCAGGACGTCGACGCCGCGCGCCGCATCGGCGACGAAATGCTGAGCGTGCTGGCCACGAACAAGCTGTTCGGCCTCGCGCCGGTCCAGCTCTCCGAGGCGCCGCAGCCCGAGCGGACGTCCTCGACGGCGATCTCCGCGCCGAACGTCGTCATGCCGAGCGCCCAGCCGGTGCGGCCGGGACAGATCTTCACCCCCGCGGCGCTGCAGGCCATCGAGACCGCGCGGGACCTGATGGCCAAGCGGCAGCATGCGACGAACAGCCGCACACGCGTCCTCGACGAGCAGGACTTCGAAGTCGTCCACCTGCTGCTGCCGGCGGCGCTTGCGATTCCGGGCGCGGTGCTGGCCTGCTTCAGCGCCATCGGCCACATCAACAATCCGCAGTCGATCGTTGCCATCGCCACCCTCACGGACGATGCGATGGCAATGCTGCAGCAGCACATCGAAGAGTGGCTGGCCCGCACCGGGCAGCCGGACATGCTGATGCGTCCGCAACTCGTTTATCCGTTCGGCGTGCAGGTCGTGCCGGTCAGCGCCGCGGGCATCAGCACGATTCTCAGCGCACCGGTGAATCCGCAGTCGGTCGAAGGACTCGTGCTCACCGTCGCTTTCGAGCGCACGCCGGAAGCGCAGGCGCAGCGTGCGCTTCAGATCTTCCTGCGGCAGGTCGAGCAGTCGGTGGAAGCAGCCATCGCCGCAACGACGGGCCGCAACGACCGCCAGCTCGTCGCCGAGCGCCTCCTCGAGCCCGACTTCCAACGCTATCCCGATCTCGCCGAGCACTCCCGGCAGGTCTCGGTGATCGCCGCCCGTTTCGCCAGGCTGCTCGAGCTCCCGCCGGCGCAGATCGAGACGGTGCGCCTGGCCGCGCTCGTTCACGACGTTGGCCTGCGTCTGCTCGATTACGAGCGTCTCTACCGCCGCCCCAGCCTGACGGCCGACGAGCTCCGCGGCCTCGCCGAGCACCCAGTCGTCGGCGCCGCCCTCGTCGAGCCGCTCCTCGGCCACGACGTCGCGCAGGCCGTCCTCCGCCACCACGAGCGCGTGGACGGCAAGGGTTACCCGAGCCGGTTGGCCGGCGCGCAGATCCCCATCGCCGCCCGCATCCTGCAGATCGCCGATGCCTGGGTAGCGATGACGGCCCGCTCGACGTACCAGATCCCGACGACGCGAGAGGATGCGCTCGACCGGCTGAAGCAGGGCTCGGGAACGCAGTTCGACAACGTCCTGCTGGAGAAGTTCGTCAAGAACGTCGCCGAGCTGGCGCACTGAGCCGGTAGGGATCGCGGCGCCCCCGCTCCTCATGTTATCTTGCGCGGCTCGGAGGGCCCCGTCATCGAAAGCCTCAAGGACTCTGTCAGAGCGTATTGGAATGCTGAGCCGTGCGGCACGCGCGGTATCGCCGGACCGGATCGCCGCGCGTACTTTGATTCGATCGAGCGCGAACGCTATGCGACCGAGCCCTACATTCCGTCGTTTGCACGCTTCGACCGTGCACGCGGACGCCGTCTGCTGGAGATCGGCGTCGGTGCCGGCACGGACTTCGTCAACTGGGTCCGCGGCGGCGCCATCGCCACCGGCGTCGACCTGACGGAACAGGGCGTCCGCCTGACGCGCGAGCGCGTCGAAGGCGAAGGGCTGCACGCGCATCTGGAACAGGCCGATGCCGAGTCGCTGCCGTTCAAGCCGGACTCGTTCGACTTCGTCTATTCGTTCGGCGTCCTCCACCACTCCCCCGACACGCCCAAGACCATCGGCGAAGTCCACCGCGTCCTCAGGCCGGGCGGGACCGCCGTGATCATGCTCTACCACTGCTACGGCTGGGTGGGCCTGACCCTCTGGGCAGCGAAGCTGCGCCCCTGGAAATCGCCCCGCTGGGCCATCGCCCAGAGCCTCGAGAGCCCCGACACGAAGTCGTACACGGTGAGCGAGACGCGTGCGCTCTTCAACGCCTTCACAGACGTGAAGATCCGCCGCGTCCTCTCCAGCGGCGACCTCCTGCTCATGCCGCCCAGCAGCAAGTGGCCCAAAGCCTTCGCTTCGGTCGTCTGGAAGCTCTACCCCCGCTGGCTCGTCCGTCTCCTCGGCGACCGCTTCGGGACGAACATCCTCATCGAAGCGAAAAAGTAGCCATTCACGCCCCTCGGGGTCCGCGGCGTCCGAATAAAACCGGGCGCCGCCACGACATGCTGTACATTGCACGCCGGTCCCAGCAATAAACAGGAGGCGTTCATGTCACGAGGCGCAGGAAAAGCACCGAAACAGATCACGTGGCTCATCTGCCTCGTGCTCTACGTCATCGCACTCATCGCTCACTTCGGCCTGATGAAGATCGGCGCCCCAGTCGCAACCTGGTCCTGGATCATCGGCTTCGGGCTGCTGCTCGCCGCGGTCCAGATCCGCGGGCTCTGAGCCGGCGCTGCACCATGCTCAGGTGACTGCAGTCGCTCGGCTCACGCTTCGGCAGAATCTGGCGGCACTTCCCCGCCCTACCTGGATTCTGTTTGCCGGGACGTTCATCAATCGGTTCGGCACGTTCGTCATGCCGTTCCTGGTGATTTACCTGACGCGGCAGGGGTACAGCGTGGCGCAGGCGGGGTTTGCGGTGAGCGCGTATGGGGGCGGGCATCTCTTCGCGTCGATGCTCGGGGGGCATCTGGCGGATGCGATCGGGCGGCGGCACACGATCGCGCTGTCGATGTTCGCCTCCTCCATCAGCACGCTCGCGCTCTCGCAGGCGCGCGGGCTGCCGGCAATCCTCGGGATCGCGTTCTGCGTCGGGCTGTCGGCGGAGCTCTACCGGCCGGCCGCGTCGGCGCTCATCGCCGATCTCGTGACTCCGGAGCAACGCGTCACGGCGTTCGGTGTCTACCGCCTGGCGATCAATCTCGGCTTCGCCTTCGGGCCGGCCACGGCGGGCTTCGTGGCGGACCACTCGTTCCACTGGCTCTTCATCGGCGACGCCGTCACCTCTGCCCTCTATGGGCTCGTCGCACTGTTCTTCCTGCCGCACGGTCAACGGGGGCAGACGCAGCACGAGAGCATGCTCGAAGGGGTGCGCGTCGCCATCAAGGACCGTCCGTTCGTCCTCTTTCTCATGGCCACGCTGGCGGTGACGTGGATCGAGTTCCAGACGCATTCGACGTTCCCGATCTACATCCAGGACCAGGGCTTCTCGACGTCGACCTATGGGCTGCTCCTCTCGATCAACGGCATCATGATCGTGCTCTTCGAGCTGGGCATCACGAACTGGACGCAGCGCTTCCAGGCACGCACGATGATCGCCACCGGCTACGCGCTCACCGGCATCGGCTTCGCCCTCACCGGCTTCGCCCATTCGATCCCCGCCCTGGCCCTGACGGTGGTGGTCTGGACGCTCGGCGAGATGATCTACGCCCCCGTCACCGGCGCTTACGTCGCCAACATCGCTCCCGAACGCTACCGCGGCCGCTACAACGGTCTGTGGGTGATGATGTGGTCGATCGGTATGCTCCTCGGCCCTTCGCTCGGGACGGCGATCTACGGGGCCAGCCCGGCGATGCTCTTCGTGAGCGCGGCCGCGCTCGGCCTCGTCGCGGCCGCGCTGGCCCTGAGGAACTGATTATTCGGAGTACAATCGCGGCCATGCGCAAGCTCCCGGCCGTTCTGCTCCTGCTCCTGCTGTCTCTCTCCGCCTTTGCTCGCGACCGTGCTGTCCAACCGGCGACGATGCCGATCCCGTCGACGATCAATGGGGTCGTGACGGCGGTGAACGGCAATCTGATTCAGCTCGCCGGTGGGCTCGTCACGGTCGACGCGTCGAACGCGCGCTTTACCGGTGAGGGAAGCACCGCCACGATCGCGGACGTAAAACAGGGGACGTTCATCCTGGCGATCCTGACGGGCGACAGCACGACGCCGCCGCGCGCTTCGACGATCGTCATCACGCGCACGGCCGACGTCACGCTGACGGGCCGCATCGAGAACGTCGACGCGCAGGCGCGCACGTTCACGCTCCTCGGCGCGACGCTGCACGTCAACAACGACACCAGCTTCGGCAACGCGAAGAGCTTCGCCGACCTGCAGCCGGGGCAGCTCGCCGCGGTACAGGCGAACCGCAGCGGCACGCAGCTCGTGGCCAGGTCGGTGCACGTCCTCTCGAACTTCCCGCTCCCGGAGCGCCACCTCAACGGCACCGTCAAGTCGATCGGCAACGATGCCTGGGTCATTACGTCGAACGGTCAGGACGTCACGGTTACGATCAACGCTCAGACGAAGATCGTCGGCTCACCGAAGGCCGGAGACCCGGTGGAAGTCATCGGCTGGACCGACAGCGCGAACAAGTTCGTCGCGCTCTCGATCATCAAGTTCGAGCGGCCGCAGGTCGTCTTCTTCCGCGGCAAGGTGCGCACGATCGCCGGCGACACCTGGACGCTCGGCCCCATCGACAGCGAAGGCGCGGCCGACGACCGCGTGTGGATCGTGCAGGTCACGTCCGACACGAAGTTGGTCGGCAATCCCCGCGTCGGTGACGACGTGGAAGTGACGGCGCGCGGCACCACGACGCTCACCGCCCTCATGATCATCAAGCGTCCGACCGTCTCCCTGCCGACGTTCCAGACGTTCCGCGGCATCGTGCGGAGCATCAACGGCGACACGTGGGAGGTCACGGTCGATGGCGATGCCATCCTCCGGGTGAAGGTGGCGCGCACGACGCTCGTGCCTCCCGGCACTCGCGTGGGCGATCGCGTGGAAGTGAATGCGGTCGACTACGGCGATGGATACATCGCGCTGACGATCATTCGTCTGCGGTCTTGACCCAGACCTCGAAGTAGGAGTCGAGGGGAAAGTCCTTCGACTCGTCCTTCTTCAGTTCCGCCGTCTTGAGGCTGTCGTCCGAGAGCGTGACGTTGAGACGGCACTGTTCGCGGAGGCAGCGCACGCGAATGGTGCCGTCTTCCTTCGGCGCGAGGCCGAGGTCCGCCGTCGAGTCGAGCTTGCCGACGCCTTTCAGGTTGATGCCGTGCTCGACCTCCGATTTCTCCGGCCAGCTCAACATGAGCCACGTCCAGTGGGAGCCGGAGGTCCGGTTGAGCAGGAGCACGCGATCTTTGGCGGCGCGCTCGAGCTGCTCCGGGGTCATCTTCAGCTCCGCGAGATTCGGATTGGCCTGGAACGCCGTCCGTCCGTCGGTGGATCGGATGTGGAAGGCGTAGGCATCTTCAGCGGCAGCGGCCGGCAGAGCGAGCAGAGCGGTGGCGGAAAGGGCGAGAAGCAGGTTGCGCATGTCGGGTATACGTGCGGGAGCGGCGCACGGTCACGCCGCGAAGCAATCTCGGAGTGCGGAGGCACCAGCCACCGCCCTTTTACACGTGTCGCTATCGCCTCCGCACTCCGAGATCCTCGACCTTCGGCACCACCCAGGTCTGGTTGCCGCTCACGACCGTCTCGGCGGTGAAGCCGAACAACCGCTGCATCACCTCTGGGGTCATGACCTCGCGTGGCGGCGCGTCCAGCGCCAGCGAGCCGTTCTGCATCACGAGCATGCGGTCGCTGTAAGCGGCGGCCCAGTTCAGATCGTGCGAGGCGAACATCACCGTGCAGCCGGTGCGGCCGACGATGTCCCGCAAGAGCGCCGAGAAACGCTGCACGTGCTCGATGTCCAGCGCCGCGAGCGGCTCGTCGAGCAGGATGAGCCGCGGCGTCCCGGCGAGCACTCGGGCAAGAAAGACCCGTTTGCGCTCGCCGCCGCTCATCTCATCCAGGTACCGCTGCGCGAGATGCGACGCATCGCACAACGCCAGGGCCTCCTCGGCGGCCGCGAAATCGGCTTCGCTCTCCCACGAGAAGCGCCCGAGAAACGGCGCCCGTCCGGAGACGACGACCTCGAGCGCCCGCATCGGGAACGCCGGCTCCGGATCCTGCGGCAGGTAGCCGACGCGGCGTGCATACTCCTTCGCCGGCCACGCCGACAGCGGCTTCCCTTCGAACGACAACTCCCCGCTCGCCGGCGTCAGCACCCGCGCCGCCAGCTTCAGCAGCGTGGATTTCCCCGACCCGTTCGGCCCCGCCAGTGCCACGAGCTGCCCCGCCCCGATGTCGACAGTGACGTCGCGCACGGCCGGGGCGTTGGCGTAGGCGTGGGAGATGTTGCGGAGGGTCAGCATGCGCGACCTCCGGTCGCGGTTGTTGGTTTTTGGTTGTTGGTTTTTGGTGCTGTGCTCGGCCAGCCTTCGCGCAGCGGAGTACCAAAACCCAAACACGAACAACCAACAACGTGCGTAGCGCCGCCCCTCACCTCTCCCTCCTCAACAACGACAGAAAAAACGGCACGCCGAGGATCGCCGTGAAGGCGCCGATCGGGAGCTCGGTGTCGCCGGCGAAGGCGCGGGAGCCGACGTCCGCCAGGACGACCAATATTGCGCCGCCGAGTGCTGTCAGCGGGAGAAGGTGGCGAAAGTCGCGTTGCCAGATCATGCGGATGAGGTGCGGGACGAGGAGGCCGACGAAGCCGATGATGCCGCTGACGGCGACGGCGGCGCCGGTGACGATCGAGGCCGAGAGAAAGCCGACCAGCTTGATCCGCTCCACGTTCACGCCGCGCGACTTTGCGTCTTCCTCGCCGAACGTCAGCATGCGCAGGTCGTTGGCGATGAAGGCCAGCACGATCATCGCCGCGACGAGCAGCACCGCCACCAGCGTGACGCTCGTCCAGCTCGCGCCGAACAGCGTCCCCATCATCCAGCGCAGTGCGGCCGTCAGGTCGCTGCCGCGCGAGAGCGAGAACGAGATCAGGATGATGGCGGAAAAGAGCGCGTTGAGCACGAGGCCGGAGAGCAGCAGGCGCGTCGGATCCGTGTGATCGCGGCGGCGCGCCAGCAGGAACACGCCTCCGGTGGCGCTGCAGGCGCCGATGAACGCGACGGCCGGGATCATGCCCGGGATGCGCGCCAGTCCGAGCGCCGTCGATACCGCCGCGCCGCATGCCGCGCCGCCGGAGACGCCGAGGATGAATGGATCGGCGAGCGGGTTGCGGAGCAGCGACTGGAACGTCGTGCCGGCCACCGCCAGCGTGGCGCCGACGAGCATGGCCAGCAGCACGCGCGGCAGGCGGATGCGGAAGAAGATCGTATTCGTGACTTCATCGCCGTCGAAGAGCGCGCGCCAGGAGAGCGGCGTCGCGCCGATCGACAGCGCCAGCACGACCGACGCCGCGAGCAGCGCGAGCAGCACGAGCGCCGGGCGTCTCAGTTGGAGCGAGCTTCCCACGCGTCGAGTATCGCATTGAGCTGCGTCGCTGCCTGGACGACGCGCGGGCCCGGGCGGGTGAAGACGTCGTCATCCACGCCGACGAACGCGGAGCGCAGCCCCGGCGCCGCTTTGCGCAGCGTCATGAGCTGCTCCATCGACACCGCCTTCTGCGGATAGACGATCAGGTCCGGCGGATTGGCGACGAGTGCCTCGAGCGAAAACTGCGGCCAGCCGTTCACCGTCACTGCGTTCGTGCCGCCGGCGAGCTCGATGATGTCGCCGGCGAACGTCTGCCGTCCGGCGACGTACAGCGGCTCAGTCCAGACGGCGAACAGGACGCGCGGTGACCGTTTGCGCGTGCGCTTCTGTGCGGCCAGCGCGGCGCGAATCGCTTCCGCCTTCTCGGCCGCTTCCGGCGCGTCGAGGATCTCGCCGAGGCGCTTCATCGCGTCCGGGATCTCCGCGGCGCGATCCGTGCGCACCACGTACATCGGGATGCTCACCGCGGCGAGCGCGGGACCGAGGTTCGGGTGATTCCCTTCCGTCGACGCCAGCACCACGTCAGGCTTCAGGGCGGTGATGCGCTCGAGATTCGGCTGCATGTCGCCGACCTTCGGCACCTGCTTCGCGTCGGCCGGATAGTCGGAGAATTTGTCCGTGCCGGCCAGGCGCCCGCCGGCGCCGATGGCGTAGACGAGCTCCGTCAGATTCGGGGCCAGCGTGACGATGCGCTGCACGCGCGGCGGGATCGTGACGTTGCGGCCGATGTCGTCCGTCGTCGTCGTGGCCGTGCGCGACTCGCGGCAGGCGGCCAGCAGCAACAGCACCGCCAGAAACGAAAACCGCGGCACGTGGCCGCGGTTCGTGGACGCCGGTGACGGCGAGTTACGACTCGCCACCCTCGTCCTCATCGAGATCGTTCGCGACGCCGAGGCGGGTGCAGGCGGCCGAATACATCTGCTTCGAGGCGTTGATCGCGTCCTGCAGCTCGGCGATGCGATCCTTCACCTTCGCCAGCTCCTCCTCGATCTGATCCTTCAGGTCACTGATCTCCTGACGAGTCACCTGAAGAGTCGTCTCGTAGAACTTGCGTTGTTGGTCGGTCAGGATCGGCATCAGTCCTCCATGCTCGGTTTTCGGTTGTTGGTCTTTGGTTCTGGTTGGGCCGGTCTTCACCGAAAACCAACAACCCACAACCGAAAACCAACTGCGCGAAGCGCGGCGATTATAACTACAGTTTGAACTCCACCGGGACCGTGATCCACATCTTCACGCGCACGCCGTTCTGCGTCGCCGGTGCGAAGGTCGAGCGGCGCATCGTCTGCTCGGCTGCTTCGTTGAGACCGACCGGGCGGTTCACGCCGCGGAGGATGCGCACCTCGAGCGGTTGCCCCGTTTCGGAGACCAGCACGCTGGTGATGACGATGCCCTGCACTCTCTGCGTGCGCGCCATGGCCGGATACGGTACCGTGCCGCGCTTCGTGACGCGCGCGACCGTCAGGCCCGGAGCACCCGGAGCGACGAGATCCCCTTCACGGACGCGGGCCTCCGGCTCTGCCGCCGGCTGCGGGCGCGGCGTCTCGGCCGCCTGCTGTGCCGCCGGCTGCGGAGCCGGAGCCTGCGTGGCGGTCGGAGGTGCCTGCACCGGCGCGGGCACCGGCTGCGGCGTTGCCTGCGCCTGCGTGGCCGTCGGCACCGGAGCCGGCGCGACGGGACGCTGCGCGGCCGGCACCGGCTGCCCGGCGGCGGCGAGCGCGCGCTGCTGCTGTTCGAAGCGGGCGCGCTCCGCGGCGAGGCGCTTCTGCACCTCCACGTCCACGGCGCCCGGATCGATCACCGGCGCCACCGTTCCGGGCGCAACCGCCGCAGACGTCGTCGTCGGATCGACCAGCGGCGCAGTCGTGGTGGCAGCACCGGCGACCGGCGCAACAGTCTGCGTCGCGGCGGCGGTCTGCACCGGTGCCTCTTTTCCCCGGGTCATGAAAAACGCCGCGGCGGCCCCGCCGACGACGAGCAGTCCGACGATCGCGAACAACGCCACCGGTGCCTTCTTCTTCGGCGGCTCGTCGTACGCACCCGCGGGAGCCGGTGCCGCGGCGACGGGCGCCGGCGCGGCAGCGACGGGAGCCGGAGCCGGCTTGGCGACCGGAATCGGCACCGGCGCCGCGGCGGCAATCGTGCGCGACGTCGACATCGACGTCGGCGCCCGCAGCGGCGGCGCCGGCTCGGGCTCCGGCTGGTGGACCGGCAGCACCGGCTCGGCGCTCCAGATGCGGTGCATGTAAATCGCGAGATCGGCGCTCGTCGGCGTCGGACGGAAGCTGTAGAGCACCGCGTCGAGATCGCGGGCCAGTTCGCCTGCCGTCTGATAGCGCTCGGCCGGATCCTTCTGCAGCGCCTTGAGGACGATGCGGTCGATCTCCGGCGTCACCTCGTCGTTGATCTCCGACGGCGTCTGCACGCGCGCCTCGCGCACCTGCTCGAGGATCGACAGCTCGTTGTCGCCGGTGAAGAGCTTGCGGTTCGTCAGCATCTCGAACAGCACCGCCGCGAGGGCGAAGACGTCCGAGCGCTTGTCGATGTTGCGGCCCCACGCCTGCTCCGGGGACATGTACTGCAGCTTGCCCTTCAGCGCGCCGGCCTGCGTGTGCGATGCCTTCGACGCCGCCTTGGCGATGCCGAAGTCGCACAGCTTGATGTCCCCTTCCTGCGAGATGAGAACGTTCTGCGGCGACACGTCGCGGTGGACGATGCCCATCTCGCGGTCTTCGAAGTCGCGCTTGCGGTGGGCGTAGTCGAGGGCCGCGGCGATCTTCGAGGCGACGAAGAGCGCGACCTCCACCTGCATCGGCTGGTCGCGATCCTGGCCGCGCCGGAGGATCGTCTTCAGGTCGTACCCGTCGATGTACTCCATTGCAATGTAGTACGAGCTCTGGATCTTTCCGAGATCGTAGATGTGGATGATGTTGCTGTGGTTGAGCTGCGCGGCCAGCTTGGCCTCATCGACGAACATCTCGATGAAGTCCTGGTTGTCCGAGAGGTGCGGAAGGATCTTCTTGATGGCGACGATCTTCTGGAAGCCTTCGACGCCTTTCATCCGCGCTTTCCAGACTTCCGCCATCCCGCCGGTAGCGATCTTCTCGATGAGGACGTACTGGCCGTACTTGGTGCCGTCGGCCGGCTCTTCCTCTTCGTGCTTCGTCTCCGGGACAGCCTGCGGGAAGACCGGCTGCGAGACCGGGATGCGATCCGGTACGTAGGCCGGCATCCGCTCGGTGTTGAACTTGGACGGCGGCTGCACCGCCGAGGGAGCAGGCGTGGCGGCCGCAGGAGGTGTGACGGGCGCCGGAACAGGAACGGGACGCGGTGCGGCAGGCGGGGCCGCGGCTGGTGCGGCTGGTGCTGCCGGACGTGCGGCGGCGGGTGCGGACGTCGGAGCGGGCGTTGGGGCTGCTGCCGGTGTGGGAGTTGGGACCGGAGTGGGCGCCGGGGCAGGCCGCGGAGCCGCGGGAGCGGTCGTCGTACCGGGCGACGTCTGTTTCTTCAGCCCCGACAGCGTGTCGTTGAGGATCTTGTCCATCTCCTCGGCCGACTTCTTCGCGGCGGGTGCGGCCGGAGCCGGAGCGCCCGGTACCGCCTCCTTCTTCTTGTGTTGCGGCAGCACGCCCGCGAGGGTGTCGGCCAACATCTTGTCGACGTCGTCTTTTCTGGTAGCCATAGGCTTTTTCGCTCCGGTCGCGCTGGGCTCTTCGTCGAGCAGGTCGCCGAAGATCTCGTTCGAGGTGAGGCGGACGGTGGCATCGGGATCGATCTGCTGGCGGACGCCGAGCATCTGATGGACTTTCCCGAGGAACTCCGTTTCCGAGTAAGGCTTGGGAAGGATGTCCGAGGCACCCATCCGCTGCGCGTCCTGGCGCGGGCTCTTGCCGTTGTAGCCCGAGACAGTGAGAAGGATCGGCGTTTCCTGAAGAGGCTTGCGTCCGCGGATGGCGCGGATCAACTCCGAGGTGCTGATCTTCGGAACGACCGACGAGAGGACGATCAGGCGAGGCGTTCCGGCATCGAGCGCACGGATCGCCTCTTCGCCATCGCGGGCGAACGTCGTGACGAATGTCGGGTAGCCGGCGAGCGCCTGACGGACGCGGTCGGTATAGCGGGGCTCATACTCGACGACGAGAATATTTTCGGACATGGGGGTCGGGCGTTGAATTTTGGCACAGTGGAGGCCGCAGAGCCAAGGGGAGTGCGTGCGAGGCTCGGCACGACGGGCGTTGGAGGGATGACACCCCCGCCCTCACCGCACTCATCCTCCCCTCTTGCTTTTTCCCCTGACCCTTGTCCATACTACTGGCCGCACCTCGCGACGATCTTGCTGGCTTCCTGCCTGGGCGTTTTCGAGAGTCTGCCTCTCCGCCCCGAAATCGTTGGTTCCCGGGAATCTTAAAAGCAGGTGATAAAGCTCATTGGTTGAGTTTTGAATGACACCAGACAATCGCAATCCGCGTAAACGACGTCGTCGCAAGCGTCGTCCGGGCGGTGCCGAAGGCGGCCAGCAGCAGGGCCCGGCCAACGGCAACGGCCCGTCACCAGGAAACGAAGCTTCACCTTCCGGCCAGCAGTATGCCGATGGGGGAGGCGGCGCAGGACGTCGTCGACGTCGCGTACGCCGCGGCCGCAGTGGCGGCGGCGGGGGCGGCGGAAGCCGTGGCGACCGTCCGATGCAGCAGGACAACGGCGGATCTCTGCCGTCGGTCGCCGACATTCCGCCGAGCGAGCTCACGCAGGTCGCGGGCGTCCTGTTCGTCAAACCGAACGGCACCGGGATCCTTGTCGATCCGGCCAACAACTACTATCAGCAGCCGGGCGATCCGATCGTGCCGCGCACGGTGGTGGAACGGCTGCACCTGCAGGCCGGCCTTCATCTCACCGGCTCGGCGCGCCGCACCGGCAACGGGCTGGAGTTCGTCGGTCTCGATCTGGTCGAAGGCGTCCCGCTCGAGGAGTACCGCGACTCGCGGCGCCCCTTCTCGGAACTGATCTCGATCGATCCGAACGAGGTGTTCAAGCTGGAGACGGAACCGGAGCGGCTGACGACACGCGTCATCGACCTCCTCTCCCCTCTCGGCAAAGGACAGCGCTGCCTCATCGTCGCCCCTCCGAAAGCGGGCAAGACGACGCTCCTCAAAGACATCGCTCACGGCATCAACAAGAACCATCCCGACGTGACGCTCATCGTCCTGCTGGTCGACGAGCGGCCCGAGGAAGTCACCGACTTCCGCCGCAGCGTCGAGAATGGCGAAGTCGTGGCCTCCAGCTCCGACGAATCGGCCGACAGCCACATTCACCTGGCCGAGATCGTCCTCGAGCGCGCCCGCCGCCTCGTCGAGATCAGGAAGGACGTCGTCATCCTCTGCGACTCCATCACCCGCATGTCGCGCGCTTACAACAACGAGCAGCGCGGCTCCGGCAAGATCCTCTCGGGCGGCATCGACGCCCGGACGATGGAAAAGCCGCGGCGCTTCTTCGGCGCGGCGCGCAACGCCGAGGAGTGGGGATCGCTGACGATCATCGCCACGGCGCTCGTCGATACCGGCTCGCGCATGGACGAAGTGATCTTCCAGGAGTTCAAGGGCACGGGTAACACCGAGATCGTCCTCGATCGCGGCCTCTTCGAGCGCCGCATCTTCCCGGCGATCAACATCGCTCAGACCGGCACGCGTAAGGAAGAGAAACTCATCCCGACGCCGGTCCTGCCGAAGATCCACACGCTCCGCCGCGCCCTCGCCGGCACCGATCCGATGACGGCGATGAAAATGCTGCTCGAGCGTCTCCAGAAGTTCCCCAGCAACGACGCTTTCCTGAAGAGTTTCTGACGTCCGTTCCGGACGTCAGAAACTCGTTTTCGGTTGTTGGGTTTTGGTTTTGGGTCCGCTTTGGCGGCTAAACCAAAAACCGACGACCAAAAACCAAAACGCACCATCTTTTCACCCTCGCTTCACTTTACGCGACAGCCCGGGTGAGGTAATTTAGCGCACCGCATTCCCTTTGCTTTCCGGGGAGCCGTCCGTCCAGACCCCGGGGAGCCAGCAATCTCGAGTCACTCAATTTCAGGAGGTTTTCATGCACAGCCGTACTCGAAGTCTCTTCGTCGCGCTGCTGGCGATGCTTTGCATCACAGGCGCGGCCTTCGCGCAGTCGGTCAACGTGACCACGGGCGCGATTACCGGTACCGTCACGGACAGCAGTGGCGCCGCGCTTCCGGGCGTGACCGTCACGGTGACGGGCACCGACACGGGCCTGACCCGTAACACGGTCACGGAATCGGACGGAACGTACACGTTCCAGCTCCTGCAGCCGGGCCGCTACCGCGTCGTCGCGGAGCTCGCCGGTCTCGGCACGGCCGCACGGCCGAACGTGACGGTGCTCCTGGGCAACACGACCCGCACCGACATCGTCCTCAACCCGCAGCTCGCCGAGCAGATCACCGTCACGGCCGAAGCGCCGGTCGTCGACACCGAGCAGTCGGGCCTGACGTCGACCGTCACCGAGACGCAGATCGATAACCTGCCGATCCTTGGCCGCGACTTCCGTTCGCTCGCGGAGCTGACGCCGGGCGTCACCTCGGCGTTCGGCGGCCGCCTCACCGGCAACGGTGGACGCGGCATCACGACCGACTTCAACATCGACGGCGCCGAGTCGAACTCGGACTTCTTCGGCGAACAGCGCGGCGGTACGCGCGCCCCGTTCACCTTCTCGCAGGCTGCCATCCGCGAGTTCCAGGTCATCCGCTCGCAGTACGCCGCTGAATACGGCCGCGGCGTCGGTACGACCATCAACGCCATCACCAAGAGCGGCACGAACGATCTCGACGGCGAAGTCTTCTACTTCCTCCGCCGCCGCGAGTGGGCTGCCACCCGCGCCCGCCAGCTCAACGGCGTGACCGTGGAAGACGCCTTCCGCGCCAAGGATTCGGCGCAGCCGGGCTTCGCCCTCGGCGGCCCGATCGTCCGCGACCGCCTCTTCTACTTCGTCAACGCCGACTTCCAGCGCGAGTCGCTCCCGGTCGTCCCGAACGACTTCCGCCAGGACACCGACTTCCAGGCGCTGCCGGAGAACGTCCGTAACGCCTACATCTCCAAGCTCGAAGGCCTCCTCGGCTACTCGATCGAAGAAGAGCTGGCGACCTACGACACCACGGCCGACCAGAACACCTACCTCATCAAGTTCGACGCGAACATCGGCTCGCGCAACCACGTCTGGCTCCGCGACAACCTCTCGGACTTCGACAACAAGAACAACCAGTCGTCCTTCAACTTCCGCTCGAACCAGGGCAACGAGAACGACCGCTTCAACCAGATCGTCGGTTCGGCCGAAACGATCGTCACGAACTCGGCGTTCAACCAGCTCATCGTCCAGTACTCGGCCGACGAGCGTCCCATCACCCCGACCAACGTCGTGCCGACGGAGTTCATCGTCAGCCAGACCGGCATCTCCAACATGTTCTTCGGCAACAACGACTTCCTGCCGAACAACACGGAAGAGAAGAAGTGGCAGCTCAAGGAGAGCTTCACCTTCCTGGCCGGTAACCACAACTTCAAGGCCGGTGTCGACGCCCTCTGGATGTCGATCGACAACCTCTTCCCCCGCAACCGCGGCGGCGTCTACCGCTATCCGTCCGTTCAGCGCTTCCTGGACAACCAGCCGAACCAGTTCCAGCAGGGCTTCGGTGAGGGCGGCGGCCTGACGTCGTGGGAGCAGAACACCTACGGCTTCTTCGCCCAGGATTCGTGGCGCCCGGTGCAGAAGCTCACGCTTGACTACGGTCTCCGCTACGACTTCCAGACCATCCCGGTCCCGGAGCGTAACGTCTACCCGAATCGTCCGGAGTTCATCGAGAACTTCCAGGAAGACCGGAACAACTGGGCCCCGCGCCTCGGCTTCGCCTACGACCTCCTCGGCACCGGCAGCTCGGTGATCCGCGGCGGCGTCGGCAAGTTCTATAACTATCTGCCGTCGATCCTGCTCTCCAACCCGCTGACGCAGATCTCGGGCAACTTCACGCAGTACACCATCAACTGCTCGGCCACGCTGCCCTGCCCGACGTTCCCGAACATCCTGACGCAGGAGCAGCTCGCTGCCCTGCCGCCGTCGACGATCGCCGCCGTCCGCGACATCACGATCGTCTCGGATGATCTCGAGGCGCAGGAGAGCTGGCGCACGAACCTGCAGTTCGAACAGCAGCTCGGCCAGGCCTACAGCGTCGGCATCGGCGGCACGTACGCCAAGCTCGACAAGATCCAGGCCCTCATCAACGTCAACGCCGTTCCGCTCGGCTACTCGTTCGGCAACCTGCCGGTCTACAACGCCAACGGCGGCACCGGTTCGCTCTACCCCGAGTTCCGCGAAGTGCGCCAGCACGTGAGCGACGAAGAGGCTTCGTATCAGGCGTACACGCTGGAGACGAAGAAGCTCGCCCTGGGCGGCAGCCGCCTCTCGTGGAATGCGAGCTACACCTGGGCGAAGTCGATCGACCAGGACACGAACGAGCGCTCGACCTCCGCGTCCTTCCGCTATGACCCGTTCAACCCCTCGCTGTCGGAAGGCCCGAGCCAGAACGACGTCCGCCACCGCGTGGTGCTCAGCGGCACGTACGAGCTGCCGTGGGGCATCCTCGTGTCGGGCATCGGCTCCTACCGCAGCGGCGTTCCTTACGTCCGCAGCATCGGCGTCGGCTCCGGCCAGGCGCAGGTGAACGGCCTGTTCAACATCTCCGAAGCGTTCCCGGTGTTCCTCGACCGCGACGGCGAGGTCATCGACCTGACGCAGGCGAACGGCATGACCCGTCCGGAATTCGCGGCGTTCCTCGCCGCCCGCGGCGCCACCATCGAGCAGCGCAACTCGCAGCGCCAGCCGTACTTCAAGAACGTCGACATGCGACTGGCGAAGACGTTCGGCCTGCCGGCCGGCTTCGAGATCGAGCTGATCGGCGAAGTGTTCAACCTGTTGAACTGGGAGAACCGCTTCATCAGCGGCACGAACCAGCGCCTCTTCACCTACAGCCTTGCCGCCGCCACGGACCGCGTGACCTTCACGCGCAACAACTCGTACGGCCAGGAGAACAGCTTCGTCGGCAACAGCAACCCCCGTCAGTTCCAGGTTGCGGCGAAGATCCGGTTCTAAGCCTCACACACCAGCAGTCAAACGAAAGGCCGCCCGCAAGGGCGGCCTTTTTGTTGCCGGAACGATAGGACCTATGGGACAGATGGGGAAAGGGGTGACGGGCGGCTGACGAGGATCGTCGAATTGGCGAGATCCGCTCATCCATCACGGAACCGTCGATGGGATGGTTGCGTGTTTACTCGATACGTTCGAGTCGGACGTCCCGAGGCAGCGGCCGAGTTTCGGAACGCCCCCGCGTTCTCCGCAGGTCCGCACAACTGCTGAAAGAAGAAATGAAAACAGAGTCGTTGTTCAGGCCCGCCTTGTTTCGTCTCGTTCTTGCAGCAGCCACCAGGATCGCCCTCGAGCGTGGCTTCATTTGAGCGGCCTTGAACGGTACTTCTCACACGCTCCGTTACACGTGTAAAGAGCGGCGGCATCCTTCACCGCACTCCAACATCGACCTATGACGCCTCAGCGGCATCAGCGCCGGTGCCGACGACGCGGGCTTTGCTGACGAGCAGCTTCCAGGTCTCCCCATGCCTGACGTACATGCCGAGGCAGCGGAAGGTGCCGTTGTAGTTGCTCTTCGTGTAGCGCGCGCGGAACGTGAGCTGGGCGCGCACGTGCACGGCGTCTTTCAGTACGGTCATGTCCACGCTGTCGGCGTGAATGCGCTCGAACACCAGATCGCCGGCGGCGATGGCCTCCAGCCACTCGGCCTTGCTGACGATCACGCCGGCCGAATCGAAGCCGGTGAAGTCGTCCGCCAGCAGCCTTTCGATCGCCGGCATGTCCCGTTGAATGAGGGCCACGGCCAGGTTGCGCATGGCGGCACGCACTTCCGCCTCCCGCTCACCCGCCCGCAACTCCCGTCCGCGGAACAGGTCATCCAGCTCATTGAATGGAAGCGCGCCGTCGAACGCGTCGAACGTGCCGGTGGCGAGCAGGCTTCGGGCGGTCCGGTCGAAGGCGCCCCACGCCACGCGCGCCAGGGCGGCGCCGACGGAGATGCGGCGGACGCCGATTGCGGCCAGGCTCTCCCGCGAGAGCGTGGCGCTCGGTCCGGAGACCAGCACGTTGAGCGGCTTCGGGGCCACGAGTTGCACGAGGGCAGCGATCTCGTCGAGGTCTTTCACTCCCGGCGCGTAGAGACAGTCGGCTCCCGCCTCCGCGAACGCGGCGAGACGCTCGTGGGCCACGCGCGCCGGCTCCGGATGGCCGACCAGCCACGCTTCGCAGCGGGCCGTGAGGATGACTGGGATGCCGCTGGCGTCGATGGCCCGGCGGGCCGATTTCACCCGCTCGATCGCCAGTGCTGTGTCGTACAGCTCGCCGTTGCCCTTCATGTCCTCGATGGAGACCCCGGCCACTCCCGTCTCGACAGCCAGCGTCACGTTCGCCGCGACCGCTTCCGGATCATCGGCATAGCCGTTCTGAAAGTCGGCGTTCACGGGAAGCGACGTCGCGCCGGCGAGGTCGCGGAAATGGCCGAGCATGGCGTCGCGGTCGATCGCCGTCACGCTGTCAGAGAGGCCGCGGGAGAAGGCGAAGCCGGAGGATGTGGTGGCCAGCGCGTCGTACCCGAGATGCTCGAGGTAGAGCGCCGAACCCACGTCCCAGGGGTTCGGCAGGAGGAAACAGCCTTGCGAATGCAGGCTCCGGAACTTCTCGCAGGCGGCAAGTTGCTTCTGACGGACATCACTCATGGCGCGATCCTACGCCGGGCGCACGCGTGATAAAAGGGCATCATGAGACAGGCCCTCGCTCTCCTCGCTCTCGCGTTCACAGCCTGCGCGACCACGCCCGCCACCGCGCCTACGTCGCCCGCGGCGTCGCCCGCGGCGACCACCGCCACCTCGCCATGCAGCGCCGGACACACGCTGATCAACGCGTCGCTCTGGGTGCAGAGCGCGGCCGAGTACGAAGCCGCGGCGCTGCAGACGTATGGAAATGCGCGGCGGATGCTCGATGCCGCACTGGCCGACCCCACATGGAGCGCGATGCCGGGACAGAACGCGACGGCGGCGATGCCCCCGGCCGTCATCCTCGACCTCGACGAGACGGTGCTGGACAACGTCCGCTTCGAAGCGCGGATGGTGCGCGCCGGAAAGACGTACACGCCCGAAGACTGGCTGCAGTGGGTCAGTGAGTCGGCTGCCGGCACGGTCCCGGGCGCGCGCGAGTTCCTCGAGTACGCCCGTGGCCGCGGCGTGACGCCGTTCTACATCACGGGCCGCAAAGCGGTCGAAGAAGCGGCGACGCTGCGCAACCTGCAGCAGCTCGGCCTCCCTCTCTCCGCTGCCGAGGACACGCTGTTCGTGCGTGGCGAACGGCCGGAGTGGGATTCGGGTGACAAGGGGCCGCGCCGCGAATACGTCGCCTCCCGCTACCGCGTCCTGCTGCTCGTCGGCGACGACCTGAACGACTTCGTCAACGCCCGCGAGAAATCGCAGGCCGAGCGGGAGGAGATCATGCGCACCACTGCCGCGAACTGGGGCACGAAGTGGTTCATGCTGTCCAACCCGATGTACGGCTCGTGGGAAGACGCGGCCGCCGCCGGTAAGGACTGCGAAAAGGTGCGCAACAAGATCGAGGCGCTGAAACCGTAGCTACTGGTCGCCGGTGACGGGGGCTTGACTGTCCGCGTCCGGCGTAGCGAACGTCTCGAGCACCGCGCGCGCCTCCTCCGCGAATTCCTCGCGGACGTAGAACTCGACCGGCCCGATGGCGAAGTTCTGGTTGCTGCCGAAACTCCCCCATCCGAAGAGATTCTGAATCGGCTGGCCTTTCGTCATGTACTCGATGCCGGCATTGTCCAGCACCGACTCCAGGAGCGGGATGAGGGCGGCGTTGCCGCATTCGTACACCTTCACCAGGGCGACGTCCGGCTCTCCCTGCTGCTGCTCGGGGAGGCGCTCCACGAGGTCGGCCTCACACTGGTTGCAGCGGAGAAACCCTTCGCGGTATTCGCTTTCGCAGGTGGGGCAGTACATGTCTGTCGAGTATGGCGGATTCGGCCCTGCGCGGCAAAGGCCCTACAGCGCCGCCAGCCAGGCGGGCAGCTCGCGAACGGAAGTGAGCCGGGCAAAGTCGTGGCCCGTGAGCATCGCTTCGTCGACGTGCTCGTGCGCCCAGGTCATGGCGTACGGGATGTGCACGGCACGCCCGCCCGCCTCCAGCACCGGCAGGACGTCCGACCGCAGCGAGTTGCCGACCATGACGAATCGCGAAGGCTCGACACCGGCGCGGGCCATGATCGTGCGATAGGTCTCCGGTTTCTTATCGCTGACGATCTCCACGGCCGAGAAGAATTCGCCGAGCGACGAACGCGCGAGCTTCGACTCCTGGTCGAAGAGATCGCCCTTGGTGAGCAGCATCAGCCGGTACTCGGCCGAGAGCTGCTCGACGACTTCGCGCACGCCCTCGAGCAGCTCGACCGGCGCGCGCAGCAGTTCGTGTCCCCAGTCGATGATGCGCTGCACGTCCGTCCCGCGGATCTCGCCGTGCGTCAGCTCGATGCCGGTCTCGATCATCGAAAGGATGAAGCCTTTGACGCCATAGCCAAAGTGCCCGAGGTTGCGCTCTTCCGTTTCCAGTAGACGGCGGCGCGTCAGGTCCTCCGGGTGATAGGCGGCGACGAGCTGCACGAACTGCGTCTCGGTAGCCTGGAAGTTGGACTCGTTGTGCCAGAGGGTGTCGTCAGCGTCGAAGGCGATGAGATCGAGCATGTTTGGCGCAGTGAACCACAGAGGGCTCATGCGGACCAACAGCGCGCGTCCAACGAGACCTGCACCCGCCGATACACCGGTCTTCTTACGCTACGACGGCGCCGACGAGGTCGTACGGGTGGGCGTCGGTGATCTCCACCTTCACGAAGGCCGGGAGGTCCTTCGGCAGGAGGTCGATGCCGTCGTTGATCAGCAGGCGGCCGTCGATCTCCGGGGCCTGGCCGACGATGCGCCCTTCCAGCAGGTGCTCGGTTTCCTCGCAGACGCCGGTGACGATGGCGTCGAACGTCTGGCCGACCTTCAGCTCGTTGCGCGAGAGGGCGATCTGCTGCTGGAGCTGCATCAGCTTGTCCCGGCGGCGCTCGGCGGTCTTACGCGTCGGCAGGTCCGTCATCCTCGCGGCAATCGTCGAATCCTCGGCCGAATAGACGAACGCGCCCATGTTGTCGAACTGCGCCCACTGCACGAAATCGTACAACTCGCCGAAATCCTTCGGCGTCTCGCCCGGGTGGCCGGTGATGAACGTCGTCCGGATGGCGATGTCGGGCACGAGGTCGCGCATGCGCGTGAGCATCTCGCGGTACTCCTTCGGCGAGCCGGGACGGCGCATCCGCTGGAGGACGTTCGCCGAGACGTGCTGCAGAGGGATGTCGCAGTAGGAGACGAAACGCTTCTCCCGTCCCATCAGCTCGAAGAGACTCCAGTCGAGCGAGCCGGGGTAGGCGTAGAGGAAACGGATCCACTGGAAGTCGGTCTCGGCGAGGAGGCGCTCGACGAGCTTCGTCAGGCCGCCGTCGATGCCGAGGTCTTCGCCGTAGCGCGTCGTGTCCTGGGCCACGAGGTTCAGCTCGCGGACGCCCTGCTGCTGCAGCGACTGCGCTTCGCGCACGAGCGAGTCGAGCCCGCGCGAACGGAACTTGCCGCGCATCTGCGGGATCGCGCAGAAGGTGCAGGGATTCGAGCAGCCTTCCGACACCTTCAGGTACGCGTGGGCGGTGCCGGTGACGAGGACGCGCGGCAGGTCTTCGTAGAGACGCACCGACATTTTCCGGCGCGTCGGCGCCAGGTCGTCCTGCGAGATGCCCGTCACCGCCTCGGTGATCTTCTCGAGGTGATCGAGGCCGACGAAAGCGTCGATCTCCGGGATCGACTGCTGCAGGTCGGTCCGGTACTTCTGCACCATGCAGCCCGTGACGATGAGCCGCTCGACGCCCCGCCCTTTGCGCTCGGCGATCTCGAGGATCGTGTCGATCGACTCCTGCTTGGCCGCATCGATGAAGCCGCAGGTATTGACGATGACGACGTCCGCCTCGTCGAGGTCGTTCGTGATCTCGACCTCCCCTTCAGCGCGGAGCTGGCCGAGCATGATCTCGGCGTCGACCGTGTTTTTGGGGCAGCCGAGAGAAATCATCCCGACGCGGCGCATAGCGGTGCTGACAGTACTCATGGAACTGGACTGAACAGGAGGGGGCGTTCCGGTGTTCCATCTCGGAGAGCGGTGGCGAACGCCACCGCTCTGGTACACCTGTAGAAGAGCGGCGGCGTTCGCCGCCGCACTCCAAGATGAGCTACTTGAACACGGCCGCGCTGCGTTCATCCGCCAGGATGGCCGCATACGCCTTGTTCAGCTCGGCGATGCCTTCCAGCGGGACGGCGAAGCGGTTCACGCGGTACTCGCGGTGATACCGCAGCGTCTGCCCTTCGAACTTCGACTCGCTCGTGTAGCTGAGCGCCGGGACCGACACCTTCTGCGCCGGCGGGAGCTCGTCCATCGTCAGGCCGGCCGGGATGGCGATCTCGATGTCGTCCACCTGGAGCGCCGGACCGTCGGTCGTGTAGCCGAACTTCCGTTCCTTCAGGTCGACGATCCGTTCCGCCTTGCTGCCCATCAGGCGCGGACGCACGAGGAGCATGTTGGCGGCGCGCTTGGCGTAGTTCGGTGCATTCAGCTTGAAGCGGATCACCAGCGCCTTGGCGGGATCGTCGAGGTTGTCGATGGCCAGGTCGGTGATCTGGTAGTGCGTAAGTGAATACGACAGGCTGCTCTCGATGTACTGCTTGCGCTCGCTCTCGCGGAGCGCCTGCAGTGAAGAGCGGAAGCCCGCCGCGATCGCGCCCGTGCGCACTTCACTGACGTCGCCGACGATCGCGCCGTCGGGATTCAGCGTCAGCTTGGCCGTGCGCGCCAGGCGGCTCGACTCCGGCGGATGCGCGCCGAGCTCGATCATGTCGCCGCCTTCGCTGTAGACCAGCAGGCCGCGGTTCTCCTGCAGATACGGCGGGAGGAGGCCCGGCGCCGTCTGCGTGTTGGTCGGATCGAAGATCAGCAGCCGGCCGAGGCGCGGATGCTGGATCGTGGCGTAAAGGCCTTCCGGCGCGTCGTCCGGCAGCTTGATGGCGATGATGGCGTGATTGAACGACTGCAGCGACGCGTACTCCTTGTCCGTCACTCCGCGCTCGGTGTGAATCAGCACGTAGTAGGACTGGACGCCGATCTCGCTCAGCATCGCGCCCAGCACCGTCACCTTGTCTTTGCAGTCGCCGTAGCGGTTGGCGAAGATGTCGTTCGCGGCGTGCGGCTGATAGCCGCCGATGCCGATCTCGATGGCGACGTAGCGGACGTCCTCCTGCGCGAACTTCGCCAGCGCCCGGATCTTGTCGGTCGTCGACGCCTTCCCCTGCGTCAGCTCCCGCGCCTTCGCCTGGATGGCGGGCGTGGACGCCGTACGTCCGGCGATGAGGCCGTTGTACCAGCGGGCCACGTCGTTCCACGAGCGATGCGCGCGCGTGTCCGCGGCCGGCGGACGGAAGCGGATGGCCAGCCGCCCGGCGATGGCGCGGCTGTCCGGCATCCCCGCCTCTTCCTTGATGGCCGGGACGTCCGTCACTTCCCAGGTGATCTGGTTGCCGTTGACGACCGGCTGCTTCGCTTCGGTGTTGAACCAGCGGGTGTCGTACTCCCAGCCCGGCGGCAGCACGAGCGTGTAGCGCGCGCGGCGCACCGGCACCTCGCGCTGGAACCACCAGAGATCCTGCAGACCGTACGGCCGCTCGATCTGCTCGTACTCGTACGCCACGATGCTGCCCGGCTCGGCGGCCGGGATGCGCAGCACCTTCGCCTTGTTGTCGGCGTAGAGGATGCCGTCGTACGGCGAGGTCTCGACGGCGTCACGCTCCTTCACCTTGTACTCCTCGCCGCTGGCGGTGATGGCCCAGGCGCGGAAGTCGGTGATCTTCGTGGCGTTGTCGTAATGGACGGCAACGTATCCGAGGTCGCGGCCGGCAGTGCTCAGCACTTTATGCGCCCGGCGGTGCAGCGTGCGGATCTCCCCCGAGGCCGTCACCGTCGTGACGACCTCGTCGAGCAGCGCCACGCCGGCCGTGTCGGCCGGATACGTGGGGTGCTGCGCGGACGCGAGCTGCTTGAGCCAGTCGGGCGGAGCTCCCCACGCGAACGCGGAAGCGGCGGTCAGCGATGCTGCGAGGGCGACGACAGCCGGGAGCAGCCTCATTTCGCCGCCTTCTTCAGGACGAGACTCTCCTGATCGACGCTCGCCACCTTCGAGTAGAAGTTGCGGATGGCGTGGTAGTTGTTCTGCGGGATGAGGATCGATTTGACGTACATCTTCCGCTTGAGCGTGACGGCGCCGTCGGCCTGGTTCCAGCTCGTCACGACGCCTGCGCCGCCGAGGTCGAGGTTCTGCGCCTGCGGCACCCCTTCGACGGCCATGCCCTCGGGCAGCTTCAGCGTGACTTCATCCTCGTACTGGTGCGGATAACGGAAGTAGACGGGGTGCAGACGCTGCTCGGCCGAGAACGGGTTCTTGCGCGTGGCGCTGAACACCGCCAGCGGCACGAGCGTGCGCGAGCCGGCCGAAGTGCCGAGGTTGGCGACCTCGACGTCGAACTCGCCGACGAGCGTGTCGTCGGACGAGGCGAGGTTCGGCATCACCGGTAGCGTGACGGTCGAGCCGTCGGGGAACCAGCCCTTCACTTCGTCGAGGAGCGTCTTGCGGTTCGCCGCTTCGTCATGCGTGTGCGCGGCGAGACGGCGGCGGAGCGCTTCCTGCCCCTGCCACGTGACCCTGACCTTGCCCTTGAGGACGTCGCCGTCCAGCTCGAGGTTCGCGCGGCGGCGCGTCTGCGCGAGCGTCGACGGCTGGTCGGGCGTCGTGATCCACTCGGCCGGCTTCTTCTTCTGAAGCTTCAGCGCCGCCGAGGTCGTGTTCTCCCACGGGAGTAGACCGAACGGCGCGTGCGGCGTGCCGGGATCGAGGAACTTGTCCTCGCCGTCGACGGTGACGAGGGCGACCTCGCCGTCGATCTGGTCGTAGTCGAGCATCTGCTTGGCGAAGAACATCTCGTTGCGCTGTGAGACGCAGACGATCGACGCCGGGAAGCCGGCCCCACGCGCGAGCGCGACGAAGAGACGATTCAGCTCGTTACGGTAGCCGTAGCCGGCGTTGAGCACGTGCTCGACGTGGCGGCTGTCCTTCAGTTTCTCGCGCCGCGTTTCCTGGACGGTCTTGTCTTCTTCGTACGAGAGGTTGCGGAGCTGCTGGACGCGGGCGTAGAGACGGCGGAGACGGTCGTCGTTGCTGACCGCGTCCTTCGTGACGTCCATCGCCACCTTCTTGATGCCGGAACGGTCGCCGATGAAGCGCTCGATCGCATCCGTCCAGTTCTTCCCGATGTCGTTCCAGTACTTGTCGACGTCCGGTTTGCCTTCGGTGTAATAGAAGGTGACGCGGGGCTTGAGCTCCTTGTCGGACGGCGAGTAGGGCTCGTCTTCGAAGGCCGGGATGTTCGCCAGCTCGAGCTCGTAGTGATCGCCGATCAGCTTCGGCGCTTCTTCCTTTTTCAAGCCCTTGCTGATGAAGAAGCTGGTGTACGGGCCGGAGTACGGCTTGACCCAGACCTGCATCTTCGCGATCGGCAGCTCGCGCTGCAGGACCCACGAAGTCGGCATCAGCGACGTGACGGGCCAGGTGCGCTCGAAGCGGTACTCGATGATCGAGCCGGCCTGCACGTCCGGAAGGCTGAAGGTCTTCTGCATCAGCTTGTAGCCGCCGGCCTTGATGACGAGCTTGTCGTACATCTTGCCGGTGAACGGCACGACCTTGCCGTCCGGCTGGATGACGCGGGCCTTGATGTCGCTGAGGCTCGTGAATCCGGGGATGTACATCAGCTCGATGTCGCCGTACTTTTTCCCCTCGGCGCTCAGCACCTTGATGCGGATGTGCTCCGATGCATACGACTCATCGTCGTCATGACGCGCAATCCAGTCGAGCATGACGGCTGACGCACCCGGCGCAAAGGTGGCGGAGGTCATGGAGAGCTCCGCGGGGGTGGGCTGCTTGAAGTCCTTGTTCGGACGACCCCACGCGCCGAAGACGGTGAGCGGAAGCAGGAGAAAAATGAAGACACTGAGGGTGAGCGGGAACTTGCGCATAGGGGTCAGCCTTTCGGGGGTGTTCTTGGACGAACGTCGAATGATCGCACAATCGATCACCTGCCGCCATGCGCTATTGGAGGTACATTCCTCAGCGATTTCCGATTTTCGATTTCCGAATACGGAAAAGCCTCACCATTGGGCGGGTGGCTTACCTCGCCAGATCCAGAAGATGTAATCGACGAGCGGCGGCTCACCACCGAGCTCGCGGACGCGCGCATTGACCTGGCCGCGGTGATAGGCGGAGTGCATCGGGATCTGGATGAGTGTCTCGGCCAGCGTCGGCGCGGTTGATTCCGGCGGCGACCAGGGCATCTCGACCGGACGCTGCAGTGCGTCCGCGTCGAGCGACTGGATGAATGCTTCCGCGCCGCTGTAATAGTGACGCCCCCAATCGCGCAGTTCGTCGAGCGTGGCGAACGAGGTGTGCTCGCGCAGGTCCGGCGCCTCCCCGCGCCAGACGCTCAGGAAACCACGCTGCACGCGATGCAGGTGGTGCAACAACCCCCGCAGCCGCTCGTCCACGTTGCTTTCGATCGCGTAAACCGCACGCCAGATCTCAGCATCAGCCCATTGCATGTGACGGAACATGTCGTAGTGCATGGGCTGTAGGGTAAAACGATTTTCGATCCGATGGGACCTATGGGACGGATAGGACCTATAGGACCTATGGGTAAAGGCGCGGAGCCATACGTCCCATGGGTCCCAGAGGTCCCATCGTTGCTCCCTACCGGACCATCAACCGCGGATCGCGGTCGATCAACCGCCACATCGCGGCGGCGGCGCCCATGCGCAGCACGTGCTGGCGGAGGCTGTGGCTCATGACCATCGAGTCGAGCAGCTCGATCTCATCGGCATCGGCCGGTTCGACGAGCAGCAGGCCGCGCGCGGCGGCTACGGCGTGGATCGTCCGGTCGTGATTCACGGCGATCGTCTCGGTCATCGGCAGATTCGGGTTCAGCTCGTGCGTCGCCGAAAGCGCATCGCCGCGCAGGACGTACGTGGCGCAGTGCTGTTGCTGCTGCGCGAGCCAGTCGAGCGCGGCGGCGAGGGTCACGAGATGCCAGTTGCGGTGGCGGCGGTAGATCTTGGCGATGGAGCGGTTGCGCTCCCCTGCCGGTTTGAAGACGTTCGGCTGGATCTCCCAGATCAGGGCCACGGCACGAGCCGCGTCGAACGTGCCGCTGGTCTGGCCGACGGAGCCGGGCAGCGTGTGCTGCTGCCCTTCGGCCAGCGCGATGGCCACGGCATCTTCGACGTCGCGGGCGATCACGTCGAAGGAGATCGTGTCCTGCCGGCCACTCAGATGCGCGCTCCGGCCGAGGACCAGCACGCCGTCCGGCTTCGGCTGATCGGGAGGCAGCACTTCGAGCAGCGACTGCCCGACGGGACCGAGCGGCACGGCGGCGCCGGATGCGCGCCCTTCGGCGACGCGCGGATGCCAGAGGCTCGGCGTCGGCGTGCCTTCCAGCCAGCGCGGATGGTTGCGGCGCACGTAACGCTCCACCAGCTCGCGGCGGATCGGCAGCGTGTCCTCGGGCTGCAGCATGGCCGGCGATGAGGCGCGCTCGGAGAGGTCGGCAAAGACCTCGAGCGCTTCGTCGCCGAGCGTCAGATAGAGCTCGTACAGCGCTGCTTTCGTATCGACCCGGATGCCGTAGGCGTCGAGGACGCGGGTGATGTGGTCGGGAAAACCCATCAGGCGGCGAACGCCGCGAGACGCGTACGCGCCTCGTCGAGGAGCCGCTGCACGTCGCTGACGGACACGATGTCCTGCAGGCCCGTGCGGATGTCCTTGCCGTGCGGGATGCCCTTCGAGAACCAGCCGATCACGGTGCGCGCCTTGTGCAGCTTCCACTTGTCGATCTGCGGAGCGGCGTCGATCTTCGACAGATACCGCTGCATCGCGTCGATGCGGCGCTCGACCTCGTTGTCCGCCACCGGCACGCCGGCGACGTACGCATGGATGTCTCGGAAGATGAACGGGTTGTGCAGCGCGGCGCGGCCGATCATCACGCCGTCCACGTTCGTCTGCTCGAACATGCGGATGGCATCGGCCGCGACCTTCACGTCACCGTTGCCGAACACCGGGATGCGCAGCTCGCTCTTCACGTAGCGGATGTACTCCCAGTCGCTCGCGCCGGTGTACGCCTCGTTGCGCGTACGGCCGTGCACGGCGATAGCGGCGACGCCGATCTCCTCGAAGCGCTTGAGCAGCGGCAGGACGTCGTTCGACTCCCACCCCTTGCGCACCTTGACGGTGACCGGGATCTTCACCGCGGCCTTGATCTTCTCGACCACGCGCGCGGCCTTGTCGAAGTCCTTCAGCAGCGCCGAGCCGGCCCCGCTGCTGACGATCTTCTTCACGGGGCAACCCATGTTCACGTCGACGATGTCGACGCCCTGTTCCTCGACGATGGCCGCGGCGTCGTCCATGCGCTCCGGATCGCCGCCGTAGATCTGGATCGACACCGGCCGCTCGGCCTCGGTGAAGGCGAGCATCTGGTGGCTCCGGTCGTTCTTGCGCGTCAGCCCCTCGGCCGAAATGAACTCGGAAACGACCAGCCCGACGCCACCAAGTTCCTTGATGAGCGACCGGTAGTACGTGTCCGTCACCTCGGCCATGGGCGCGAGCGCGAGCGGCGGGTCGATCCTGACTCCGCCGATCTCGAACGAACGATTGAGGAAATCGGTCATGGAAAGGACTCTAACAGAGGAGCGCGCCGTTCATTTCCCCCCTCCTCCGGACGAGTACGTCAGCACCCACTCGATGATCTCGTCGATGGAGGCGTTCCACTCGGCTTCATTCACGAGGTGCTCCGCGCCGGGCAGCTCTCGATAGCGGAGCCGCTCGGGTGCGGAGGCGTAGCGAGGCGTCAGCGCGGCGTGGAGCTCACGCGCATCGTGCGGCGGAACGTTGACGTCCTGCTCCGCGGTGATGGACAGCAGCGCCTTCGGAAAGAACTGGTCGATGAAGCGGTCCGGGCTTTCATCGTGACGCCAGCGCGGAGAGCCGAGGAGCGCCGCGGCGGTCGTGATGCGGGGATCGAGCGTGAGCGCGCGATAGACGACGAAGGCACCCATCGAGACGCCGGCGATGGCGATCTCCGGGACGCCGAGGGCGTCGATGATGCGCGGGATCTCACGGGCGGTCTCGAGCACCAGCTCCAGCATCGGCGGCAGGACTTCCTCCTGCGAGCCGGCGAAGCGGGCCTCGAAGTCCGGAAGCCGCCGCTCTCCGTGGCCAGCGGCATCGATGCCCACAGCCAGAATGCCCGCCCGGGCGAACCGCTCGAGCTCCGCACGGTGCGTCTCCTTGTCGACGGAAAGGCCGTGGAACCAGAGGAGCGTGGCCCGCGGTGGCGCATCAGGGCGGAGGATGAGGGCGGGGGCGGTGGAGAGGTGCATTGCTGGTTGCTGGTTGTTGGTTGGTTGTTGGTTGTTGGTTGTTGGTGCTGCGCTGCGCGGAGCCTATGTCCTATGGGTCGGATCGGTCCCATCTGTCCTATTCCGATTCCTCGCCCACGTTGGGCGCGCGTGGGGCTGGCGGGAGTGCGGCGGCGAACCGCGCTGTTACAATCGACTGTCACGTCCACAAACTACGGAGGAAAGAACATGCGGTCCATTTCGACCAGACTCGTCCTTGCCGCGACGCTCACGCTCGCGTCCGTCAATGCCTTCGCTGCCAACGTCGGCGGCGCCAAGCTCGAAGACTCAATGAGCGTCAGCGGGCAGAACCTCGTGCTCAACGGCGCCGGCCTGCGCAAGAAACTCTTCATCAAGGTCTACGCCGCCGGGCTCTACCTGCCGGCCAAGTCGAACAACGCCGCGGCGATCCTCGCTGCCGACCAGCCGCGCCGCCTCGTGATGCACTTCCTCTACGACGTCGACAAAGGCAAGATCGCCGAAGCCTGGTCCGAAGGCCTCGCCGCCAACACCTCCAACGCCAGCGCCGAAGTGAAGGCCAACTTCCAGAAGCTCTCCTCCTGGATGGAAGACGTCGACAGCGGCCAGCGCATCGTCATGACGTACGTCCCGGGCACCGGCACGACCGTCGAAGTCAACGGCAAGAACAAGGGCACGCTCGCCGGCAAAGCCACCGCCGACGCGATCCTCTCGACCTGGATCGGTCCCAAGCCGGGTCCGGGCGATGACTTCAAGAACGCCGTGCTGGGGAAGTAGCTCTCAGCGATCAGCTCTCAGGAGGCCGGCGGAAACGCCGGCCTTTTGCTTTTCCCCCTATCGCTTCCGGCAGATGAAGAACAGCTTCACGCCCTCGGCATCGAGGTCCGCCGCTTCGTCGTAGGGATCGAAGTCCTTGACCTCGACCGGCTCCAGGCCCGCTTCCTTCAGCGCCTTCGTGATCTCCCGCTCGCTGTACGAGCGCTGATGGTGCGTCTCGCGGATGGCGATGCGCTCGCCGCCGATGTCGGCCCAGCCGGTGACGAGGGCGCGTCCCATTTTCTCCCGGGCGCGGTAGCTCGTGGCAATCTCCAGCAGGTAGTCCTTGCCGGTGGCGACGTACGGATCGGCCATCCCCCAGACGGCGGGATAAACGTCGGGGTGGTTCACGTCGAAGAAGAAGAGCGAGTCCTCGTCCATCACGCCGGCGATCGAGTGGAAGGCCGCGACGAGCTGCTCCTTCTCCGTCATGTGATTGAGGCTGTCGTAGAGGCAGGTGATGCGGGCGAAGGTCCGCCGGAACGGGAGCGCGCGGAAGTCGGCAGCGGCCAGGCGCGGCGCACGTTTGCGTGCGAGCTGGAGCATCGGCAGCGAGGCGTCGATGCCGGTCGCCAGCCATCCCTCCTTGCGGAAGAACTCGACCGCCATCCCGGTGCCACAGGCGATGTCGAGGTGCGTCCGTCTGGCGGTCGGGTAGTCGTCGAGCGCCTGCACGAGCAGCTTGCGGACAGCTTTGAAGAAGCGGGCA
>DASWMP010000239.1:0-23561 GCA_036399695.1 Thermoanaerobaculia bacterium | reverse complement strand
CCCCCCCCCCCCCCCCCCACCCCCCAACTGCCCAACCAGCTCCCACGGCCATGCTCATCATTGCCGGCTGCGCCATCCTGCTGCTGCGGTGGATTCCGTTTCCGGGGCAGTTTGTCCGTGAATTCGTGCTGCTGGCGTTCTGCCTGGCGATCGTGGCCATTCTGCGGTCTACGCCGTTTGCGCTGCTGATTGGGGTTACGACCGCGCTGGTCACGCCGGCGGTGCCGTTGCGGACGATGCTGCTGCCGGTGATCGTGCTGATCGTCGCGGCGCTGGTTCGCCGGGCGATGCCGCGGCTCACGGTGCCGGCGCTGGCGCTGGTCGCCGCCATCGTGGTGTTCTTTCCCTGGAGCGGCATCGTGGCGCGGGCCACTCCTTACTTCTTCGAGACGCGGCAGCCGGCCACGGAACGGCATCACGTGAATCAGGCGCTGGCGGCCTCGCGGTCGCTGGTGATCGACGTTCCGGAAGGGGCGCAGTCGCTCATCGTTTCGGGTGCGAACGTGCCGGGGATGATGCGCGGGACGCCGCTCGGACGGATGGAGCCGGGCGGCGTGGACATCCGCATCGGCGACGCGGCGGACTGGGGCTACATGCGTCGCGAGAGCTTCTACGCGGCGCGCAATCCGCTGCCGCGCGATCCGGCCGGCCAGGTGCGCGGTTACGGCTATTCGGCGTGGGTAGACGGCGCCGGACGGGTGCCGCTGCCGCGCGATGCGAAGACGATTCGCGTGACCGGCGACTCCCGCCTGCCTGCCGGCGCGTCGCTGCAGGTCGAGGCGTTCGAGTTGAAGCGATGACCGCCGCTGCCGCCGCCGTCGTCATCCTGCTCCTGCCGCTCGTCACGCTGCGCGGACGGACGCTGCTCACCTGCTGGGGCACGCAGCTCGCGGCCGCCGCTCTCGCGTTCTTGCTGCAGCGTCACATCGCTCTGGATGCGCGCCTCGGGTTCATCACGCTGGCGGTCGTCGAGGTAGCGATCGTGCTGCTCTTCATCGCCCGCGGCGCGCAGGTCCGCTGGTCGGCGAACCGTGCCGCGGTGATGGCGGCCATGCTCTACGGCATCTCGATCCCGGCCATGATGCTCACGCCGATCGACGGCGACGAGCCGTTCTACCTGCTGGTGACCGAATCGATCGTGCTCGACTTCGATCTCGATCTCGCGAACCAGTACCGCACGCTCGCCGAAAGCGCCGGCGGCCGGACCGACCTCGAGCCGCAGCTCGGCGATCCGGTCGGCTCGCGAGGGGAGCTCTATTCGCGGCACGAGCCGTTCCTGCCGCTGGTGATGGTGCCGGGTTATCTCGCCGGCGGCCTCACGGGGGCCATCGCCACCATCGCCCTTTTCGGTGTGCTGCTGGTCCGCTCGACCTTCCGATGGTTCGACGAAGAGGAGGTCGACGCGGCCACGCAGCGGGCGATCTTCGGCTTCTTTGCCCTCGCGCCGCCGATCCTTTTCTACGCGACGCGCATCTGGCCGGAAGTGCCGGCAGCGTTCTGTTTCGTCGAGGCCATCCGCGGCTTCCGCGACCGCCGCACGCAGCGCTGGGCCCCGGCGCTCCTCGGCATGGTGCTGCTCAAGCTGCGCTTCGGCCTGGTGGCCATCATGTTCGCGCTCAAGCAGGGGAAGAAGGCGCTCGTCATCATCCCGATCGTCCTCGTGCCGCTGCTCATCCTGAAGCTCGCCACCGGCAGCGCCACCTCCGTGCATTCCTGGCGCGAGCTGCTGCCGGGCGAACCGGTGCGCTATGCCGTCGGCTTCTTCGGGCTGCTGCTCGACGGCATGTCCGGCATCGCCTTCCAGGCGCCGTTCTACCTGCTCGGCATCTTCGCCATCACCCGCTGGAAGCAGATGCCGGAAGGCTTCCGCCTCGGCTGCATCGCCGCGACGCTGTACATCGTGACGCTGCTCCCGCGCGCCGAATGGCATGGCGGCTGGGCTCCGCCGCTCCGCTACATCGTCGTCTTCCTCCCGGTGCTCGCCCTCGGCGCGGCGAAGCTGTGGAGCCGGGTGCCGCGCGGTGTCGTGGCGGTGATCGCCGTCTGGAGCGGGGGGCTGGTGATTCATGGCCTGACGTATCCGTGGCGCCTCTTCCACATCGCCAACGGCGAGAACGCGCTGGGCGAATGGCTGTCCACGCTGTACAGCGCCGACGTCTCCCGTCTCTTCCCGAGCTACATCCGCCTCAACGATGCGGCCTTCGTCGGCGGTGTGGTGCTGGTCATCGCGTTCGTGGCTTTCCGTTTCGTGAAGGTGCCGTCGCAGCTCGCCATCGCCGCGCTATCGCTGGCGATCGCGGTGGGTATCGCGCAGGCGAAGCGGCCCGGGAAGACGATCCAGTTCGAGGACGCGCACGTGCAGCACGAAGGCGGCGAGCTGCATCCTCACGTCTGGATGGTGCAGCGCTTCCTCCAGCGCGGCGGCTGGATGGCGCGCGACGGCAACGCGTTGACGTTCCTCGCCCGCGAAGGCGACCACGTGCTCCACTACGGCACCGGCACACCCGCGCTCATCGAAGTCGCGGGTCACGCGTACGAGCTCCCGCCGACCGGACCCTATACGCGGCCATACCGCGTGCACGTGGACCGTGAAGGAAAGACGACGATCCGCGTGCTGCACGGCCAGATCTTCTTCGAGCGGATGACGCATGAGTGACGTGGACGTCATCGTGCTGGACATCGACGGCGGCGCCATGCTGGCGGCCTGCCTCGAGTCGCTGCGCGCGCAGACGCTCGCGCCGCGGCAGATCATCGTTTTCGATAACGGCTCGCGCGTGGCCACGAGAGTTGATGGGACTGACGGGACCCGTAGGACAGATGGGAGAAACGAGACCCCCATAGGTCCGATAGGTCCCATCGTGCTCCTGCGCAGTGACACCAATCTCGGCTTCACCGGCGGTGTCAACGCCGCCTTCCGCCAGGTGACCGCCCCCTTCGTGGCGCTCGTCAACAACGATGTCATCCTCGACCGCGACTGGCTGCAGCAGGTGCGTGAGGCCATGGACCGCGATCCCCGTCTGGCCGCCGTACAGACCATCATCCGCCGGGAGGACGGCCTGATCGACGGTGCCGGGATCGAGATCGGCGACGGCACGTTCCGGCAGATCGGTCACGGCTCGCCGGTCGGGACGCCGCTGGCCGTGGCCTGGGGCGTCTCCGCTACGGCCGCGCTCTATCGCGTGGCACCGCTCGGCGCGCGGGTCTTCGATCCGAGCTTCTTCGCCTATTACGAGGACGTCGAGCTCTGCGCCCGGCTCCGCCGCGACGGCTGGCGTATCACCGTGCTGCCGGTCGTGAAGGCCACCCATCGCGGCTCGCAGACGGCCAGCATCCTGGGCAGGGAAGCGCTGCGCCTGCGGACGCGCAACCGCTACCGCGTGGCGAAGCTGCATCGCGGCGTCGGAAGTATTTGTGCCCTCCTCTGGGAAGACCTGAAGCTGGCCCTCCGCGGACGTACGTCCGTCCGTGGGATGATTCAGGGTCTTTTCGCATGAGGGTTGTGGTCCATACGCCGGATGTCGTGGGTGACCGGATGGCCGGGCCGGGCATCCGCGCCTGGAACTTTGCCCGCGAGCTGGCGAAGCATGTCGAGACGGCGCTCGTGGCTCAGACGGGGGCCCCGATGGGACAGATCGGACCTATGGGACCCATCGTGCTCCAGCACAACTCTCCGGATGCTCGCGCGGCTATGCGCGACGCGGACGTGCTGATCGGCCAGCCGGCCCGCCGTTTCGGGCGCAAGCGCCGTGGGCAGCGGGTCATCTACGACATGTTCGATCCTACGGTCCTCGAGCTGCGGGAGCTGTACGGCACGTTCCCTTCCCTCCGGCAGCGCGTGCATCTGGCGGCGGAGTGGTGGCGGCTCTCAGCGGCCATGATCGACGGCGACCTGCTGATCGCCGCTTCCGAGCGGCAGAAGCACTTTTACCGGGGGCTGCAGGCGAATGACGCTCCCTGGATCACGGTCCCGTTCGGCATCGACATGGCTGAAGTCCGCGTCTGCCCGAAGCCTCAGGACAACGTGGTGGTCTGGGGTGGGGGAGTATGGGAGTGGCTCGATCCGGCCACGGCCATCGAGGCGATCGTCCGTCTGAACGGCGAGGGGCTGCGATGCAAGCTCCTGTTCCTCGGGCGGGCCCGGCCGAACGTCGTCAACGTCGTCGACCGGCGGCGGGAGAGCCGCTTCGACCGGATGCTGGCGACAGGCGGACCCCATGTGTCCGCCAATGCCGACTGGATCCCGTACTCCCAAAGACTTGCGTGGCTCAGGTCCGGCAAAATCGCTATCATGCTGCACCGTCCGACGGCGGAGGCGGAGTACTCGATCCGCACGCGGCTATTCGATGCGATCGCCGCCGCCGTTCCGGTCGTTGCCACGGTACAGGGGTTCGCCGCGGAACTGGTCGAAAGGGAAGGACTGGGGCTCGTCGTCTCGCCCGAGGACGTCGAGGGGGTCGCGGCCGCGGTGCGGCGTTTGCTCACGGACGACACTTTCTACTCAGATTGCGTAAAGAATCTCGAACGCATCCAGCCGCGGTTCGCGTGGGAAGTCGTCACGCGTCCACTGGTGGACGCGATACTGGAATGGCTGAACTGATCCTCGAAGCGCCCACCATCGATGCACGGACGGAGGTGCGCTCGCCCGACCTTTCGATCCTCATCGTGACGTGGAACAGCGAACGATGGATCGAGCGCTGTCTCCGGTCGATCCCGGCCGCCTGTGAGGGGCTGGAGTACGAGGTGGTCGTGTACGACAACGCCTCCGAGGACGCGACGCTGGAGACTGTTGGCTGGAGCGGGGATTCTTCTTCCGCCCAACCCAACTATCGCCTCATCGAGTCGCCGACGAACATCGGCTTTGCCGCCGGGACGAATCGGGCGTTCCGCGATTCGCGCGGCCGGTACGTCTTCCTGCTGAATCCCGATTGCGAGCTCGCTCCCCGCGCGCTGACGCAGTTGTTCCAGTTCCTGGAAGCGCATCCCACGATCGCCGCCGCCGCGCCGCTGCTCGAAGACGAGAGCGGCGACTCGCAGCGGGAGTTCCAGCTCCGGCGTCTGCCGACGCTCGGGACTTTCGTGGCGGAGGTCTTCGGCTGGGGGAAGCTCTTCCCGAAGAACCGCCACACGGCGCGCTATCGCTATCGCGACCTCGATCTCACGGAGCCGCGGCGCATCGAACAGCCGGCGGCTGCCGCGCTGCTGATCCGGCGTGAGGTGTTCGACGAGGTGGGGCCGCTGGACGAACAGTTCGAGCCCGCCTGGTTCGAGGACGTCGATTACTGCCGCCGCCTCGCCGACGCGAAGCAGGCCGTGTATGTGGTACCGGCAGCGAAGGTGCGGCACTACGGCGGCGCAAGCCTCGAGCACATCTCCTTCGCCAAGTTCAACGAGGTCTGGTATCGCAACATGTGGCGGTACGGGAAGAAGTGGCTTTCGGCCGGTCAGGCCGAAGCGCTGCGCTGGGCCATCATCGCCGGGATGATGCTGCGCGTCCTCGCCGCTGCCGCCGGTCTCCTGCGCCGCGACCTCGGGCGCCGCGCCGCCGTTCACGCCTACTCGAACGTGCTGCGCAAAGCCTTCGACCGGTGGCCGTGACGCTCGTCTCGATCGTCCTCGTCACCTGGAACAGCGCGCCGTACCTCCGTCGCTGCCTCGAAGGCATTGCCGGCCAGCGTGGTGTCGAGACGGAGTTGATCGTGGTCGACAACGCCTCGACGGATGGTTCCGAGGTGCACGCCACGATCAGGAACGCGACGAACCGCGGCTTCAGCGCCGCCGTCAACCAGGGCGTGGCGGTTGCGCGCGGGGAGTTCGTGCTGGTCGTGAATCCCGACTGCTTCCTCACGCCCGATTACGCGGCCCTGCTGATCGAGGCGCTTCGCCGCGCCGGCGACGATTACGGCGCCGCGACCGGCAAGCTGCTGCGGGCGCAGGGCTACGACATCACGCCGTCCGCGGGCATCGACTCGATGGGCATGCGCATGACGCGCAACGGACGGCATCTCGACATCACCGAGGAGTTGGCGGTTGGCAGTAGGCAGTTGGCAGAGGAGGGTTCTACTACCGCCAACCGCCAACCGCCAACCGCCAACTTCCACGAGGTGTTCGGGGTGTCCGGCGCCGCCGCGCTGTACCGGATGTCGTTCCTGCGCGACGTAGCCGTCGAGGGGGAGATCCTCGATGAAGACTTTTTTGCGTATCGCGAAGACGCCGATCTGGCGTGGCGGGGACGGCTGTTCGGCTGGAGGTTCCTGTGCGTGCCGGCGGCCGTGGCGTATCACGTGCGGCGCGTGACGCCGGAGGCGCGGCGGTCGCTGCCGGCCGAGATCAACATGCACTCGGTGAAGAACCGCTTTCTGTTGCGGTCGAAGAATCAGGGGTGGTATCTCGCGCTGCGGAATCTGCCGTTCGAGCTGTTCCGGGATGCGGTGGTGGTGGCTGCGACGCTGATGGTGGAGCGCAGCTCGCTGCCGGCGTTTGCGTGGCTCTGGCGGAACCGTGCGCGGATTCGCGAGAAGCGGCGCGCCGTGCAGAGCCGGCGCAAGGTGAGCGACCGGGAGCTGGCCAGGTGGTTCCGGTGAGCAGAGCAATCTCGGAGTGCGGTGGCGGCTAGCCACCGCTCTGCTACACGTGTAAAAGAGCGGTGGCTTTCGCCACCGCACTCCAAGATGAAAAAGCTCGCCATCCTCGGCACCCGCGGCGTCCCGCCGAACTACGGCGGCTTCGAGACCTTTGCCGCGGAACTGGGCAAGCGTCTCGTGGCGCGGGGGCATCACGTTTCCGTCTACTGCCGGGAGCAAGGCCCCGAGACCTGGGAAGGCATCCACCGCATCGTGCTGCCGTCGCTCTCCCACAAGTACCTGGAGACCGTCAGCCACGCCGCCCTCTCCGCGCTCGATGCGCTGCGCCGTGACTTTGACGTCGTCCTGGTCTGCAACGCGGCCAATGCCTTCGTTCTCCCGCTGCTGGCGGCGAAGCGCATCCGCACGGCCATCAACGTGGACGGCATCGAGCGGAAGCGGCGCAAGTGGAACATCCTCGGGCGGATGGTCTATGCGGCAGGGGAGACGATGTCCGTCAGTTTCGCCGATGCCGTTGTCGCCGACGCGGACGTCATCGCCGACTACTACCGCGAGCACTACGCCGCCCGCACCGTCACGATCGGCTATGGGTCCGATTTTCCCGACGAGCCGGACAGCGACGTCCTGACGCGCCTCGGCCTGCAGCCCGGTAACTACCTGCTCTACGTCAGCCGCTTCGAGCCTGAGAACAATCCCCTCGAGGTGGTGCAGGCGTACGAGAAGCTGGAGGACGCGCCGCCGCTCGTCATGCTGGGCAAAGGGCTGTATGCGCACGGCTTAGTCGCCGAGCTGCATCGGCACGCGAGCGACAAGATCCTTTTCCCCGGCGCCCTCTACGGCGCCGATTACCGGACGCTCCAGCGGCGAACCCTCCTCTACATCCAGGCGACGGAGGTGGGCGGCACCCATCCCGCGCTCATCGAAGCGATGGGCTCCGGCGGCGCCGTGCTCGCTCACGACACGCCCGAGAACAGGGAAGTAGGGGGAGACAGCGTCGGTTTTTTCCGATTCCGGCCGGAAGAGAGCCTCTCGGGCACACTTCGAGAATGGCTCGCAAGTCCGGGTCTGCGAGAGACTTACCGGACGCGAGCGCGGAAAAGGGCCGCGGAGCGGTATTCCTGGAAAGCAATTACCGACGCGTATGAGGCTCTCTTCGATTCCCTCTAGACGCGGAGGCCGGAACTTCCGTAAATAGAGCGGTTACATGCTGAAACAGCAGGCGAGTCTGGTTGCGAGAGTGGTTTACGGGGTCGACCTCGCGTTGACGTCCGTCGCGTTCTTCGCCGCTTTCTTCATCCGTGATGTGGTGATGCCCCGTCTCGCGCCGACGGTTTTTCCCACCGGCCTCTTTCCCCTCGCGGAGTATTTGAAGATTTATCCGCTGGTCCTGCTGATCTGGTCGGTCCTCTTTTTCAGCTATCACACGTACCACAGCCACCGCACCATCCCCCTGACGCGCGAAGCGCTCACCACGATCCGCGTCAACGGCCTCGGGATCGTCCTGCTCGCGACGCTCGCCTACCTCCTGCCGCTCCGGCAGCTCTCCCGCGCCTGGTTCATCCTCTTCGGCGTCTTCAGCATCCTGCTGCTCGTGGCCGAGAAGATCCTGGTCCGCGTGCTGGCGCGCTGGGTCCGCTCGAAGGGCCTGAATTACCGCACGGTCCTCATCGTCGGCACCGGCCGCCGGGCCACCGACATCGCCCGGATGATCGTCCAGCACAAGTACTGGGGCTACAAGATCCTCGGGTTCGTCAGCGACGGCCACCATCTCTCGAACGGCTGGACGCGCTATCCGATCTACGGCAGCGTGCCCGATCTGCGCCGCCTCCTCGAGCACGACGAGATCCCGGAGCCGGTCGACGAGATCGTCTTCGCCGTCACGCGCAAGAAGCTGGACGAGATGAAGCAGATCTTCCTGATGTGCGAGGAGCTCGGCATCCGCACGCGCATCGCCATGAACTTCTTCCAGAACCGCGTGGCCCGCATCGAGCTCGAAGAGCTGGAAGGCGTCCCGTTCCTCACGTTCACGACCACGCCGTCGGACGAGACGCAGCTCGCCTTCAAGCGCCTCCTCGACGTGGCCATCTCGGTGCTGCTACTGGCGCTGTCGCTGCCCGTGACGCTCATCGCGGCCCTGGCGATCAGGCTCACGTCCCCCGGCTCGGTCGTCTTCAAGCAGAAACGCATCGGCCTCAACGGCCGCATGTTCACGCTCTACAAGTTCCGCACGATGATCGAGGACGCCCACGAGCGGCGCGACGAGGTGGCCCACCTCAACGAGCTCACCGGCCCCGCTTTCAAGGCGAAGAACGACCCCCGCGTCACACCGGTCGGGCGCATCCTCCGCAAGTTCTCCCTCGATGAGGTCCCGCAGCTCTGGAACGTGCTGAAGGGGGACATGAGCCTCGTCGGCCCCCGTCCGCCCATCCCCGAGGAAGTGGCCTCCTACCACCGCTGGCACCGCCGCCGCCTGTCGATGAAGCCGGGCCTGACGTGCCTCTGGCAGGTCAGTGGCCGCAACAACATCCACGACTTCGACCACTGGATGCAGCTCGACCTGCAGTACATCGACAACTGGTCCCCGTCGCTGGATCTGAAGATTCTTTTGCGGACCATCCCCGCGGTGTTGAGCGGCAAGGGCGCGAGCTGATCCTCTAAGATCAACGGCATGGGTGCCTTCGTCCTCATGCCGTTCGCCGCTCACTACGACGTCCTCTATCGCGACGCGATCACGGCGGCGTGCGCCGATGTGGGGATCGGGTGCGAGCGGGCGGACAAGCAGGTCTTCAACAAGGCCATCGTCAGCCACCTGTACGAGCAGATTCGCGATGCGGACGTCGTCATCGCCGAGGTGAGCGAGCCGAATCTCAACGTGTATTACGAGGTCGGGTATGCTCGCGCGCTCGGGAAACGGCTGCTCCTGCTGACACGCAGCCTCGCGGAGATGCCGTTCGATACGAGCGGCTACCGGCACATCGAGCATCACGACGACGTAGCCCATCTGCGCGAGAAGCTTGCGGCCGATCTGCGGCTACTCCTCGTGCAGAGCGACACTTCCACGATCGTCACGACAGGTTTTCCGTGGCCCGCGCTGCTCGATCGGGCCATGGGCGTGCTGAAGGCGACGGAGGAGCGCTTCGCCCGCGCGGGCGGGGACCTCGAGCGCTTCATGACGAACTTCGAAACGTTCGTGAAGGGGCTACGCATCCGCCGCGCTCCCGATATCCAGCTCACGATCGTCTCCCCCGAGCGGATGCTGCTCTTCCACGACTGCGATGAGCTGGTCGGCGGGCCGGCCGGTCACGTCGGCATCGAGGGCCGCAACATCTACGATGAGATCTGCAGTGCCGACAGCGGCGCCGTCGCCTGGGTCGACGTGTTGAGCAATCTCGATCGCAAGCCGCGGGCGCGTACGAACATGGCCATCTTCCGCGCACTCGGCGCGGAGGGACTCAAGGCCGTGGTGGAGTTGCACGACGAGCTTCGGTGACGGCCCTGCACGCCAGTGATTTCCGGTTTCCGGAAAGGCGTCGGGGAAATCGGAAGATCCGGCGGCCTGCGTTGTGGGACAGACACTCCTGTCTGTCCTACACTGCCGCGCATGAAGCTCGATCCGACCTCTGATGACTTTCGCGCGGCGGGCCACAAGCTCGTCGACTGGGTGGCGGACTATCTCGACAACATCGACCGGCATCCGGTGCTCTCCCGCGTGCAGCCGGGCGACATCGAGAAAGCGTTTGCGGACAAGCCGAGCGAAAGCGGGCGGCCGTACGACGAGCTGCTGCGGGAGTTCGAGCAGAAGATCCTGCCGGGGATCACGCACTGGAACCACCCCGCGTTCTTCGCCTACTTCAGCATCACCGGCTCGCAAGCCGGGATCCTCGGCGAGCTGCTGTCGGCGGCGCTGAATGCGAACGGGATGCTCTGGAAGACCTCCCCGGCGCTGACGGAACTGGAGACGCTGGCGCTGCGCTGGCTCCGCGACGCGCTCGGCCTGCCGTCGAATCTGTTCGGCATCATCAACGACACGGCGTCGATCAACTCGTTCCTCGCCGTTGCCGCGGCGCGCGAAGCGCTCGGCCTGAACATCCGGCGCAACGGGATGTCCGGCATCCCTCCGCTCCGCGCCTACTGTTCCGAGCACGCCCACTCCTCGATCGAGAAAGCCGCTCTCGCCCTCGGTTTCGGCCAGAGCGGCGTGATCAAGATCGAGAGCGACGAAGCCTTCCGCATGCGTCCCGAAGCACTCGAAGCGGCCATCGCCCGCGACCGCGCTGCAGGCGCACTCCCGTGCGTCGTCGTGGCCACGACCGGCACGACCTCCACCGCTTCCGTCGATCCGGTCCGCGCCATCGGAGCGATCGCCCAGCGGGAGAAGATGTGGCTCCACGTGGACGCCGCCTACGCCGGCTCGGCCACGATCGCGCCGGAGTTCCGCTTCCTCTGGGACGGGATCGAATACGCCGACTCGATCGTGACGAATCCGCACAAGTGGCTCTTCACCCCGATCGATTGCAGCGTCCTCTACACCCGCAAGCCGGAGGTCCTCCGCGAGACGTTCTCGCTCGTCCCCGAGTACCTGACGACGACCGACACGGCCGAGATCAATTACATGGACTACGGCCTCCAGCTCGGCCGCCGTTTCCGTGCCCTCAAGCTCTGGCTGGTCCTCGAGCATTACGGTCTGGAACGTCTCCGGAATGTGATCCGCGAGCACGTCGCGTTCGCCGCCCGCCTCGCCGAAGAGCTGCAGAAACGCGACGACGTCGAGCTCCTCGCCCCGCAAATGTTCAGTGTGGTCGTCTTCCGCAAGAAGGGCAGCGACGAAGAGAACATGGCCCTTCTCGAAAAGATGAACGCCGCAGGCTCGATTTTCGTGTCGCACACGAAACTGAACGGCCGTTACGGGATCCGCGTGGCCATCGGCAACGGTGCCACGGAATGGCGCCACGTGTCCCAGGTCCTCGAGCTCCTCTGAGCTGTGTGGGACAGGGATTACGACGAGAGGCCGCCCGCCGGAGGCCTCCGGTCGTAGCCCTGTCCACACAGCTACGAGGTAGCTTCGCGGATCTGGGTGACGAGGGCCGAGCCGAAGGCTTCGAGTTTGGCGTCGCCGATGCCGTAGATGCCGCGCAATTCGTAGAGTGTGGTCGGGCGGACGCGGGCCAGCTCGCGTAGCGTCTTGTCGCTGAAAATGACGTATGGCGGCACGCCGCGTTCTTCCGCTTCGCCGCGGCGCCACTTGCGGAGCATCTCGAACAGAGTGCGATCGTACGGACCGTCGTCGACGGCGGGGCGGCGGCCGGAGGAAGCCGAGCCGCCGGGGATCGCGTCCTTCTTGCGCACGGCGGGCTGGCGGAGGCGGACCTCGGCGTAGCCTTTGATCACCTCGCGGGCGCGGGGGCCGAGGCGGACCACCGGGTACTCCGCGTCGGTCTGGATCAGGAAGCCCTGGGCGATGAGCTGATAGATCCATTCGCGGACCTCGTGGCGGGGCTGGCCTTTCAGCAGGCCGTACGTCGAGAGCTGATCGTGCTGGCGTTCGCGGATCTTCTCCGTGTCCTCGCCGCGGAGCACGCCGATGATGTGGCTGACGCCCCACATCTCGCGGAGGCGATAGACGCAGGAGACGATCTTCTGCGACACGACCAGGGCATCCGGCACTTCTTCCGTTTCGCCGAGGCAGATGTCGCAGGCGTTGCAGTTCTCTGGGGTGTAGGTCTGGCCGAAATACTCGACGAGCGCCCGGTGGCGGCAGGTCGTGCCGGCGCAGTAGCGATCCATGTCCCGCAGGTGCTGTGTGGCCGATTCCAGGTATTCGGGGGTCACGCCTTCGCCTGAGGCGAGCATCGACTTCCACTGCATCAGATCGGCGGCGGAGTAGAGGAGGACGCAGTCCGCTTCCAGGCCGTCGCGGCCGGCGCGCCCGGACTCCTGCTGATAGTGCTCGATCGACTTCGGCATGGCCGTGTGCAGGACGAAGCGGACGTTCGAGCGGTCGATGCCCATCCCGAAGGCCACCGTGGCCACGACCAGGTCGCACTTTTCCGTGGCGAACTTCTCCTGCGCGTTGCGGCGCTCGTCGGGCGACATGCCGGCGTGATAGGCGACGGCGTCGATCCCTTTCTTCTGCAGCTTGTCCGAGAGCGAGTCGACGTCCTTGCGGCGCGAGCAGTAGATGATGCCCGCTTCGCCGCGGTGGCGCTCGAGCACGTCGAGCACCTGGCGCCATTCGTCGTGGCGCGGCAGCACGCGGAACGAGAGGTTCGGCCGGTCGAAGTCGCCGACGAGGAGGAGCGGATCGCGGAGCGACAACTGCTGGGCGATGTCGCGGCGGACGTGCGGCGTCGCCGTGGCGGTGTAGGCGTGGATGGCGGCGTCGGGGAACTCGTCGTGGAGCGCCCGGAGCTGGCGGTATTCGGGGCGGAAGTCGTGGCCCCAGTGGCTGATGCAGTGCGCCTCGTCGATGGCGAAGGTGTGCACGCCCATCCGCTTCAGCATCTCCCGGAACGGCTGGAGGGCGAGGCGCTCGGGGGAGACGAAGAGCAGCTTCGTCCGGCCGGCGAACAGCTCCCGCTCGGCGGCTTTCTGATCGGCCAGCGGCATCGCGCTGTTGAACTGCGCCGCCGGGACGCCGCACTCGCGCAGGCCGTCCACCTGGTCTTTCATCAGGGAGATGAGAGGGGAGACGACGACCGTAATGCCGTCGACGAGGAGGGCCGGCGCCTGGTAGCAGAGCGACTTGCCGCCGCCGGTCGGCATGACCACCACCGAGTCGCGTCGTGAGAGGGTCGCGAGCATCGCCTCTTCCTGCAGAGGCCGGAGCGAGTCATATCCCCAATGTTTGTTGATGACCGAGAGCAGGGCGTCACGCACTGGGCGAATGATAGCGATTTCCGATTTCCGATTTCCGAAATCGGCCCCCACCTTCAACATTTCGTGTCATTTGTGCTATCTCTCGCTCGGCAATGACGATCCTCCGCGCCTCCGGGCGCTACAGCCGGGCCATCGAAGCCGCGGCCGAGCTCCTCACCAAACTGCGGCTCGAGGCCATTTTCGTCGGCAACGTCGCGCGCGCTGCCTGGCTCGGGAGCGAAGTCGGGTCGGGGTCCGTCGATGTGATTGCCCTCATGGGGCCGCAGCAGAAAGAGCAGGTCGCGATGATGGCCAGCAACCGCGGGTTCCGTCTGGAGCGGGACGAGATCGAGCAGAGCGAAGAGCTCGACCTGATCCCCCTGAACTTCGTGGATCCTGAGGGGGAAGTACGGGTCCACGTGCTCGTCGCCTCGAACGCGCTTTACGGCCGGATGGTGTCGGCCGGGACGGAGGCGGAGCTGGGGACGCGGAAGCTGCGGGTGGCACGTGCCGAGGATCTGGCGCTGATGCTGGCCGTGGCGGACGACTCGGAATCGTTGCGCGACCGTGAGAAGCTGATTCGCATGCCGGAGTTCGATCGACACGCGTACAACGCGAAACTCACCTCGATCGGCCTCGGCGGAATGGTGGTCCCGGAATGAAATGGGTCGATCGTCAGGACGCGCTCGACGCGACGATGGATCAGGTGGCGGCGCAGGAAATCGTCGCCATCGATACCGAGGCGGATTCGCTGCACTCGTATTTTGACAAGGTCTGCCTGGTGCAGATCACGGCCGGCGAGGAGGACTACATCGTCGATCCGCTGGCGCCGGTCGATCTCGCCCGTTTCGGGCAGATCATCGCCGACGCCTCGATCACGAAGATCCTGCACGGCGGCGATTACGACATCCGCATCCTCAACCGCGATTTCGGTTTCACGTTCCACAACCTCATCGACACCTCCGTCTGCGCCCAGCTCCTCGGCTACCCGGCCTTCGGCCTCGCGGCCCTGCTGGAGCGGCACTTCGGGGTGAAGCTCAACAAGGCCCACCAGCGCGCCGACTGGGCCATGCGGCCGCTGCCACCGGACATGCTCGCGTATGCGGCCATGGACACGCACTACCTGCACGGCCTCGCGGCCAAGCTGCGGGAGGAGCTCGAAGCACTGGGGCGCTGGGAGTGGGCTGTCGAGGAGTTCTCGCGTCTCGAGAGCATCCGCTTCGTGGAGAAGGACGAAGACGACGAGCCGTGGCGGCGTCTCAAGAACATGAGCGCGCTCGACCGCCGGTCGCTCGCCGCCGTCCGCGAGCTGCACGAGTGGCGCGACGGTCTCGCCCGCAAGGCGGACCGTCCGCCGTTCAAGGTGATCGGCAACGACGCCCTCATCGACATCGCCCGTGAAAAGCCGGAGAACGTGCGCGACCTCGGGCACATCAAGAGCGTGTCGCGCTACCACACGGAGCGCTACGGCCGGGACATCATCGCCCGCGTGCGCAAAGCGCTGGAGGTCCCGGAAGCGGAGCTGCCGGAGAAGAACGAGCCCCGCCCCTGGATCCGCGACAAGGCCCTCGAAGTGCGGGTGGAGAAGCTGAAGAAGGTGCGCGACCGCTACGCTGCCGAGCTGAAGATCGACGGTTCGATGCTCGGCCCCCGGCACGTGCTCACCTCGATCGCGGCGCTGGAGCCGAAGAGCGTCGCCGAGCTGGATCAGGTGCCGGCCATGCGCGAATGGCAGAAGAAGCTGATGGGGGAGGCGCTGATCGCCGCCCTGCACCCGCCGCCGGCGCAACCGAAGCTGTTCTAGCGAGGGCATTCCGGGGTGAGGTGGCAGCCAGCCACCGCTTCGCCCCCTCTGCGCCAACTTGCGAATCTGCCGCGTAACTCATTGCCACGCTTGCCGACAGCAAGTCGTTTCGCCGCTGCAGCGTTGCGACGCGGGCGCGTGGCGTTGCTACACGGGGCGTGTGTCGTTGCGACGCACGCGTGCGGCGTTGCTACACGGGGCGTGTGTCGTTGCGACGCGGGCGTGTGGCGTTGCTACACGAGGCGTGTGTCGTTGCGACGCGGGCGTGCGGCGTTGCTCCACGCGGTGTGTGTCGTTGCGACGCGGGCGCGTGGCGTTGCGACGCGGGGCGTGTGTCGTTGCGACGCGGGCGCGTGGCGTTGCTACACGAGGTGTGTGTCGTTGCGACGCGGGCAGTGCGCAATGCCGCGGCTGAAAATCTTGCGACTAGTGTCCGTGTCCAGCTTGTTTCCGTGAGTGATTTGCGAGCGCCGGTGGGCCGGATGTGAGTCGCCGCGACGAGGCGATGCGGGGACCTCGGCGAGGAGCGGCGACGAAGCAGACGGTCCGCCGCCGCCGCAAAGCACTCACGGAAACAAGGTGGACACGACACTAGGCGGCTCTCGTCTTTGGGCGTAGGCTCGGACCAAGGAGAAACGTCCATGAGGAATCGGCTGCTTCTTGCTCTGGCTCTCGTTGCTGCTTTTGCGTTCTCCACCTTTTTCCCGCCGGACGCACAGGCAATCTGGCTCGACACCTACACGGTTTACTTCAGTGACTGTGCGGGGAGCAACATCAATGGCTGGCGCTGGCGGGAGTGCAACGGCACGATCACCCAGAGCGGCACGCTGTCCGGGCATTGGAAGCTCAACGACTGGTACGACTGCTCGACGGGCGACCAGGGATACGACTGGTACGAGTGGTGCGGCGGCTCCTGGGTCTACCGGGGAAGCGGCTACCAGACGCCAAACTGCGGCTGCTGACGCTTCCCGGGAACGTGGCCGATCCTGCCCGGCAGGCCATCCTTTCGGGCAGGAAATGCGGCCGTGGCTCGCGCGATACAATGCGCGCCGTCATGGAACGCGACAACACGCACAAAGTCGTCGTGATCGGGTCGGGGCCGGCTGGCTGCACTGCTGCCCTCTACCTCTCACGCGCGAACATCATCCCTCTCGTGCTCGAGGGCATGCAGCCCGGCGGGCAGCTCACGATCACGACCGACGTCGAAAACTACCCCGGGTTCCCGGAAGGGATCCTCGGGCCGAAGCTGATGGACCTGATGCGGCAGCAGGCGGAGCGCTTCGGCGCCGTCTTCCGCGCGCTCGAGCAGGTCGAGAGCGTCAACTTCCGCACGCATCCGTTCGAGATCCGCACCGACCAGAAGATCTACGAGGCCGAGGCGGTCATCATCGCCAGCGGCGCGTCGGCGATGCAGCTCAACATCCCGAGCGAAAAAGAACTGCAGGGCTTCGGCATCTCCTACTGCGCGACCTGCGACGGCTTCTTCTTCAAGGAGCGGGAGATCGTGGTGGTCGGCGGCGGCGACTCGGCGATGGAAGAGGCCACCTTCCTCACGAAATTCGCGAAGAAGGTCACGATCGTCCATCGCCGCGAAGAGCTGCGCGCCTCGAAGATCATGCAGGAGCGGGCGCTGTCGAACCCGAAGATCGAGTTCATCTTCAACTCGACCGTCGAGGAAGTCATCGGCACGAAAGAGGGAGGCGTCACCGCCCTCAAGCTCCGCAACACGAAGACGGACGAGGTGAGTGAGCTGCCGGCGCAGGGGCTTTTCGTCGCCATCGGTCACGTCCCGAACACCAAACCGTACGAAGGACAGCTCACGCTCGACGAGCGGGGCTACATCCTCCTGCCGCACCGCCACTCCACGGGCACGAACATCCAGGGCGTCTTTGCCTGCGGTGACGTGGTCGACCACATCTACCGCCAGGCCATCACGGCCGCGGGCAGTGGCTGCCAGGCGGCGCTCGACACGGAGCGCTGGCTGACACACGAGCGGATCACAGAGCGCTGGGGCCTGGAAAAGGGTGAGGAGGAGAACGTTGACTCGTAGGTCGTCCGCCGAGACTCTCCTCATCCTCGGCGGGGCCGGCATGGTCGGCGAGCAGGTGGCGCGCGAAGCCGCCCGCGAGCTGCTGCCGAAACGCATAGTCATCGCCGCGCTCACGCCGGCGGAAGTCGACGAAGCGATCACCCGTCTGGACGACCTCGACGTGGAGCTCATCGCCGCGCCGGGCAACGTCTTCCTCCCGCAGTCGCTGCAGGGCATCCCGCGCGAGGAGCTGATCTCGAAGAAGGAGTACTTCGACGAGCTGTTCGCCGAGGTCTTCTCGCCGACGATCGACTTCCGGGCGTCGGCGTTGTTCCAGGTGGTGGACAAGTACAAGCCGGACGTGATCGTCGACTGCATCAACACGGCAACCGCCATCAGCTACCAGGCCGGCGCGGACGAATTCAACAGCGCCCGCAGGACGAAGGTGCTGCTCGATGCCGTCGAAGGAGGGGAGTCGGCGAAGCTGCCGGACCTGATCCGCTCGGTGCGCGAGCTGCTGGTGTCGCAGGGCGTCCCGCAGATCACGCGGCACATCCTCTTCCTGCAGCGCACGATCGAGGAGACGTCGGTACGCGTCTACGTGAAAGTCGGCACGACCGGCACCGGCGGCATGGGGATCAACATCCCGTACACGCACAGCGAAGACAAGCCGTCGCTGCAACTGCTGGCAAAGTCGGCCATCGGCTTCGCGCACACGGGGCTGCTGTTCCTGCTGGCGCGCACGCCGTCGTCCGACAAGCACGGCACGATCATCAAGGAAGTGAAACCGGGGGCCATGATCGGCTTCAAGCGCCTCGGCCGGACGCACGTGAAGCTCGCGGGCCGGGGCGGACGCCAGCCGGCGTACCTCGTCAGCCCGAAGGTCGAGCCGCTCGACGGCGCCCTCGTCACGCATCAGCCGCCGGAGTCGTACGAGCGCTTCGAAGGTCGCGACGTGCCGCTGGAGATCATCGGCGCCGATACCGGAGAGAACGGCTTCTTCTCGATCGGCGAGTTCCAGGCCATCACCTACCCGCGGCAGATGGAGTACGTCACGCCGGAGGAAGTGGCCCGCACGGCGGTGCTCGAGATCCTCGGCGCCTCGACGGGCCGTGACGTGCTGTCGGCCATCGACGGCGCGATCACCGATCCCAGCTACCGCGCCGGCGTGCTGCGCGAGCGGGCCATCCGCCAGATGCAGGACCTCGAACAGGCGCTCTCCGGGGAAGTGCTCCCGTCGATCGCCGTCGGCCACCTGGGGCCGCCGAAGCTGTCGAAGCTCCTGGCAGAGGCGTATCTGCTGCTGCAGGCGGCCGGGACGAAGTCGATCGACGAGATGACGGCGTTCGACGCCACGGCCTGGCAGCACCGCGTGGAGCGCTATCTCAGCGACAACCCGCGCGTGGCCAGCACCATCATCACCATCGGCATCCCGCTGCTGCGCGAAGTGGACGGCAAGTTCTCGCTGACCCGCGGCCCGCGCGTGAACATCCCGCCCCTCCCTGAGGTGGCGCTGGATGAGGAGTCGGTGGACAAGTACGCCCGCACCGGCTGGGTCGACCTGCGCCCGGCGAACTTCGAGATCTGGGTGAAGCGCATCGCCGCGGTGGCGGCCTCGAGGCCGGACATCGTGACCCACGGCTCGTCGGCCTTCGATCTCACCAAGTACCCCGGCGATGACTTTGTCCCGGGCGATGTGGTGGGCTGGCTGTTCACCACGGAGATCGACGAACAGGGGATGGTGGGGCACCGGCTGTTCTAATCCTGAGGAGCGAAGCGACGAAGGATCAATGGAGCCCCAGCGACGCAGTGGCCGAAGCCCAAACAAAAAAGCCGCCCGAGGGCGGCTTTCTTACTGTGTAGCTGAAGCTCCGTTGATCCTTCGTCGCTTCGCTCCTCAGGATTAGAACGCGTTGAGGATGTACTCGAGCGGGTTGACCGGGTTGTTGTTCACGCGCACCTCGTAGTGGAGGTGGGGGCCGGTGGAGCGGCCGGTCGAGCCGACGTAGCCGATCACGTCGCCGCGCTTGATGCGCTGGCCGGGGCGGACGCCGAACTGGCTGAGGTGGCCGTAGCGGGTCGAGTAGCCGTAGCCGTGGGAGAGGTAGACCACGTTGCCGTAGCCGTTGGCCCATTCGGCCTTGACGACGATGCCGTCGGCAGGGGAGCGGACCGGCGCGCCGACGGCGGCCGAGACGTCGATGGCGTTGTGCTGGCCGGACTCACCGGTGAACGGGTCCGAGCGGCCGCCGAAGCCGTCCGTGAGGATGCCGCGGACCGGGGCGATGGAGGGCGTCGAAGAGAGAAGCTGTGACTGGGCAACGAACTTCTGCTCCAGCACCGACAGATCCTTCGCCACCCGGGAGGAGCGGAAGCTCATCTTGTCGACGTCGTCGCGGTACGGGTTGGTGATCTCGTCGTTGCGGACGCCGCCCGAGCCACCCTGGCTCGTCTCGTCCAGTGTCGTGATACCGGCGATGATCGCCAGCTTGCGTGTCCTGTCCTCGACCGTTCGGAGCTGAGTCCGGAGCGATTCGACCGAATTGCCGAACTGCTCGTTCGCCACCTGAAGCTCTTTGTTCTCACGCCGGAGCTTCGAAAGCTCGTGGGTCTGCGACAGGGAGGTGAAGTACTGCACCGAGAAGAACGTCGACAGACAGAGAGAGGAGGTGACGAGCGAAACGATCGAGAAGAGCAGGCGGTGCGACACTTTCAACTTTCGGAACTTGGCCCGCGCGTGCGGGACAAAGATGATCGTTGAGTAGCGCTTATTCATGCATGCTCCTGAGAACTCGAACTTTTTGTAAAACCTAAGGGCCGTGGTAGAGCGCGTATTGTGTGCAAGTGGGCCGGGCGAGTCAACGAAAAACTGCCCCCAAATCGATCATTATTGGAATGAAGCGCATAGTTGTAAGTGCTGAGGAATCGAGCACTTAGACACTTCAAATATGACTGAACAGCATATTTGGGCGAAGCAGCTCTGATGTTCTCGTGCATAAATGCAAATAAGTCCGAGTGCCCGATTTACGACCCGCCTTGTAACGATTTGACCCGTCCCCCCTCCGCCCCGCCGCAAAACGGAAAGTTGAAGAAGGGCGTACGGAAAACCGTAGAAATCGAGTTGGGCGGTTGGCAGTTGGGCGGTTGGCGGAGGTCCCGAAACCCTGGTCGGGTCTTCTCAGGCCGCAAACCAGAAGTCTCGCCTCTGCCCAACCGCCCAACCGCCCAACCGCCAACCGCCCAACCGTCTCGCGTACAATCCCGCCCGTCATGAGAGCAGACTGGAACCAATACTTCATGGGCATCGCCCATCAGGCCGCGACCCGGGCTACCTGTCCGCGGAAGCATGTCGGGGCGGTCATCGTCCGGGACCGGACGGTCCTGTCGACCGGCTACAACGGATCGGTGCGGGGCCTTCCGCACTGCGAGGACGTCGGTTGCGTCATCGAGGACGGGCACTGCGTCACGACCGTGCACGCCGAGGCCAATGCGATCCTGCAGGCGGCCAAGAATGGTGTGTCGATCGAGGGGAGTGAGCTTTACACGACAGCTTCTCCCTGCTGGAACTGCTTCAAGCTGATCGCGAACTCCGGCATCCGGCGCATCTATTACGGTGAGTTCTACCGCGACGAGCGTTCGCGCGAGGTGGCCCGGGAGATCGGGATCGAGCTGATCGACCTCGGCATGCCCGCCCCGGTATCCGCGTAAAATCCGCGCGTGCTCGTTCTCGCCGCCGACACCTCTCTTTCCATCCTTTCGGTCGCTCTCGTCAACGACAGGGTGCTCGTCGGCGCCATGGCGCTGGAGGGGAAGGGCTCGCGCAACGAGAAGCTGCTGCCCGCCATCGACTGGCTGCTGACGGAGAACGGCGTCGACCGCCGGGCCGTCGACCTGTTCGCCGTGACCCGCGGCCCCGGCTCCTTCACCGGCGTGCGCATCGGCCTGGCGACGATCCAGGGCCTGGCGCTCGCGCTCCGCAAGCCGGTCTGCGCGATCTCGACGCACGAGGCGGCGGCGTACGGGACGTCCGGACGGGCCATGGTGTACGACGATGCCGGCCGCGCCGAGTACTACGTTTCGCTCTTCGCCGACGGGCGGGAGACGGAGGCGCCACGCCTCGCCACGGCGGCCGAGCGCGATGAGCTGACTTCTTCGATCGACCAGCTCCTCTGGATTCCGGAGCTGATCCAGCACGACAACCTGGCGCTGCGCTGCGCCAGGCGCGCCGCGGAGCTGGAACGGAATGGCGAGGGAGAGCGCTACCGGGACGTCACACCGATCTACGTCCGGCTGGCTGAGGCGGAAGTAAAGTTGCAGCAGAAGGGGACGTGATGGATGGCGTGACGATCGTTGCGGCGACGGCGGCGGATGTCCCGGCCGTCCACCGCATCGAGTCCGAAAGCTTCCCCGCGCCCTGGCGGCGGGAGTTCTTCGACGGCGAGCTACAGGCGCCGGGTCGGCTGAACCTCGTCGCCAAGCGCGACGACCGGGTGATCGGCTACCTCTTCTCGATGTGGCTCTTCGAGGAGCTGCACGTGAACAAGATCGCGGTCGTCGAGCCGGAGCGTCGCCAGGGCATCGCCGACGAGCTGATGGCCCGCTGCTTCGCCTTTGCCGAGGAGAACGGGATCGAGTCGGTCTCGCTCGAGGTGCGCCAGTCGAACGACGGCGCCCAGGCGTTCTACCGCAAGCTTGGTTTCAAGGCCACGTACGTCCGACCGCGCTATTACCCGGACGGCGAAGCGGCGGTCGTCATGTCGCGCACCGTTTGACGGCGTCGAGCAGCAGGTCGAAGTCCTCCAGCCGGCTGCGGTGATTCGTGATGGCCACGCGGATGGCGAAGCGTCCGCCGATGAGCGTCTGCGACGGGACCGCCACTCCCTCCTCCTGCAGGCGCATGAGGATCTCGCGATTCAGCTCGTCGTTGCCGCGATGGCGGAAGCAGACGACGTTGAGCGCGAGCGGCGCGACGAGCTCGAGGTCCGGATCGTCTTCGATGCGGCGCGCGAGGTATTCAGCCTGTTCGACGTTCTGCTCGATCAGCTCCGCCAGCGCGCCGGCACCGTACGCCTTGAGCGACATCCACACCTTCAGCGCCTTGAACCCGCGCGTCAGCTCGAGCCCCCGCTCCGCCAGCGGCAGCCCTCCGGCGATGACGCCGCGATCGAGCGCACTGATGTAGTTTCCCTGCAGCTCGAACGTCGCCCGATGCGCCTCGGCATCGCGCACCAGCGCGCAACCGACCTCGAACGGCAGGTAGCCCCACTTGTGCAGATCGAAGGCGAGCGAGTCGGCGCGCTCGATCCCGGCGACGCGCGGGCGCAGCTTCGGCGAGAGCATCGCCAGCGCGCCGAAGGCGCCGTCGACGTGGAACCAGACGTCCTCGTCGCGACAGAGATCGGCGATGGCCGGGAGGTCGTCGATGGCGCCGGTGTTCACGGTGCCGGCGGTGGCGATGACGCAGATGGGCCGATGGCCGTCGCGGCGGTCGCGGGCGATGCCGTCGCGCAGCTCGTCGACGCGGATGCGGAACTGGTCGTCGACGCCGATGCGCCGCAGGGCGGCGTTGCCCAGGCCGAGGACTTCCATCGCCCGGCGCGCCCAGCCGTGTGCTTCGGTCGAGCAGTAGACGGTGAGGAGCGGATGCTCGTGTCCCTGCAGACCGAGCTCGCGGACGTTGAAGCCGGCGTTGGCGTGACGGGCCACGGCCAGGCCGAGGAGGTTGGCGACGGTGCCGCCGCTCGTGAGGATGCCGCTGGTGCCTTTCGGCATCTGCATCAGCTCCGCGAGCCAGTCGAGCACCTGTAGCTCGACGAGCGCCGGTGCCTGGTTGAAGCCGGCCATGTGCGGGTTGAGCGCGGAGGCGAGCATGTCCGCCATCATCCCGAGCGGGGTGCCGTTCCCCTGCACCCATCCCCAGAAGCGCGGCCCGAGGTTGCCGTTTGGGTAGGGGAGGACCTGCTGGAGGAAGTCTTCGTACGCCGCGGTCTCGCCCTGCGGCGTTTCGGGGAGAGGTGCGGTGAGGGCGGTGCGGACGCTGTCCGGCATCGGCCGCCAGGCCGGCTGGTCGCGGAGGGTGGAGAGATGGCCGATGACGTCATCGACCATGCGATGCGCGAGAGCGCTGAAGGCGGCCCAGTCGGCGGGATCGAGCGTTTTGTTCACGGGAGAAGTTTCTTCGATTTGCGAGCGCCGGCGCACTCCGTTACTTGCGGTGTATCTCGGAGTGCGGTGGCGAACGCCACCGCTCTTCTACACGTGTACCAGAGCGGTGGCGTGCGCCACCGCACTC
>DASWMP010000238.1:0-17759 GCA_036399695.1 Thermoanaerobaculia bacterium | reverse complement strand
CGCTCCCCGTCATCCCTGTCGCAACCGCGAGTGGGCCGTTCGGAGATCGCGAACGGCCCACTCTTTTGCTTACATCGCGGTCTTGTCCGCCTCCGTGCCCGACTTCGTGTTGTCGTCGGGATTGCGGTCGATCAGCTTGTTCAGGGGGTCGATGCCGGCTTTGGCTGGCGCTTCGTTGACCGTCAGCTCGAACGTCATCTTCGGGGCGGTGATGCGGCGCTTCTCCAGGAACAGCACCTTCTCGTCGCCGTTCTTCGCCTTCGGTCCGAGGACGCCTATGTCGATCCAGTCGTTGACGGTGGTGGGCTTCTCTTCGCCCTTCGCGTCGCCGTAGAACTTCTTCGACTCCACCGTCAGGCGAACCAGGTACTTGCCGTTGTTGAGGCGCGTCCACGTCACGTCCGAGGCCTTGTTGTCGTAGACCGTGATGCGTTCGAAGAGATCGGTGACGACGTTCTGCAACTCCGGCGGCGTCTGCTGGCGGAAGTAGCGGACCAGCTCTCCGGCCGTCGTGTACGGCGGGTTCTCGAACGCGTGATCGCGCAGGAACGCCGCACAGGCGGCGTTCACCTTGTCCTCGCCGATATAGTCGCGCAGGGCGTACATTACGAGGCTGCCCTTGCGGTAGTGGATGTACTGCTGGTTCTCGACGAGCACGATCGGCATCTCCGCGATCAGCTCACCGCCGCGCCCCGAGAGGTAGCGATCGAGCTCATATTCGAGGAAGCGCTTCATCTTGTCGCGGCCGTACTCTTTCTCCATCACCATCAGCGCCGAGTACTGCGCCATCGTCTCCACCAGCATCGTGCTGCCCTGCACGTCGCCGCCGGCAACCTGATGACCCCACCACTGGTGCGCGATCTCGTGCGCCGTGACGTAGTAGACGTAGTCGATCGACTCCTCACCACGCAGGTCGGCGATGAAGCCGATGGATTCCGAGTAGGGGATGGTGTTGGGGAACGACTGCGCGAACGAGGCGTAGCCGGGGAACTCGAGGATGCGCACCTGCTTGTGCTGGTACGGCGAGAAGTTCTTCGTGAAGTACTCGAGCGACTTCTTCGACGCGTAGATCATCCGGTCGACGTTGTACGGGTGCTGCGCGTCGTAGTAGATCTCGATCGGGATGCCGTTCCACTGGTCGCGCTTCACCTGGTACCGGGCCGACAGATACGCCCAGAAGCTGAGGATCGGCGCGGTGGTTTTGTAGTGGAAGTACTTGCGTCCGCCGCTGGTCCATTCCTTCTGCAGGTAGCCCGGGGCGAGCGCGATCTGATCGGCGCTGGTGCTGACGGTGGTGTCGAGGTTGATCCAGTCGGCATCGCGGGCCAGTCCGTTCACCATGCGCGCGCGGGGATCGTCCGGTTTGGCCATCCGCTCGAGCGGCGGGAGGCCGTGCTTGCGGCGCTTGTTGCGGTCCTGCAGCTCCACGCCGTCGGAGTAGCCGAGGTGGGGGAAGTAGCTGCCGCTGTTGATGAAGGTGCCGTTGTAGACGACGTTCGTGTTCGACGCGCCGTTCACGAACCCCTCCGGCTGGAACGTCGTGCGGAACGAGAGGGTGGTCGTCGCGCCCGGCGCGAGCGGCGGGGCGAAGGTGTAGATCGCGTAGCCGAGCTCACGGTCGTCCTGCTGGAGTCGCGTCCCCGGCACGGTGAACTGCTTCTCTTTGATGACCTCGGGGTTGTACGTCACGTGCAGCTCGCCGATCGGCTTGCCGCTCTTGTTCGCGAGCGTGTACTGCCCGCGGATCTCGAGCCCGCGGCGCTCCGGGAAGATGTCGACCTCCGCTTTGACGTCCGTGATGCGCGGCTGGGCGAGCCACTCGTATTTGCTGTACTTCTTCTCGAACTCCGCCTGCATCTTCTCGCGCGCGTCGCCGGGGCGATACGTGTTGAGGACGTTCGTGTTGTAGAAGATGTAGCAGCCGGTGGAGGCGAAGCCGGCGAAGGTGGCGATGAGCGCCGCCATGACCGGCTTGCTGAAGCGCAGCTTCGCCGCGCGCAGGCGCTTGCTGAAGCGTGACTCGGTGCCGCGCACCCAGAGCAGGTGAGCGATGACGAGCATCAGCCCCGTGAAGCAGATCCAGTACGCCGTGAACCAGAGGATCGGCGCCACGAAATGTCCGTAACCGTTCATATCCGAGTACGGAGAGGACGGCGACGACGCGAAGCGGTAGAGGTTGTGATCGAGATCGAGCGCGCTGAGAGTCGCCTCCATCACCAGGTAGAGCATGACCACGAAGAAGCCGATGTACTTGTTGTTCGTCAGCACCTGCGCGATGAACGCGAGCGCGGCGAGCAGCAGCACCGTCAGGCCGGTCTCCAGGAAGAGGCGTTTGACGTAGACCAGCGGCTCGAGATTCGTGTAGCCCTTGGCGAGCTGGATCAGCACCGCCGTGGCGACGGCGAAGCCGAGCGAGATGATGACGGAGGCGCAGACGCTGGCGAACTTCGAGGCCCACATGACCCACGTCGGCATCGGCAGCGCATCGTGGACTTCGTTGAGCTTCACGCTCCGCTCACGCCACACCGAATCACCGGAGAAGAACGCCGCGATGATGATGGAGAAGAGCACGAATCCGCCGCCGATGATCTGCACCATCAGCGAGGTCACCGGATAGACCGGCGTGCCGAAGAGGCGTCCCTGCGTGGCGGAGTTGCCGCAGATGTTCGCGCAGCCGAGCATCACGATGATGATGAAGGGGATGCTCTTGACGATGCTCTTGGTCTCGATGCGAACCGAGGCGAGGAACTGACGCCAGGCCGTGCCGCCGCCGAAGGTCTGCGAAACGCGCGGCAGCGCCAGGGCGATGCGGCTGACGGGCCCGAGCTCCGCGGTTTCGATCTTCCGCTTCTTCGAAGACTTGCGCGCCGGCGCCTCGAACTTGAATTTCCAGAAGGTGAAGCCGAGGATCACGAGCGCGGCGCCGAGCCAGAGCAGGCGGTTCGCGAGGAACAGCCCTTCGAGCGGGAGCAGCTCGGAATTGCGCTGGTGGACGGTCCAGTAACGCGTGGCGCGGGCGAAGGCGGAGACGCCGAACGGATCGAGCAGCGCCGCGAGCACGTCGTTCTCGATGTCGCGCATCATGGCGCGCGAGACGGCCCAGGCGACGAAGAACGCCACGACGCTCGAGTACGTCGCCATGAGGCTGCGCGTCAGCGCCGCGACGGAGAAGAAGATCGCACCGATGAGCAGCAGGCTCGGCGCGACCATCACGAAGAGCGAGTAGAGGTACGGCGCCAGCTCGAAAGGCCCGAGCCGCTCTTTCTCCAGCCAGGGCATGAAGCTGCCGATCATGATCGCCAGCACCACGCCGAGATAGACGAGGATGCCGACCAGGACCGAGCCGCCGTAGCGTCCGGCCAGATACGAGGCCTTCTTGATCGGCGAGGTGAAGAACAGCGAATCGGTGTTCAGCTCGAAGTCGCGGTGCGCCGAGTTGGCCACGAACGCCGTCGTCGTCAGCACGCCGAAGACGCTCATCAGCAGCAGGAACTGCATGATGACGAACGGCGCGTTGCGGTGGATGTTGCCGACGGCGCCGCCGATCTGTACGACGTCGCTCGTGACGGCGCCGAACGTCAACAGGAAGTAGATCAGCGCCAGGATGTAGAAGAGCGGCTGCTTGAGGTGATAGCGAAGCTCGAACTTGAAGATTGCGAACATGAGTTACGCCGCTTTCTCCTTCATGCTCGACTGGTGCAGCGTCGAGAAGTAGACGTCCTCGAGCGACGTGTTGTGGCGCTCGAAGCCGGGGCCGGGCTGCTCGTCACTGAAGACGTGGACGACCGTGCGTCCGGTGACGAGGCGGGTGGAGATGACGGCATAGTCGCGCTGCACCGCCTCGAGGTCTCCCTTGCCGATGATGCGGCGCCAGATCTTGCCCGACATCTCATCGATCGCGGCGAGCGGATCGCCGGTCATGAGCACGCGGCCGTGAGAGATGATGGCCATCTTGCTGCAGAGGTCACTGACGTCCTCGACGATGTGCGTCGAGAGGATGACGACGACGTTCTCGCCGATCTCGGCGAGGAGGTTGTGGAAGCGGACGCGCTCGCCGGGATCGAGGCCGGCAGTGGGCTCGTCGACGATGATGAGCTTCGGATTGCCGAGGAGCGCCTGGGCGATGCCGAAACGCTGGCGCATGCCGCCCGAGTAAGTGCCGAGGTTCTGTTTCCGGACGTCGTAGAGATTGACGCGGCGCAGCAGCGCGCCGACGAGCTCTTTCCGCTCGCGGCTCTTCGTCACACCCTTGAGGGTCGCGAAATGGTCGAGCATGACCTCGGCCGAGATCTTCGGATAGACGCCGAACTCCTGCGGCAGGTAGCCGAGGACGCGGCGGACTTCGTCTTTCTGGCGGAGCACGTCGAGATTGCCGAGCGTGATCGAGCCGGCGTCTGCATCCTGCAGCGTGGCGATCGTCCGCATCAGCGTCGACTTGCCGGCCCCGTTCGGTCCGAGCAGCCCGAACATGCCGGTGGGAATCACGAGATTGACGTCAGACAGAGCCTTGACGCCGTTGGGGTACGTTTTGGACAAACCTTCAATGCGCAACTCGAGCGACATGGACACTCCTCGAATGGGATTCGCTGGTGGATATACGGGGAGGGAGGGGGGAGGTTGCCCCGGCCCGGGCCGGGTTGTCCGTTGCTCGTTGTCCGTTGCTCGTTGTCCGTTGTCCGTGCTGCGCTGTGCGCCGATCCTGCCGTGATGGCGCGTCAGCAATCATCCGTGCTGCGCGATGCTCCTCGCAAAGCGCAGCACGGACAACGGACAACGGACAACGGACAACGTGCTACTTCGCATCCGGAAACGTCGCCACCTTGTTCTCCACCGGCTTTACAGTGCGCAGGTAGTCGTAAATCGCGCCGAGGTCCTGGTCGGACATGCCGGCGTAGGCGAGCCAGGGCATGACCGTGTTGCGGCCGGCGGGGACCTGCGGGGCGTTCGAGGCGTCGAGGCCGGCGAACGCGTGGAAGCGGCCGATGAACTCTTCGCGCGTGGCGCGGCCGACGAACGTCTCTGGGTGCGGGGTCAGGTTCGCCGTGAAGTTGCGTCCCCAGGGGCCGCGCATCTCCCAGCCGCCGGCCAGGAGCTTCTCCGTCAGGAGCTGGTTCTTCTCGTCGTGCGGGGTGTGGCACTCGATGCAGCCGCCGATGGTCGCCAGGTACTTGCCGTAGGCGACGCTGTCGTGCGGATCCGGAGCCGTGACCGGCCCTTCGATCGGCCGCGGGGCGAACTTCACCAGGTACTTCACCGGAAAGTCGATCGACTTCTCAGGCGTCTGATTGCGGATCGGCTTCAGGGTGCGCAGATAGGCGACGACGGACTTCGCGTCCTCGTCACTCATGGTGCGCAGGTGCGCGTACGGCATCATCGGGAAGAGCGCCTCGCCGTTGCGGTCGATCCCTTCGCGCATCGCGCGGAGGATCTCACCGTCAGTCCATTTCCCGAGACCGGTCTCCGGGTCGGAGGTGATGTTCTGCGCGGCGACGTGGCCCGGGAAGCCGAACTCCGGACCGAAGTCGAAGCCGCCCTGTCCTTCGCTGCCCGGCTTGATCGGCAGCCCCCAGGCCAGCGTGTGATCGGAGTGACAGCCGAGGCAGTCGGAGACGTGGTGGACGAGATACTTGCCGCGGGCGAGGCGCGCAGGTGTGGCCTCGATCTTCTCGGTGCTCGCCGGGCGCTGCGCCGGTTTGCGCATCGCCAGCCAGGACACTCCGGCGGCAATGAGAGCGATGGCCACGAGCAGCACTCCGCCCACGATTTTCAGCAGGGTTTTCATCGGACCTCTCGATGTTGGAATTGCCGTCATTCTACAATCCTTCGATGATCTTGTCGTTGGTCGTTGCCGCCACTCTGGCGCGACCGGGGCGCCCGTCCTCGGCTCAGGCTCAGCGCACCGCGTCGCGGTCGACACGTTCATAACTCGGGTCGACTGCGGCCTGGCCAACCAGCGCTGCGGCCCGTGGCGCCCGCCGGAGGCGCTCCTGGTCGTCGTCCCCTGAAATCGTAGCGATACCGCAGGCGTTGCGGCGGCGGTGGACGGACTCGTGGAGCTCATTGGTGGGGCGCGGCGGCTGGTGGTGCTGACTGGCGCCGGGTGCAGCACCGAGTCGGGGATTCCGGACTACCGGAGTCCTGGCGGGGCGTGGACGCGGCACAAGCCGATCTACTACAGCTCGTTCGTGCGGAGCGCCGAGGTGCGGCGGTTTTACTGGGCCAGGAGTTTTCGCGGGTGGCCGAGGTTCGCGTCGGCCAGACCCAATGCGGCGCACCGGGCATTGGCTTCGCTCGAGCAGCGCGGCAAGGTGCACCAGCTCATCACTCAGAACGTGGATGACCTCCATCAGGAGGCGGGGAGCCGTGCCGTGGTGCAATTGCATGGGCGCAACCGGTTGGTCGTCTGTCTGGAGTGTCGAAGCGAGTTCCCGCGCGAGGACGTGCAGGAGCGGCTCGCGACACTGAATGCTGAATGGCTGAAGCAGGCGCCGTGGGAGCGTTTGAGTGGGGACGAGGCCGACTTCGCGCCCGACGGCGATGCCGACGTGGCTCGTGAGGTCGTCGGCGATTTTCGTGTCCCTGATTGCGATCGTTGCGGCGGTGTGTTGAAGCCGGCGGTGGTCTTCTTCGGCGAGTCCGTGCCGCCGGAGAAAGTGACCTACTCCATGCGTCGCGTTGACGAGGCTGACGCCCTCCTGGTTGTTGGTTCCTCACTGACCGTCTGGTCCGGCTTCCGCTTCGCGCGACGCGCCGCGGAACGGCAGGTCCCGGTGGCCATCGTCAACATCGGCCCCACCCGCGCGGACGATCTCGCGTCGCTCAAGATCGAGCGCAAGTGCGGAGAAGTGCTCACCGAAGTGGCGGAGCAAATCTCAGGGCTGCGCTAAGCGGCGGGAGATCGCGTTCACTGAGTCGCGCGCGGCGGTGGCGATGTCATTGCTCGTGCCGTATGCGCGCGCGTACTGATTGGCCCAGGCAATCAGTTGACGCTGTGTCTCCGCATCGTTTGTCTGGCCGAGCGCATGGAGAGTGGCAAGCGTGAGCGCCTGCGTCCGCCCTTCTTTAACGTGGTCAGGTGACGGGAGTGTTGCGACGAGCACAGACGTCAGCTCGCGTTCCGCCGCCGTGTCGATCTCCATCGAAGCCAGCCATTCACCGATCGCTTGAATAGCGACGATCTGGTCGTCCCGCTCAGCCCAGAACTTCGAAGGCCGGTTCGACTTCGCCATCGCGATCACGTCTCCTTTGACGGCCGGACCGAGCTTCGCGATAGCTGCGCCGCCTGCGTGCCGGAGAAGAACCGGCGCCGAGGCCGCGTCACGCGCGGGGTCGACGATCCTGTCGAGATAGGTGCGCAGGTCCTGCCGGAAGTAACGCACCGTCTCCATTCCCGCTTCGCTCAACGGCTCCCCCTGCTGCGCCCACACTTTCTGCAGGCGCGCGTAGTCGAGCGAGAACTGCTGATCGACGTACCGGAAGAACAGCCGCCGCGATTCAACGTCGGCAGGGCCGTCCGGGCATTCGCGCATCAACTTGTACGCCACCCGATACGAAGCCTTCCACTGAGCCCGCCCCGCCGATTCCGGCGACGCATAGGGAGCAAAAAGGTCCGACGATTCCGTGAGCGTGCACGGCTGCGCAGCGGCCACACTGGCGGAAAGCACGAACGTGGTGATGAGGAGAATCGAGCGAACAGTCATCGGAGTACCTCTCGAAAAAAGGGGCGAGGAGAGTGTATTCATTTGCAGCAGATGTACCTAACGGCAAAGGCCTGATCTCGGAGTGCGGTGGCGCATAGCCACCGCTCTTTTACACGTGTAGCAGAGCGGTGGCTTTCGGAGGGTGTCTCAAACGTGCGCCTCGATCTACTCCCTTGGTTCTGCCGTCGATGAACCGGCGCCTGCAGTCGCGGACAGACAGGAGTGTCTGTCCCACATTCAGATTCCGCCGAATATCGGGCACCCGCGGGCACGCTGGCATTCAATGTGGGACAGACACTCTTGTCTGTCTGCGCCGCAGGCGCCGGTTTCTAATCAGGCCATCAGAGTGTGTGCGCTCCGTTTTGAGACACCCTGCGCACGCCACCGCTCTTCTACACGTGTACCAGAGCGGTGGCGTGCGCCACCGCACTCCGAGATGGCCTACCTGCGCCACGCGGCCGTGAACAACCGCCGCAGATCATCCGGGATGACCGCGGTCTCCACCCACGTCACGCTCACTCCATCCAGCGTCAGCGTGTAGCGCACCAGATCGGCGCCGCCGGCCGCGTACTCCGGCTGCCATGTTTCGGGCCGCGCGTTGGCCAGCGCCTCGCGCAACTCCTCGCGCGATTCGGGATCGTCGATCGTGACGCTACCGATGCCGCGGCCGGTGAAGCCGCCGTCGGTGGTGATGGTCAGGCGCATCGAGGGGTTCTCCTTGTTCACTGTTCGTTTCCACGCGGCGGTTTCGTGTTTCCTCCTTCACGCATCGAACGATGCATAAGAAGAAGGAGCCGCCCATGTTCGAGACTTCCGTCGTTCAGGCCCAGGCAGTTGCGGTGAAAGGCCGCGTCAGCCTCCTCACAGTATCGCTCGCCCTTCACTCGGCAGTGCTCATCGGCGCCGTTGCGGTCAGCATCGCCACGGTCGAGTTCCCGACAGGCGCTCCCGACCAATTTGCGATGTTCCAGCAGGTCATGCCCGTCAGCGTGCCGCCGCCTCTCGGCAACCCGAACGGCGGGGCGAAGCCCGAGCCGAAGCCGGAGCCGAAACCGGCGGCCGCGCCTCCGCAGCAGCCCGCCGAGGTGACGGCGCCGCAGACCGTCCCCAATGACGTCCCCCAGCTCGATCCGAATCCCGGTGCGGCCACCGTTTCGGCAGATCCCGGCGCCGGCACCGGAACCGGCACCGAGCCCGGCCCCGTGGGCGTGCCGTGGGGAGTGGAGAACGGTGTCGGATCGCTCGACACCCCTCCGGGACCGACGGCCACACAGCAGCCGGCCGAGCCGGAGGTCTACCGTGTCACCGGCGAGGTGAAGGGGCCGCGCGTGCTCCGTCGCGTCGAGCCGGTGTACCCGGAGATCATGCGCCGCGCCGGACTGGCCGCGACCGTGCGGATCCGCTGCATCGTCGACAAGAACGGAGCCGTGCGGCAGTCGGAGATCGTCACCAGCTCCTACCCGCCGTTCAATGATGCGGTTCTCGCCGCGCTCCGCCAGTGGCGCTTCGCGCCGGGCTCGCTGCACGGCACCGCGGTGGATACGGAGTTCGAGCTGACCGTGCAGTTCAAGACGCGGTAAGTGCGCCTTGCGAAGGTGCGGCACCGGACCCATGGGAACTGGCGCCGGCGGAGGAGCACTTCGCTCGCGCACTCGAGATCCAGCGCCGCCTCGGCAACCGCTCGTCCGAGGCGCAGACGCTGACCAACCTCGGCATCCTCTACTTCACGCGCGGCGACTTCGAGGAAAGTGAGCGTGTGGCCGGGGAAGCGCTGGCGCTGGCGCGGTCCATCGATCACAAACGTGTCATGGGTGGCGCACTGACGACGATCGGCGCCGTGCAGCAGATGCAGGGGAGACTCGACGAAGCGGCGACGACGTATGCCGCCGTGGCGGCCATGGCGCATGCGGCAGGAGAGCAGGCGACGGAGCTCGACGCCATCGTCAATACTGCCGAGGTCCTGCGCTGGCGCGGCGCGTTGCCGGAGTCGCGGCAGCGCTACGAAGAAGGCATCGCCATGGCCAGGAAGCTGGGGCGGAAGAAGACCCTGGCCTACGCCATCGCCGGTCTCGCGGAGTTGGAGCTCGTGGAGGGGAAGCTGGCGGCGGCGCGAGCGCGGTACGGCGAAGCGCTGGCGTCCTACCAGGAGTTCGGCGATCGTCTCGGGACGGCCGACTCGCGGCTGGCCGTGGCAGCAGTGGGGCTCGCGGAAGGAAACGCGCCCGCGGCGATTGCGGCGGCGCGAACGGTGGCGGCGGAGTTCCGCGCGCAGCAGGTGAAGGAGCGCGAAGCGGCGGCGATGGAGTTGCTCGCCCGTGCGTTGCTCGGCGCCGGCAAGTCCGCCGAAGCGGAGCAGGCCATCGTGACGGCCGCGAATCTGGCGGCGAAGACGAGCGACGTGAACCTCCGCCTGACGGTCGAGATCACCCACGCGCGTGTCATCGGAGGTGCCGCCGGGGCCGCCATGCTCCGCCGCGCCGCCGCCGAAGCGCGCGCGAAACAGTTGGCGCTGCCGGCCCTGGAAGCCCGCGTGGCGCTGGCGGAGCTCACCGGCGATCGTACGGCGTCGGCCGCGGTGTCGCGCGATGCCCGGGCCCGCGGCTACATGCTCATCGCGAACCGTGCCGCGACGGCAATCTAGGAGTGCGGTGGCGAACGCCACCGCTCTTGTACACGTGTAGCAGAGCGGTGGCGTTCGGAGGGTGTCTCAAAACGGAGCGCACACACTCTGATGGCCTGATTAGAACCCGGCGCCTGTGGGCGCAGACAGACAAGAGTGTCTGTCCCACATTGAATGCCAGCGTGCCCGCGGGTGCCCGATATTCGGCGGAATCTCAATGTGGGACAGACACTCCTGTCTGTCCGCGCCCGCAGGCGCCGGTTCATCGACGGCAGAACCAAGGGAGTAGATCGAGGCGCACCGTTTTGAGACACCCTCCGAACGCCACCGCACTCCGAGATCGGGCTTTACCCCCGCAACGCCTCGACGGGATCCATGCGTGACGCTGTCAACGACGGGTACAACCCCGAGAACAGCCCGATGGTCATGGCGAAGCCACTCGACACGGCGAGGCCGAACATCGACACCGGCAGGCCTGCCGGGAAGAAGCCGCTGATCGCTTTCACGAGGCCGATGCCGCCCGCCAGGCCGATGGCCGCGCCGACGAACGAGAGCGTCACCGACTCGATGAGGAACTGGACGAAGATCTCGCCGTTCGTCGCGCCCATCGACTTGCGCAGGCCGATCTCGAAGAGCCGCTCGGAGATGGAGATCTTCAGCACAGAGAAGATGCCGACGCCGCCGATGAGCAGCGACACGCCGGCGATGGCGAAGAAGACGATGCGCCAGTTGCGGAGGATGCGCTGCACCTCGCCGCGCTCCTTGATCATTTCCTTGCCGATGTTGTCGATGCGCACGTCGCCGATGCCGTTGTGCGCCTGCTTGAACACGCGCACGGCCTCGTCTTCGGCGTCGACCGACTTCTCCGGCTCGGTCGCCTTGGCCAGCATGTAGGAGATGGCGTTAGCGCGGCCGAACATGTCGCGATAGAGCGTCCAGGGGATGTAGGCGCCGCCCGTCTCCTTGCGCATGTCGTCGTCGTTGACGAACTCCATGTTGAACTTCGTGCCGACGCCGACGACGGTCAGGCGGCGGCTGCCGAGGTTGACCTTCTGCCCGATCGGGTTCTCGCCGCCGAAGAGCTGCTGCGCGAGTTTGTGGCCGAGGACGATGACCGGGGCGTTGCCGTCGTAATCGCGCTCGGTGATGAAGCGTCCGGCCGAGACTTTGCGGTTCTTGATGGTGGCGTAGTCGGCGCTGATGCCGTAGACGTCGACGCGGCGCGTGGCAGTGCCGGCGGTGATGACGGCGCGCGTCTCTCCGACCGGCGCCACGGTCTCGATCGTCTCCGCATCAGCGAAGGCGCGGACGTCCTCGACGCGCAGCCCGCGGGAGAGGTGCACCTTGGCCCGCTCGACGCGGTCGGACGGATCCTTCTTCGAGACGATGAGCACACCGTCGAAGCCAAGGTCCTCGATCCCCTGCCACACCGCCGCTTTCACGCCGTCCAGCACGGACATGACCACGACCAGCGCGAGCGTGCCGAGGATGACGCCGATGAGCGTGAAGAAGGAGCGGAGCGGATGCCCTTTGACTTCTTCGAAGGAGGTTCTGATCGATTCGCCGATTTGCATTTTGTGCTCACTTCGTTCGCGTTGTTGGTTGTTGGTTTCTGGTTGTTGGTTGAACCAAAAACCGAAAACCAACACCCAAAAACGCCTCTGCTTCTGACTACTCCGTCCTCAACGCCTCGATCGGATTCAGCCGCGAGGCGCGGATCGCCGGGTACATGCCGAACAGCAGGCCTGTGCCGGCGGCGAAGATCAGCGCGTTCATGATGACGCCGGCGGTGATGATGGCTGGCTCGCCCGTAAGCGCGGCGATGCCGGCGGTGAAGAATTTCCCGGCGAAGATGCCGAGGAAGCCGCCGAAGACCGAGACCAGCACCGACTCCGTCAGCATCTGGAAGAAGATCTGGGCCGGCGTCGCGCCGATGGCCTTGCGCGTGCCGATCTCGCGCACCCGTTCGTTGAACGAGGCGAGCTGGATGTTCATGATGACGATCCCGCCGACGAGCAGCGAGATGATGCCGCAGATCATGAACGTCATGTCGTACATGCGGTTGTTCTCTTCGTTCCGGCGGAGGTTGGCGACGCGGGAGAAGACCTCGAAGTCCTTCACCCCATGCTGCCGTTGCAGGATGGACTCGATCTCCTGCACCGCTTCCTTGTGCCGTTTCACGTCCTTCATCCGGACGTGCATGAACGAGATGCGGCCGCGCTCGAGCGGTTCCCCTTTGCGCGTCATCATCGTGGTGATGGGGATGTACATCTGCCGGTTCATCCAGCGCAGCGCGTTACGCTCCCCGTCGAAGCTGAAGTACTTCTCTTCCATCACGCCGACCACCTGGTAGCCGGCGCCGTTCATCATCAGCGTCTTGCCGACCGGGTTGTCGGAGCCGAAGAACTCGCGCGCGCGGTCTGTCCCGAGGACGACGACGCGGGCCGCGGTGGTGAGGTCGTAATCGGTGATGAAGCGGCCGCGGTCGGCGCGGAACATGTTCATCGGGGAGTAAGCGGGCGTGATGCCCATGACCGAGCGCGGCTTCTCGATGGTGCGGTAGTGGACCGTCATGTCCTCATTCGAGACGGGGGAGACGAGGTCGATCTCCTTCCCTTCCTGGCGAATGGCCATGGCATCGGCGTAGGTCAGCCCCTTCGAGGCCAGCGCCTTCGCGTCGAGCGTGACCTTGCCGGTCGACTTGTTGCCGACCCAGATCCGCTCGATCCCCCCGCTGACCTTGTAGAACTTCATCGACGCTTCCTTCCCCGCCACGGAAAGGGAGAAGGTGGCCACGATCGACCCCGCGCCGAGAATGATGCCGAAGAGCTGCAGCAACGTGCGCCCCAGATGGTCTTTGATGTCACGAACCCCGTCGATGATCGATTCGAGCAGAATCATTGGCGCCTCACGGAGCTGTATTCGTTGGGAGAGGGGCTGGGGTTGCGCCGGGCGTGCGGGATTTCGGATTCCGATTTCCGATTTCCGGGCTGAATCTGACGCGGCGCCGGCAATGAGCTCCGCTCACACGCATTCCTGGCAGAGTTTGGAGTGCGGCAGCGACGGTTCATCAGTTGCCGCTTTCCCATAGTGGCAGCGTCGAGCTGCTCACGAGGGGCCGCAGCTCGCCGCTGCGGCTATAAGAAAGCGGCAGCTCGTGAAGCATCGCTGCCGCACTCCAAACTCCGCCACGGGCCATGCACTCAGGCGATCGGACAGCTCGCCTCGAGAGGACCGTCAGGGTCTCGGACCACTCTGCGAATGGCGTGACGAAGGCAGGATTGGCGTTTGTGGAGCCAGAATGCGCGTAGGAGGATCGTCTAGCCGGGGAGAAACTCAATAGGTCCTATCTGTCCTATGAACACAGTGGTGCGATCAGCGCTCAGTCGATGGTGTCACCATCCACAATGCGGCCGTCGACGATCTTGATGCGGCGCTCGGTGCGTTGCGCGATGGCTGGGTCGTGGGTCACGAGCACGATCGTCTGGCCCGCGGCCGCGAGCTCTTCGAAGATGGCGATGATGTCGCCGCCGGTCTTCTGGTCGAGGTTCCCGGTCGGCTCGTCCGCCAGAATCAGCGACGGCGTGTTGACGAGCGCGCGGGCGATGGCCACGCGCTGGCGCTGGCCGCCGGACAGCTCGCCCGGCCGGTGTTTGGCCCGGTTGTCGAGGCCGACCCGCTTCAGCGCTTCGAGGGCGCGCTCCCGGCGCTCGCTGCTGCTCATGCCGGCGTAGAGCAGCGGCAGCTCGACGTTCTTCCAGATCGTGGCGCGCGGGAGCAGGTTGAACGTCTGGAACACGAAGCCGAGCTTCTGGTTGCGGATGCGGGCGAGCTGCCGCGACGACATGTCCGCGACGTTCCCGCCGTCGAGCCAGTACTCCCCGCTCGTCGGCGAATCGAGGCAGCCGAGGATGTGCATCAGCGTCGACTTGCCGGAGCCGGAGGGACCGATGATCGAGACGAACTCGCCGCCTCCGATCCGGAGATCCACGCCGGCCAGCGCCTGCACCGCGTTCTCCCCCGAGTCGTACGTCTTGGTGATGTTCTCGAGCTGAATCAGCGCGCGAGCGTTCTCGGCGGCGGGAGGAGGAGTGAATTGGAGTAAGGCGGACATTAGTTCCTCAGGGCCCTGGGCCCGGGGCTCAGTGGGTCGCGGGTGGAGGGTCTGGGGGAGCTCGCGGGTACGCGGGGTGCTCGGGTTTCCCCGAGCCCCGGGCCCGGGGCCCCGATCCCTAATCGTCCTTCTTGTCCTTCGGCAGGGTCGGATCCTCGAGGGCGACTTCCTCCCCCGGCTTCAGACCGCTGACGATCTCGACGCGGGAGTTGTCGGCGAGGCCGCTGACGACGGTGCGCTTCTCGAAGAACTGCTTCCAGGCGTCCTTGTCGGGCTGCCCGTCCTTCTTCTCGCCTTCTTTCTTCGGCGCGGCGGCGACGGCTTTCGGGTCGATGGCCTTCTTCACGTAGACGATCTCGGCGTCGTCGCGCTGAAAGACCGCTTCGACCGGGACGCTGAGCACTTTCGTCTTCTTCTCGCCGGCCACTTCGATGTTGGCCGTCATGCCGGAGCGGAGCTCGTGTCCCTGGGCGTCGAGGCGGACCTCGACGTCGAACACGCGCACTTTGTCGTCGACGCGGACAGCCGGGGCGATGCGGTCGATGCGGCCGTGGAACGCCGTCTTCGGATACGCGTCGAGCGTCACCTTCACGCCCAGGCCGACGCGGATCTTGCCGATGTCGACCTCGTTCACGCCCGCCTTCACGATCATCTTCGACGTGTCGGCGACGCTGAACATCACGGTGCCGGCGTTGAACGAGGAGACGCCCGAGGTGATGGACTCGCCGATCTCGATGTTCTTCGTCAGGACCACGCCGTCCATCGGGGCGACGATGTTCGAGCCCTGGAAGTTCTGCGCTGACTGGTGGATCGGGATGCCGCTCTTCTGCACGATGGCGTACTGCTCCTGCGCCTTGTCGTACGACTGTTTCGCCTCGAGGTACTGCGTCTCGCTGTCGCGGTGCGACTTGGTGGCGAGCAGCCCCTGGGTGAAGAGCTGGTGGTCGGCGTCGTAATTCTTCCGCGCCTCGGAGTAACGGATCTGGGCGGCAGCGAGGGAGTTCTTCGTCTCGGCCAGCGACTGGGCCTGCGCGAGATCGGGCTCGACCCGCGCCAGGACGTCGCCGCGGCGGACCACGTCACCATCGCGGCGCAGCACTTCGATCACCTTGCCGGAGATCGGCGACTTCACGTCGACCTTCACTTCCGGCTCGACGGTGCCGACTTCCGTCACCTTCACCTGAATGTCCGCGACCTCGGCCTTGGCCGTCTTGACCGGCGACTCCGGCGCTTTCTTGTCGTTTCCCTTCGCCTTCGCCGCGACGAAGCCGCCGACGACGAGCAGGACGACCACGACGATCGAGATGATCGTGAGTTTCGGTTTCCGCTTTGATGCGCTCATTTCATCAACCTCCAGGTGCTGGAGGCTGTATTCGTTGCGCCGAGCGGTTGGGTTGCAGATTGTTGTTACAGTTCGTGACAGCGGGTCACTTCATCCACTCGAACACCTGGTAGTGCTCGCCGTTCATGCCGAGGCGGCGGTAGACCTCCTGGGCGCTGGTGTTGCGGCGGTCGACGTAGAGACGGATGCCGCGGATGCTCTCGTCCCCTTCCACGAAGTGCTTCACGTGGTCGTACAGGCCGGCGTAGATCCCCTGCTTGCGGAAGTCCGGATGCACGTAGACGCTCTGGATCCACCAGACGTTGCCGTTGCGCCAGTCGCTCCACTCGTAGGTGATCATCAGCGACGCGGCCACGCGTCCGCCGGCTTCCGCCACGAAGTAGCGCCCGAGCGAAAGGTCGCCGAACAGCGCTTCGACGCCGCGCGTCAGGATGTTGCGGTCGAGCTCGAGCTCTTCCGTCTCGAGCGCCATCTGCATCTGGAACTCGATGATGGCTTCGGCATCGGCGAACGTCGCTTCACGGTAATGAGCCTGAGTCATTTGATAACCTTGCCGCCGTTTTGGCGGGCCGCACCATATCAGACACCGAGCGGGCGCTCCTCCTCATGACGGCATCGGCCGTGATGTTCGGCGCGATGGCGTTCGCGGCCAAGCTGGCGGCCGGGAACCTCTCGGGAGCACAGGTGGCGATGATCCGCTTCGCCACGGGGCTGCTGCCGGTCGTGCTGATCCGGACGAACCGGCAGAAGGCGATGGCCTTCAAGCGGCTCGACCTGCTCTTCCTGCGCGGCTTCTTCGGCGGCATCGCCGTGCTCTGCTACTTCATCGCCATCGAGCACACGAGCGTCGGTGTGGCCACGCTGCTCAATTACACGGCACCGATTTACAGCGGCATTTTCTCGGTGCTCTTCATTCGGGAGCAGATCAGTTGGAAAGTGCTGCTGCCGCTGCCGGTCGCGCTCGCCGGCATCTTCTTCGTCGTGCGGGCCCACGCCCGCCCCGGCGACCTGCTCGGCTTTGGCAAGTGGGAGCTGATCGGCGTGGCCTCGGCCATCTTCTCCGGCGCGGCGGTGACGGCGATGCGCGCCGCGCGGCGCGGCGAGAACTCCTGGTCCGTCTACGGCAGCTTCTGCCTGCTCGGCCTCCTGACGACGCTGCCGATGGGACTCTGGCAGTGGCGCAATCCAAGCGGCTCCGACTGGCTGGCGCTGGCCGCAACGTCGGTCTTCTCGATCGGCGCGCAGATCCTCCTGACGTTCAGCCTGCGCTGGGTCGACGCCATGACCGTCGGCGTGATCTCGCAGCTCGCCGTGATCATCTCCATGGCCCTCGGCGCTGTCTTTCTCGGGGAAGTCATCACCGCCCTGGCCGCGCTCGGCGCGACGCTGACGATCGGCGGCGTCATCGGCGTCGTGTACGTGACCTCCTGGAACAAGCGTGTCGTGGCTGCCGCCGACGAAGTGGCGCCGGAGTCGTAAGTGTCCGAGTGGAGGACGGACAATCCTGTCCGTCACGCAAGAAATCTCTTCGTGGCTGCCTTTTTCGCGTGACGGACAGGATTGTCCGTCCTCCACCCGAGGGGTCGCTACTGCAGGTGTGTGAGCTCCATCCGTCCTCCGGAGCTCTCTTCCTTCACCACGATGCCGTGCTCGATCGAGAGCCAGATCGTGCTCTGCTGATCGTTCGGATTGGTGAATGTTCGCGGCGTCGTAGAGGGCGATCGTGACGCTGCCGGCGCTGGCCGTCGTCGCGGCGAAGCCGACGTTCGTCCGGAACGCCTCGTTCTTCGTGAGATAGATGAGGTGCCCCGTCTCGTTTGCCGCGAGCGCGTCTTCGGCTCGTACGCCCGGAAGGTACTGGCCGTATGTCGCGCCGTCCACCTCGTTATAAGTGCGGCTGCTGACGAGAAGCGGGGCCGCCGCTTCGACGAGCAGCGCCCCGGTGCCGCTGGTCGCGAACTTCGTCTCCAGGACGTCGGCGAC
>DASWMP010000237.1:0-5761 GCA_036399695.1 Thermoanaerobaculia bacterium | reverse complement strand
GCTAAGTACTACATTCGCTAAATTCGATCACGCTGCTTGAGGCATGAGCGTGAGCTTGACCAGGTAGCGGCGCAAGTCGTCGCGCGTGAACTTCCACTTGAACGGCTTGGCCAGGTTCGAGAACCTGTTTTGAAAAGCGAGGATGGTTCGCTCGAGCTCTGGCAGAGATTGGAAGTCATTCGGGGTGAGCACCTTTCGTTGCAGGATAGAGAAGTAGATCTCTACCTGATTCAACCAGCTGGCATGTACGGGCGTGTGGATGAGGATCAGGTTCGGCCACCGTGCGCGAAGGCGTTCACACGCGGCGGCTCCACGATGCGACGATCCGTTGTCGACGATCCAGAACACGCGTGCCGCGGATCGATACGGCTCCTGTTCCATCACTTGGTTCACGAGTTTGGTGAACGGAACGACTCCGGTCGTCTCGTCACATCTTCCGAACACGTTTGCCCGATGCACGTCGTACGCGGCCAGGTATGCGAGTGCTCCCTTGCGCTCGTATTCATGCTCGACCAGACTCGGCTTCCCAGGACCGGGAGGCGTTCGCCGGTGCTTCCGGCGACGGGCCTGAATGCTGGTCTTCTCGTCGGCGGAAATGACGAAGTCGTTCTCAGCCAATGGCTTCCCTTCCCACACCCGAGCATAGAGATCCACCACTCGCGATCCTTTGGCCAGGAACTCGGGATCTCGGGGAAAGATCCATGACCGGTGATTCCAAGGACGGAGGCCGTCTTCATGGAGCCACTCCCACAGGGTCGTGGTGCTGATCGCCTCGACCACTCCCTTCGCGAGCACTGCCTGCCGAATCTCCTCGATGCTGAACCGCGAAAACGGCAACTTCAACTGCGCCGGCAGTTCGCAAGCAACCGCCTTGACAGATGCAATTTCGTTAAGGGGAAAAACGCGCCGGTCGGCCCGGCCGCGGTCGCTCCTCGAGCGCGTTCAGGCGTTCCTCGAAGAACCTCTTTCGAACACGGCTCACAAACGACCGCGTGCAATCAAGCCGGCCCGCGATGGTCGCGCTCTCCATCCCCTCGGCAGCGTAGAGAACGATCCGTGCGCGAATCACTTGGCGGTACGGTGCATTCGACGACCGCGCACGTTCCGCAAGCACCGACTGCTCGTCCTCGCTCAGCTCGATCCGATATGGCGTTGTCCACCTCACACCCGCCCTCCCCACCAACGTTTCCTCCTAGATTACTCCTGTGCGCGAATTTAGCGAATGGTGTACTTAGCGTAAAACGAGAACCGGGGGGCGAAGACCGAACGTCTGTCAGGAGGCTTTCCGCCCACACGCTCCGCCGATTCCACGGACTGACTGGTCGGTAACCCGGCCGACCACGGCTACTCGCCGTTGATGTCGCTCAGCCACTGCGCCAACGGCTTGACTGATCCCGGGCACTTCCCTCTCCAGATTCGCCACATCGGCGATGGAAAGTTGTTCTGCGAGATGGAGCTCGATGAGGTTGTCGAGGGTGACGCGCTCGTCTTCCGCCGGCATCGGCGTTCGCGGCGGTGACGTGCTGTTCGAACGCGCGGATCAGGAACATCGGCAATTCGATCGTGAGGGGCTGACGGGCCGACAGATCACATTTCGCGCGCAAGTTGGTTATCTTGCCCATGCCTGCATCACAACTTAATTTAATTTAAGAGGGGGGCACCTTCCCAAAAATTTTAGCGTGGAATGCAACGGTGCAAACCGTCGCTGAGCTGTTCGTGTTGCGTTGCGGCGCGTCCGGCGCGAAAGGGGGCTGTCTCAAGAGGCGGTCGCCGAAGCGACGGGGTTGAGTGCGAACTTTGTCGGCGAGATGGAGAGGGGGCTCAAAGCTCCCGGGCTTGGGGTGATCGTTCGACTTGCGCGCGCTCTCGATGTGAATGTTCAGGAGTTGCTCGCTGATTTCACGAGCTCGGCGATCCGGCGTTTGAACGCGTAATGACGTGCGTGGCCGGTTGCGGCGGCAGGGGGACCGGTTTGACTTCGGCGCCAAACCGCGAGTGTCGATTTGAGATCGGCGCGAAGCACGGTGCTTTCCGCGCAAGTCGATTTGCCTTCGGCGCCAGGAGCGGGTGCTTTCCGCGGAAGCCATTTTGACTTCGTCGACAAGCGCGGTGCTTTCCGTGGAAGTCACTTTGGCTTCGGCGCCAAGGACGTTGCTTTCCGCGCAAGTCAATTTGGTTTCGACGTCAAGGACGGTTGCTTCCGCGAATGGAAGTTCGCCTTCGGCGGCAAGAGCGGTGCTTTCCGCGGAACTCAATTTGAGGTCGGCGCCAAGGGCGGTGCTTGCCGGGGAAGTCGATTTGAGGTCGTCGCTATCGTCGTTCCGGGCGGACGTCGTCGCTGCCGCACTCCAAACTCTGCAGGGGACGTGCTCGTGATGAATCCGAAACCCTTCAGGAAGGCTCGCTCTGACTGTGAGAAGCCGTCTCGGACGGACGGAGGCGGTATTCTGCGGCGAGATCCGAAGCCATCGTCAGCAGCTCCAGCACCTTCGTCGAGCTCGCGCTGATCGCCGAATCAAGAATGCCGCTGTCGCCCATCGTGTCCGTCACGGTGTCGGGTAACGGCTCGAGGACTCCGACGAGCAGTCGAAGCTCCTGCTCGAGAACATTCAGCGGTACCGGCTGGTCAGGTTCGTGGGCACGCAGCTCAGTGAGCGCCCGCAAGGCTCCGGAGACGGCCCAATCGGTTTCGCGCAGCCCCTGCCGCTTGCGCCTGTTGTCACTGGAATCATCCGATTTCGACCAGAGACCGATCGCGTAAACCTCGTCCAGAAGGCGTCGCGCCATCTCGAGCTCCCGCGTCACGCGCGCCAATGCATCGACGAGGTTCGGCGGCGTGCGTGGCGGTTGCAGTGGTGCGTGCTGGTCCGTGGGGTCGGCGGTCTCTGAGGCCACAGTCGTGGGCGAGGTCGAGCGCTTCTCGAGCGAACGCAGCAAACGATCCATGAGCTGCCGACGCCGGATCGATGACCACAGCGCAGCCGCCGAGGCAAGAAGCCAAATGATGGCGACAATCGAAAAGACCTCTTCAGACATCGAGGTATGAGTCTACCGAGTCCACAAACAAAAAGAGCCGGCCTTTCGGCCGGCTCTTCGGGTTGGGTGTCGTGTTATCGCTTAGCGAACGGCGACGACGTTGGCGGCCTGGAGGCCTTTCGGACCCTGGACGACGTCGAACTCGACCGCGGCGCCTTCCGGCAGCGAGCGGAAGCCGCCGCCCTGGATCGCCGAGAAGTGAACGAAGAGGTCTTCACCGTTCTCGCTCGTGATGAAGCCGAAACCCTTGGCGTCGTTGAACCACTTAACAGTTCCCTGTGTTCTCATATGTTTGAATCTCCTTCTTCTTGTTCTTGTGCTGCCTCTCAGGAGATTCAGAACTGTGTTCAGGTCTCGAGCTGCAAATCACCAAGTGCAGGGGTCAACCGTGTAAGGGTGGGGTGAATTCCCAAAGTGGCAGCGTCACGACTATGTGCCGTTAGCGCGCTCCACTACCGAGGTCGGCCTTGATCGTAGCCACCTCATTGGGAGCGTCGGCGGCGGCGGTCACGACGTAATGCCGCTCCGGACGGCCGGGCGTCACGATGCGCACGTTGTAGCTGCCGGGCTGGGCGAAATCGTACACCTCTTCGTCCGAATCGAACTGATTGACCTGCCCGATGGCTTCGTCGTTGACATAGATGGCGGCGTCTTTCGGCGTGACGTCGAAGATCATGCCGCGGCGCGCCCACATGCGCACGGAGACGGCGACTCCCTGCGGCCCGCCGGTGACGACGGCGCGGGACGAGCCGGTGACGGCGGCGTTGGCGTCGGGCGTCTTGCCGGACATGAGCGAACCGCCCGCCTCCTGCTCCCCCGGCGGTCCGGGACGCATCCCCTGTGAGGGCGCGACGTCATCGTTGCGGATGATGCTGGTGAGCGTGTTCTCGCGGTAACGCATGCCGGTGTAGACGGCGAAGGCCGCGATCAGGACGAGCACGAGGCCGATGAGGATCGGCACCCAGCGCGGCATGACGGCGGGCGGTGCTTCGTCGCCGGGAGGCACGGAGCTCCGCGGATCAGGGTCGCTCCCGCCCGGCGTGGACGGAGGCGGCAGCTCAGGCGTTACTGGTGTTTGATCCGCCATCCGGCTCAACCTGCGACGCTTCATCCAGCGTCATCGGCCCCTCGTCCGTGACCACGGTCTCACCGTCGTCGTCCAGCCGCTCATAGGCTTCGTTGCGCTGGCGCAGCAGCTCCTGCGCACGCGCTTCGTCCGCGGCCGGCACGTAGACGCGGATGTCGCCGAGGTTGCCGAAGGTGGTCGGCGCCATCGACATCTCGACGGACTCGACCTGCGCGGAGATCCCTTCAGCGTGAAAGAAGCCCTGCATCAGCTTCGCTTCATCTTCGTTGCCGGTGCTCGCGATTTCTACCCACGTGGTCGACCCGTCCTCGGCTGGAACGGTGTTCACGTCATCAGGAAACTCAGTCATGCCTTACTCCTAAGGGATCAGCGTGATGCGGCCGGGGTCGGCCGTCATCCTTCCGATCTTTGCATAGAACAGGCCGCCTTCCCGGAAGCGGGTCTCGAACGCCGCTTCCCGCTCCGGCGCCACGGCAATGAGCAGCCCGCCGGACGTCTGCGCGTCGCAGAGCAGGAGGTAATCGGCTTCGCTGACGTTCGAGCGGACGCGTCCGCGGAAGCTCTCGGCGTTACGCATCGTCCCGCTCGGACGGAAGCCGCGCGCCAGGTACTCGCGTGCCCCTTCGAGGGCCGGCACCGCGCTGATGCTGACGTCGGCACCGATCCCGGCACCGGCGCACATCTCCAGCAGGTGGCCGATGAGGCCGTAGCCGGTGACGTCGGTGGCGGCGGTGACGCCGACGGCGGTCATGGCGGTCGCGGGGTCGCGGTTGAGCATCGTCATCCAGCGGGTGGCTGCGTCGAGCGATGGGGCGCCGCCGCGGCGGAAGATGCGCCGGTGCGCGAGCGCGCGGAAGGCGCTGATGAGGATGCCGTTGCCGATCGGCTTCGTCAGGTAGAGGGCGTCGCCGTCGCGGGCGGTCGAATTGCGGACGAGCTTGTCGACGTCGACGATGCCGGTGACGGCCAGGCCGTACTTGGGGACCTCGTCGATGATGGTGTGGCCGCCGGCGATGGTGAAGCCGGCTTCCTGCGCTTTCTCGGCGCCGCCGCGAAGGATTTCGTGGAGGACGTCGAGCGGCAGCTTGTCCGTCGGGAAGGCGGCGATGGCCAGGCCGAGGATGGGACGGGCGCCCATGGCGTAGATGTCGGAGATGGAGTTCGTCGCGGCGATGGCGCCGAAGAGATAGGGGTCATCGACGATGGGGGTGAAAAAGTCGACGGTCTGGGCGATGGCGGTGTTGCCTTCGATGCGCAGGACGGCGGCGTCGTCGTTGGTGCCGGTGCCGACAAGGAGATCCCCTGTCCCTTCACCGGAAGGGAGATTGGAGAGCACGGAACGCAGGTCATCCTGACCCAGCTTGCAGGCTCAGCCACCTGTCGTCGCGAAGGACGACAGAGGGGGGTGTCGGTGGAGCTTGTGCTTCACGGGGCGCAGTCTATCGTGAGAGCGATCTCGGAGAGCGGTGGCGTGCGGAGGGTGTCTCGAAACGGAGCGCACACACTCTGATGGCCTGATTAGAAACCGGCGCCTGCGGGCGCGGACAGACAAGAGTGTCTGTCCCACATTGAATGCCAGCGTGCCCGCGGGTGCCCGATATTCGGCGGAATCTGAATGTGGGACAGACACTCCTGTCT
>DASWMP010000236.1:0-12029 GCA_036399695.1 Thermoanaerobaculia bacterium | reverse complement strand
GTCGTCACGGCACTCTGCGTCGAGCAGCCGTTCGCCGTCACGGTCACGGAGTAATTGCCGGCGCCGACGCTGATCGACTGCGACGTCGCGCCGGTGGACCAGAGATAGCTGTAACCGGTGCCGCTCGGAGCGGTGAGCGTCGTCGTCGTGCCGGCGCAGATCGACGTCGTGCCGGTGATCGTGGCGTCGGGGAGCGGCGTGACCGTCACGGCCGCCGGCGCGCTCTGCTTCGAGCACCCGTTGCCGTTCGTGACCGTCACGCTGTAGTTGCCGCTCGCCGTCACGTCGATGAACTGCGACGTCGCGCCGGTCGACCAGAGGTAAGACGTACCGGAGCTCGCCGTCAGGCGCACCGTGCCGCCGGCGCAGAAGGTGGTCGGGCCGCCGGCGGTGATCGTGGCGGCCGGAGCCCCCGGCACGATGACGTCGAACGGAGCGGAGGTGGCCTCGCAGCCGTTCGCGTCCGTCACGGCGACGAATCCGTTGTAGACCGAGCCCGTCACGGTGATGGAGCGCGTCGTGGCGCCGGTGCTCCAGAGATACGACGCCCCTTCGCTCGCCGTGAGCGTGACGGAGCCGCCCTCGCAGAACGTCAGCGGCCCATCCGCAGTCACGGCCGGAACCGCCGGTGTGTTCACCGTGACGACGACCGGCTCGCTCGTGGCACCGCAGCCGTTCACCCCCTCGTAGTAGGTGACGGTGTAGGTGCCGGGCTGCGTCACGAGGAGCACGCGGCCCGTCGCACCGGTCGACCACTCGTACGATCCGAACTGCATGTCCGGCGCGATGAGCTCCACCGAATTCCCGGCGCAGAACGTCGTCGGACCGTTGGCGGTGATGGTCGGGACCACACCCGCACCGACTTCGACCGTCTTCGTGACGGTCTTCGAGCAGCCGCGGGAGTCGGTGCCGGTGAGAGTGAGCGTCACGGTGGAGTTGGGCTGCGAGGCGACGAACGTCACGTGGGCGCCGGTGGTGGCCGAGAGCGTCCCCCCCTCGATCGACCAGACGAACGGCGCGTTCGGGAGATATGCACCGTCCATCACCAGCGTGGCGTTCGCGTCACGCGGCACCCCGGGACAAGCCGAGTAATCGACGCTGAGGCCGACGTACGGGATCGGGTTGACGCTCACGGCCGTCACGGCGCTCGTCGCGCTGCAGCCGTTCGCGTCGGTGATCGTGACGCTGTAGTTGCCGGCGTCGGTGACGTTGATGGACTGCGTCGTCGCGCCGTTCGACCAGAGGTAGCTCGCGGCGTTGTTCGCCGTGAGGATCACGGAACCGCCGGCGCAGAATGTCGTCGGGCCATTCGCCGTGATTGTCGCGGACGGTGTTGCGTGCACCGTGACCGCGGTCGCGGCCGAGGTGGCGCTGCAGCCGTTCGCGTCCGTGATCGTGACGCTGTAGTTGCCGTTGCTGCTGACGTTGATCGACTGGGTCGTCGCGCCGTTCGACCAGAGGTAGCTCGCGGCGCTGTTCGCCGTCAGCGTCACGGAACCACCGGCGCAGAACGCCGCCGGACCGCTGGCCGTAATGGTCGCGGCCGGGGCGGCGTTGACCGTGACGGACGTCGCCGCCGAGGTGGCGGTGCAGCCGTTCGCGTCGGTGATCGTGACGCTGTAATTACCCGCGCTGCTCACGTTGATGGACTGCGTCGTGGCGCCATTTGACCAGAGATAGCTCGCGGCGTTGTTGGCCGTGAGGGTGACGGAGCCGCCGGGGCAGAACGTCGTCGGGCCATTGGCCGTGATCGTTGCCACCGGGGTCGCGTTGACCGTGATGGACGTCGGAGCCGACGTCGCCGAGCAGCCGGCAGGCGTCGACACCGTCACGCTGTAATCCCCCGCCTCCGTGACGGAGATCGAACGCGTGGTGGCGCCGGTCGACCAGAGGTACGAATACCCCGTGCCTGCCGGCGCCGTCAGCGTCGCCGAGCTGCCGGCGCAGATGGCCGTCGAGCTTGCGGTGATGGCCGTGGAGGGCAGCGGGTCGACCGTCACGACGAGATTGTCGGAACGGTCGGAACAGTACCCCGTGCTGACCTGCACCCAGTAGGTGCCACCGGTCGTCACGTTGATCGACGGCGTGGTGGCGCCGTTCGACCAGAGATAGTTGTTGTAGCCGGCCGGCGCCGTCAGCGTGACGGAGCCGCCCACGCAGAACGTCGTCGCGCCGCCGGCCGTGATCGTCGCCTCCGGGCTATGGATCGGCACCACGAGCGTCGCGGTGTCGGTACAGCCGCTGGCGTTCGTCACGACGCACGTCAGCGTCACGTTCCCGGTGGCGTTGGCATTCGCGCGGAACGTAACAAAGTACGTCCCCTGCCCCTGCTCGATGACGCCGTTCACCGCGCTCCACTGATACGTCCAGGCAGCGTTCTGCTGCACGTCCGCGGTGGCGATGCCGTTCGGGCAGACGGCAGGCGGCCGCCGCGTCGAGCCGATGACCGGCTTCGGCAGGATCGTCACCGTCGTGACCGCGCTGGTGGCCGTGCAGCCGTAGGGGCTCGTCACCGCGACGGTGTAGTTGCCGCCGGTCGTGACGGTGATGGACTGCGTCGTCGCGCCGTTGGACCAGAGATAGCTCGTGCCGCTGTTGGCCGTCAGGGTGACGGAGCCGCCGGGGCAGAAGCTGGTCGGGCCGCCGGCCGTGATCGTGGCCGTCGGCGCGGGCTGGGTCGTGACGTTCGTCGCCGCCGAGGTGGCGGCACAGCCGTTGGCGCCCGTGACCGTGACGGTGTAGTTGCCCGGATCCGTGACGGTGATGTCGCGGGTGGTGGCGCCGTTGGACCAGAGATACGACGACGCCGCGGACGCGGTGAGCGTGACGGAGCTGCCGGGGCAGAGCGCCGTCGAACCGCTGGCCGCGATCGTGGCCGCCGGAGCCGTCGTCGTGACGCCCGTCTCCGTGTCGCTGTTCTGGCAGCCGCCCGGCGCGTAGATCGTGATGCTGGCGGTGAAGGTCGCGCCGTCGAACGCCGGGGCGCGGAACGTGATGGTCGGCGACGTGCCGCCGCTGATGATCTCCACGCCCGTCATGTTCCAGGCATACGTCAGGCCCGGCACGTCCGGCACGGAGGCCGTCACGATCGCGCCGGGGCAGACCGACGCCGGCATCGTGATCGTGGCGTCGGGCGCCGGGCGCTTGGTGACCTGAAGGTACCCGGCGCGCGCGCAGCCGTTCGCGTCGGTGACGGTGACGTAGAGCGTCGTCGGATTTGTGTTCGAGGGATTCGGGCGCCACGACAGCGTGCGTCCGAGCTCACCGGCCAGGATGGTGCCGTTGCTGACGTCCCAGTCGTACGTCACGCCCGGGCCGCCGTCCGGCACGGCGGACTGCACGAAGCCGAGAGCGGAGCAGATCTCCGTCGGGCCGGCGATCGTGGCGTTGGGAGCGGTGATGTCGGCGACGTCGAGATGCGTCGTGCGCGGGCAGGCACCCTCGAGCGAATAGCCGACGGCTTCGACCCAGACGTCATCGCCCGGGTTCCGGAGCCAGGTGGCCGTCGCGCCATCGGCGCTGACCGCGGTGAGCGCGGCCGTGGCGCTCTGCCAGTGCACGATCTGGAAGGCCGAACGGTTCGTCACCGTCGTGGTGAAGGTCTGCGTCTGATCGCACAGCGGTGACGGCGCGACCGTCAGCACCGGCGCCGGGACGTCGCGCATCGTGACGGTGAGCGGCGCCGACGTCAGCGAGCAGCCGCCGGTGGTCGTGACTGTGACGGTGTACGTGCCGGTCTGGTCGACGACGATCGAGCGCGTCGTGGCGCCATTCGACCAGAGATACGACGCCTGACCCGCGGGGGCTGTGAGCGTGATCGTCTCGCCGGGGCAGAACTGCGGGGTGGGGCGGCTGTAAGTGATGACGGGGGGCGTGCTCTGGTTCGCGACGCTCTTCGAGACCGACCGCGTGCAGGTGCCATTGGACACCTGGGCACTCAGCGTCGCCTGCGCCGCCGTGACGTCGTACGTGACGGAGCTGCCGGTGCGCGACCCGACGATCGTGCCGCCGGTGATCGACCAGAAGTAGCTCGTCGCCCCCTCGGCCGTCACGCTCGCCGTGTTTCCTGTCGCGTTACAGACGGCGTCCGGCGTGTCGATGGTGAACGGCGCGACCGGGCGAATCTCCGTGGACGAGGTGTACGTCGCGCTGCAGCCGGTCGGCGTCACCACCGTGCCGGTCATCGTCAGCGTCCCGGCCTCACCCGTCAGGTGGAGCATGCCCTGGTTCCCGTAGTCGCCGCCGGTCGGGGTGAACGTGGCCGGTCCGCTGACCGTCCAGCTATAGGTGGCGCCCGGGCCCCATTGGGGCATGCTGATCCCGTAGTCGGAACCGGGACAGAGATTCGACGGCAGCGTGAAGGTGGCATCCGGCACCGCGACCTGCACGGTGAAGGAGCTCGTCCTGACGCAGCCAGACGTATGCGTGACGATGCACTGCAGCTCGACCGTGCCGCTGGCCGGCGCGGTGTAGGAGACGGCGCGGCCGGTCGTGCTTCCGTTGATCGTGCCGCCTGCGATCGACCACTGGAACGAGACGTAGCTCGGATCGTCGATCGTGATGACGTTGGTCGTGTTCGGGCAGACCTTGCCGTAGCCGGTGAGCGTCGGCTGCGGCACGTCGGCGCCGGCGGTGACGGCGACCGGCGCCGTCGTGGTGCTGCAGCCGCTGGCGTTCGTCACCGTGACGCTGTAGTTGCCGGCCATGCTGGACGCGACGTTGATGCTGCGCGTCGTCGCCCCGTTCGACCAGAGGTACGAGGTTGCTTCCGGTGCGGTCAGCGTCACGTAGTTGTAGGCACAGATGGCCAGCGGGCCGGCCGGGCTGATGCTGCCGGCGGGCTTCGGATTGACCGTGACGGCAATCGGCGCCGACGTCGCGGAGCAGCCGTTGCTCGTCACAGTCACGGTGTAGCTGCCGGACTGCGTGGCGTTGATCGACTGCGTGGTTGCACCGTTGGACCAGAGATACGTGTAGCCGCCCGGGGCGGTCAGCGTCACGCTGCCCCCCTCACAGAACGTCGTCGGACCGCCGGCGGTGATGGCCGGCGTGGGCGGCGGCGTGTTGACGGTGACGACACGGGATGCCGTCTTCGTGCAGCCGCTCGGCGACGTCGACGTGACGCTGTAGTTGCCGCCGGTCGTGACGACGATCGAGCGCGTCGTCGCCCCGGTCGACCATGAATACGTGCAGCCGCCGCACGACGGCGCATTCAGCGTCACGCTGCCGCCCTCACAGAAGGTCGTCGAACCGCTCGTCGTAAGGCTGCCGAGACGCTCGATGTGAACGTCCGTGGTCCCGGTGGTGCTGCAACCCGCTCGCGTTACTTTCAGCGTCACCTGCACGTAGGGACCGGGGGAAGTGACGGTTCCGGTGACGGTGCGAGTACCCTGCCCCGACACCACCTGCGCGCGGCCGAAGCTCCACTCGTAAACGGCGCCCGGACCCGCGTCCACGGCCGTCAGCGTGAAGGTTCCGGTCTCGCACACCTCGGCCGTGGGATTGAGCAGCGAGGCCGGCGGCGGTCCGACCAGCGGCACGGTGGCCGAGCCGGTGTACGCACAGCTCTCCCCCGCCTTCGTGATCGTCACGCCGAGCACGACGGCGCTGCCGCTGCTGTTCGCCACGAACGATACGGACGGACCGGCTGGCGCGGTACCGCCCGTCCACGTGCCACCCGAGATCGTCCACTGATACGTGGCCATGGGGTAGAACGGCGCGCTCGCCGACTGAGTCGTCGAACGGCACGCCTGATCCGGCGCCGTGATCGTCACCGAACCGCCGCCGCCCGCCGTAACCTGGAGCGGCGCGGAGCCGGCGGAGCAGCCGTTCACCGTCGCGGTGACGGTGAACGTGCCCGGCTCCGTCACGACGATCGATTGCGTGGTGGCGCCGTTCGACCAGAGGTACGAATCGGCAGCCGTCGAGGTGAGCGTGACGGAGCCGCCCGCGCAGATGCTCAGCGGCCCGTCGGCCGTGATCGCCGGCGCCGTGACCACCTGCACCGGGATCGTGATGCTGCCTGAGGCGAAGCAGCCGTCCGCGGTCTGCACCATGACCGGGACGGTCACGGCTTCGGTCGACGTGGAGCGGATCGTGATGCTGTTGCCGTTCTCGGAAACGATCTCGGCATTCGGAATCGTATCGGGGAAGCTGACGAGCGACCAGGTACCCTGGACCGTCACGGTGGCCGTGCCGCTGTTGGCGCAGATCGACTCATGGTTGCTGGTCAGCACCGGCGGCTCGGTGACGCTGAGCGGGATCGTGAGCGACTGAATCGCGCGGCAGCCCTCCGTATCCTGCACGCTCACCGAGATGGCCACCGGCTCGGACGACGACGTCGAACGCACCGTGACGCTGTTGCCGTTCTGCGACAGCATGGTGCCGTTCGAGACGGACCACTGAATCGAGGCCCACGTGCCCGAGACCGTCGCCGTGGCAGTGCCGGCGTTCGGGCAGACCGACGCCTGGTCGGCCGTGATGACCGGCGGCGCGATCACGCGGATCGGCATCGTGAACTGCTGCCACGTGCGGCACCCTTCGGCGTCCTGCACGTTCGCGTACACGTACACCGGCTCGGACGACGTCGACGAGCGGAAGGTCATGCTGTTCCCGCTCTGCGACACCATCGTGCCGTTCGAGACATACCACTCGATCGTCGACCACGTGCCCGAGACCGTGGCCGTGGCGGTGCCGTCGTACGGGCAGATCGACGCCTTGTCGGCCGTGATGGTGGGCTGCTCGATCACCCGGATCGGAATCGTGGACTGCTGCCACGTGCGGCACCCTCCGGCGTCCTGCACGTTCGCGTACACGTACACAGGGTATGCCGCCGTGGCCGAGCGGAACGTCATGCTGTTCCCGCTCTGCGAAACCATCGTGCCGTTGGAGACAAACCACTCGATCGTGGCCCAGGTGCCCGAGACCGTCGCCGTGGCGGTGCCGTCGTACGGGCAGATCGACGCTTTGTCGACCGTGATCGACGGCTGGGAAATCGTGCGGATCGGCACCGTGACGCTGTCGGACGGAGTACAGCCGCCCCCGCCGTTCATGAGGGACGCGTACACAGTGACCGGTGAGTTACCCGAGGTCGCGCGGAACGTGATGGCGTTCCCTTCGTTCGTCACGATCTCACCGTTCGTGACCAGCCACTCGAGGCCCGGGAAGCTGCCGCTGACCGAGGCGCGCCCGACGCCGTCATAAGGACAGATGGAGGCGACGTCCACCGTGATCTTCGGCCCTTCGGCCAGCGGGATCTCGATCGTCGCCGGCGTGTCGCAACCACCGCGCGTCACCTTCAGGCGCACCGGGTTGTTGAAGCCGCGGAAGTTCACCGTCAGGCCGGAGGCGGAGCCGTCGATGACGCCGTTCTCGATGGACCAGTAGAGCGATCCGGTGCCGAGGTCGTACGGCGCCACGGTCGCGGAGGCGGCCGCGTTGAAGCCGCAGAGCGTGGTCACGGAGGGGCTGATGGTCAGCGGCGCGGGTGGCTCGAGCACCGCCGTGGCGGAGGCGGAGACCGGGCAGCCGTCCGAGAGCCCCGTCACCGTGGCCGTGACCGGTCCGTTCCCCGTCACCACGAAGGAGATTGCGTCCGGGGAGTACTGGTACGGGTCCACGACGGCGTTCGTCAGGGTCCACTGCGGGTTCACCAGCGAAGCGTTCGTGATCTGGACGGACTGCGTGCCGCCGACGCCGCAGACCGGACCGTTGAACGCGAGGACCGGGAGCGGCACCGCGCGTCCTGCCGGCGCCGCGACCGTGACCGAGCCGCTGCAGCCGGCGGCGTTCGTCACCGTGGCCGTGAGCTGCGCCGGCGTCGCGCTGGCGGTCGTGTAGACGACCGACGGGCCGTTGATCGGGCCGTCGATGCTGCCGCCGGTGATCGACCAGGCGATCGACGTGTAGTTCTCCGCGTCGCCGATCGTGGCGATCGTCGGATCGGCATTACAGGCGTTGTTGAACAGCACCGTCGGCGCGAGCGTCGTGCCGATGGTGGCCGTGGCGCTCGCGCTGGCGCTGCAACCGGAAGCGTTCGTCACTGAGACGCCCACCGACAGCGAGCCGCTCGCCGGGACGGCGATCGTGGCCGTGTTGCCGTTCGACGACACGAGCGTTCCGCCCGTGACGTTCCAGACGTACGCCGCGCCGGCGCCGGCATCGGCTGCCCGCGCGATGAACGTGCTGTTGCCGCAGACGGCGCTCGGCATCGAGATCGCGGCACTCGGCACCGCCACCGGGATCGTCAGCGACGACTTGAACGAGCAGCCGTTCTTCCAGGCCTCGACGCGCACGAGGATCTCCCCTGGCCCGCCGGAGTAGATGTTGAGGTAACCGGGGAAGGCGGCCGAGCCGTTCGGCGCGTTGGTGTACCAGTAGACGCCATCCCACGACGACGCGTCCGCGATCGTGACCGTGGCCATGCCGTTCGGGCACATCGAGGGGACGCTGGCGGTGAGCTGCGGATGAAGCTCCGGTTCCACCGGCACAGTGACGGTCTTGGTCGTGACGCAGCCGTTGTTCGGCGTCGAGTACTTCACCGTCGCCACGACCGGACCGCCTCCGGTGGGGATGTACTGGATTGCCGACTGATGCGTCGGTCCGACGATCTGCCCGTTGGCGACCGTCCACTCCCAGCGCGCGTCGTACGGAACGCCGCTGGCTGCCAGCCAGTTGAGCTGACCGGGACAGGCCTTCTCCGAGTACATGATTTCGATGGGCACACCCTGGATCGGCAGATCCTTGACTCCGTGACCGCTGCAGCCGGTCCCGGTCTCCGCCGACACCTCGAGATGCACCGTGCCCGACAGATCGGCCACGTACTGCACCGTCGTGCCGTTCACCGGCCCGATGAAACGGCCGCCGCTGATCGACCAGAGGTACGACGTTGCCCCCGGATACGCGTAGGCCACCGCCGTCTGCACGCCGCCCGGACAGGCCGTCGAGTCGGCCTGGATCGGCAGCGACTCGACGGCGCCGACCTGCACCGTCCGGCTGTTCGTCATGGTGCAGCCGTCTTCGTCCGTCACCGTGACCGTCAGGACGACCTGGCTGCTGCCGGCGGAGGCCTGGAAATTCGCCGTCGAATCGGTTGCATTCGACGTGAGCGTGCCTCCGCTGATCGTCCAGACGTGCGAGACGTAGTACTGCGTCAGCCAGGCGTAGCCGGTGCTGCCTGGGCAGACCTCCGTGGCCCCGTCGATGGCCGGCACGGCGCCGTGGACGTCGACCGTCAGCGGCGGCGACGTGACACTGCAACCGTTCGCGTCCGTCACCGTGACCGTGTACGTGGTATCGGCCGGCGGCGTGTCCGTGATGATGCGCGTGGTGGCGCCGTTCGACCAGAGATAGCCCGCGTAGCCGTCACCGGCGTCGAGCGTCACGGCCTGACCGGCACAGCTCGGATTCGAGCCGCCAATCTGCACGATGACCGGCGGGGGGCAACTCTGCGCCCAGGCCGTAGCCGTAGTGGAAACGAGAAGGATCAGCGCCACGACGAGCAGTCGCGGCCAGGTGGGAACCCGGGACGGGATGGACATTCAGGCCTCTCCGAGCGATCCCTCTTGGCACCAGAGAAAGCTCGCGCATGGGAAACGTGACCCTGGGGAATGGACGATCGGATTGTCGGAAGCGAGCAGACGGACCGGGCCTGCTCACCTTACAGCCTGCGAATTACCGGGAAAACCACCCGCCACACACACTCTCTCTGTGAGAGAACCTAACGGATGAAATCCCTGAAGGCAAGGTAATTTTGTGACTGATTCGGCACTGTGAGACTGGCGGGAATTCCATTATCGAAGGGCCGAGCAAACGCCCCGTTCGCCGGAAATCTTTGCTGAACCGATACGTTACGCAGGCCGTGAAACCGAGACAGACGCGCGAAATCCGTATTGGCAATGTGAAGATCGGCGGGACTAATCCGATCGCCGTTCAGTCCATGGCCGCGACCAGGACACAGGATGTAGAGGCGACGATCCGCCAGGTCGAGCTGCTCGAAGCAGCCGGCGCAGACGTGATCCGCATCGCCGTCGACAATCCGAAGGACGTGGCCGCCCTCGCGGTCATCCGCAACGCCCGTCCGAACGCGAACCTCTCGATCGACCTGCAGGAGAATTACCGCCTCGCCGAGAAGGTCGCGCCGCTCGTCCAGAAGCTCCGCTACAACCCCGGCCACCTGTACCACATCGAGCGGGACAAGACGATCCGCCAGAAGGTGCAGTACCTGGTGGACGTGGCCCGCGATCACGGCTGCGCGATGCGCATCGGCGTCAACGCCGGCTCGGTCGACCCCGACAAGCTCGCCAAGTACGACAAGGAGGATTCGATCGCCCCGATGCTCGAGTCCGCCCTCGATCACTGCCAGATCCTCGACGAGATCGGCTTCGATCAGTACTGCGTCTCGCTGAAGGACTCCGATCCGAACAAGGTCATCGACGCGAACGTCCGCTTCGCCGAGGCCCGTCCCGACGTCCCTCTCCACCTCGGCGTCACCGAGGCGGGCATGCCGCCCGACGGCATCATCAAGACCCGCATCGCCTTCGAACAGCTCGTGACCCAGGGCATCGGCGACACGATCCGCGTCTCCCTCACTCTCCCCTTCGAGAACAAGGGGCAGGAGATCACCGTCGGCCGCCAGATCCTCGACGACATCCAGTCCGGCCGCTTCCGCTCCGTGCCCCGCTTCGAGCACAAGGGGCTGAACATCATCAGTTGCCCGTCGTGCTCGCGCGTCGAGAACGAGGCCTTCATCGAGCTCGCCCTCAACGTGCGCGAGATGACGGAGTACGCCAAGGAGCACGACATCACCATCGCCGTGATGGGTTGCCGTGTGAACGGCCCCGGCGAGACCGATGACGCCGACCTCGGCATGTGGTGCGCCCCCAGCTTCGTCAATCTCAAGCGCGGCCCGGAGTCGCTCGGACACTACACGTACGACGAGATCCTCGGCCGCCTCCGCTTCGAGCTCGATCGCCTGATCGAGGAGAAGAAAGCGTCGTGACGCGCGCCGGCTACCTCGTCATCACGGCCGCGGTCCTCATCCTCGACCTCTGGACGAAAGCCCTTGTGCTCGCCCGCATCCACTTGCACGACGCCATCCCCGTCATCCCCAACCTCTTCCAGCTCGTGCACGTGCGCAACCCCGGCGCGGCGTTCGGCATCGGCGCCAACGCCGAATCGCGCCTGGTGCCACTGCTGCTGAACGGCGGGGCGTTGATCGTCTTCGCGGTGGTGGTGGTCTACGCGCTCCGCTCCCCCGTCACCGACCGCATGCTCCAGATTGCGCTCCACCTGATCCTCGGCGGCGCCATCGGCAACCTGGTGGACCGTTTCCGCTTTGGCTACGTGGTGGATTTCCTGGACGTGTACGCGATCTGGGGCGGCCGCGAGCACCACTGGCCGGCGTTCAACGTGGCCGATACGGCGATCTGCGTAGGCATCGCGCTCCTGTTTCTGGACATGCGCCGGAAACCGGCAGCGGTGGTCAACGCCGAAGAAGCGGCGTAGCCCCGGCGGGGTGACGATCGGACCTATGGGACCGATGACAAGCCGCGAGGCTGCCCGGAGCCTCCCGGTCGTTCGTCTTCGAAACGTCACGGAGCAGGCGAACGGCTCGATCCCACATCTCTTCCGCGCGCTTCCGGTCGGAGACGCGGTCTTCGTAAGCCTCCGCACGAAGGCGCCGAGCCAACCGGATGCGGAGTTGGTCCCCGACGTGTTCTGGCGCAACGGTGATCGCGTGCTCGACGCCCGAGATCCAGCGGTGGCGTGGGAGGTAAGCCGCGATGAATGGCGGGTATCGAGACGTCGGACTCCTGGTCGCGCTCCAGGCCGAAGAGCACGACGTCCGTGCGCGGCGTGAGGCCGTTGATTTCCACGGTGCTTCCAATGGCGTTGACTTAGAGGTTTGCCTCATGTGGGACAGACACTCCTGTCTGTCCGGCCCACCCCCGAGGTCCATTCCTCCAGACAAGCGGCCGTTCGGGTGCACGGGACAGACAAGAGTGTCTGTCCCACATCTAAAGTCAACG